>JBEKBU010000095.1:0-14122 GCA_050015235.1 Methylomonas sp. | reverse complement strand
GCCTCAAACACCGGCTTGCCGGTACGAATTTGACATTCCCTTCCTGCAACTGGCGATTGCCGGAAATGCCGATTTTTTGATCAGCGGCGATCAGGATTTGCTGTGTCTGGCGGATGCTTTTGCTTGCCGGATTCTGACAGCCGAACAATTGTTAAGTACTTTGTGATTTAAGTCGCCATCCTACTGCGTTTTAAGCAATACGAACTCTTATATTCAATTAAAGGATCTATCCAAATAATTGATTAAAACTACTCAATTATTATGCTTTTTTATCGTACGAATAAGTAGTTAAATATCGCCAGTTTCCGTGATTCGAGTAAACAACCATGAACAATAAACATTACACTACTATTGCTATTTGCCTGCATTGGCTGATGGCCTTGTTGTTGATTGCTTTGTTTGCCGTAGGCAATTATATGAGCGACCTGCCTTTGTCGCCCTGGAAACTGCAAATCTATTCATGGCATAAATGGGCCGGCGTGACCGCCTTTTTGCTGGTGATTATACGGCTAGTCTGGCGATTCACTCATCGTCCGCCGGAATTACCGGCTACAACTTCGCCCGCCATGCGGTTGGCGGCCCATGCCGGTCACGCCGCACTGTATATTTTAATGGTCGCCATTCCGCTTTCGGGCTGGCTGATGAGTTCGGCCAAGGGATTTCAGACGGTTTATTTTGGCGTTCTGCCGATACCTGATCTGTTGAGCAAGGATAAGCCTTTGGGGGAGGTGTTGCAAATCGTGCATCAGAGTCTTAATTATCTGTTGCTTGCGCTGGTGGCCGGTCACGCCGGCGCGGCGCTTAAACATCGTTTTTTCGACAAGGATGAAGTGCTCTCCCGGATGTGGTTTCGCCATGAATCTTGAACTTATTTCCTTGCCGGAGTAGTCATCATGAAACAAACTTTTCCGCCGCTATTGCTTGTCAGCCTTGCTTTAACGCCTTTTGCTCAAGCCGAGGAATTTAGCCGTATTCTGGTCGACAGCAGCAGCGTGGAGTTTGTCTACAAGCAGATGGGCGCGCCGGTTGCCGGACGCTTAAAAAAATTCGCCGCCCAGTTCAGTTTTGATCCGGATAAGCCGGCGTCAGCTAAGGCGGTGTTTGATATGAATATGGCCAGTATCGACGCCGGTAACCAAGAAGCCAACGACGAGATAAGCAAACAGGCTTGGTTCGACACGCAAGCTTTTCCCCAGGCTCATTTTATATCCACGCAGATTAAAGCCCTGGGTGGAAACCGTTATCAAGTGAGCGGGAAAATGACTATCAAAGGCAGAACAAAGGAGATAGCGGCCGATTTTACCTATAGCCGGCAAAACAATGCCGGTGTTTTTGACGGCGGCTTTACCCTGAACCGGTCCGACTTTGCCATTGGCGACGGCGCTTGGGCCGACTTTGATGTAGTCGCCAATGAAGTTGTGATCCGGTTTCATCTTCTGGCTGACGCCGGATAAACCTTGGCGGCGGGTTATCCTGCCGCCGTCCGCCATAATCAGGAGCGACATATGAGTACACGTACGCTTGAACAAGTCATACTATCCGTCCCTACTTCCGATGGCGGCGGCGTCAAGTTGCGCCGTAGCCTGGGGCAAACACAGACGCTACGGGTTGACCCTTTTTTGTTGCTGGACGAATTTTCCTCGGCGAATGCCGACGATTACATTGCCGGTTTCCCCGATCATCCGCATCGTGGTTTTGAGACCGTCACCTATATTTTGGACGGACACATGCTGCATCAGGACCATCTGGGCAACAAGGGCGATTTAAGGAGCGGCGGCGTGCAGTGGATGACGGCGGGCCGAGGCATTATTCACTCCGAAATGCCCCAGCAGGAAAGCGGGCGTATGCGCGGTTTTCAGCTTTGGATTAATCTGCCCGCCAAGGAGAAAATGAAACCCGCCGGTTACCAGGATGTGCAGCCGGAACAAATTCCCGTGCACAAACTGGCCGGCGGTGGCGAAGTTAAAGTGATTGCAGGCGCCGCGGAAATTGCCGGGGAGACTATTTTAGGGCCGATTCAGGGCATAAGCGCCCAAGCCCTGTTCCTGGATGTACGGCTTCCCGCGGGCGGGCGCTTTGAGCTCGCGATGATTACAGACCAAAACGCCGTTGTTTATCCTTATGAAGGTGAAGTAGCGATTGGCCCAGCGGCCAATGGACGCAGCTTGGAAGCGCAAGCGGCTGGGGTGCTCTCCGGCGGAGACCGCATAGAAATACATGCCGGAGCACAAGCGGCGGCCTTCTTGTTACTCGCCGCGCGGCCTTTAGGCGAGCCCATCGTTCAATACGGGCCTTTTGTGATGAATACCAGAGAGGAAATCGAGCAGGCGCTGGCTGATTACAAAAACGGCCGGTTGGTGTGATTGCTACGGCAAGGGGAGATTGGGATGCTCATCAGACGCATCGGCTGTGGAGAAGAATTAATGCTTCGTTCTATTTTCCAATCATCGGAACATGAAAACAAGTTACTCTTTGTCACGTTTATGCAAGGCTAGGCCGCCCATGATGAAAGCCAAAAATAGCCAAGCGGCTACAGCTAATGGAAAAGAACTCGGCGTCAAATTGTTGAGTACATCCGCAAAAGTCAAACCCGCCGTCGCCAGTAATCCTATCAGCACCCATATTTTAAATTTTAAAGATAAAGTAAATTTTATCTTTTCCATTCTAGCTCCTTGATTGAATATCTCTTTTAAATAAGAATCCCTAATCTATAGGTTTGACAAATAATTGCAATAGTTAATTTTGATCATAATTTGTTTCATCATATGAAACAATAGGAAAATAGGGGGCGCAATACTTGAATATCATTAAGATTTAATCCTAGTTAACTGGCGGCGAACAAATTCGATTTGTTAACGCCATTCAAAATCTAATTTTCACGACTAGCCGCACTCGGGTTAGAAAAGCACTGACTGGATTTCGGCGTTAAGAGACCGGTCAATGATTTTCAAGCGCTCACGCGCCCGCGGCTAAAGCGGTTTGCAGCCTGAGCGCTCGGCTTGAGCCGGAATATGTAACATTAGCCTATAAAAGAGCGCGCCTATAATTTATACTATCGAATCTTGAATACTTCCGGAGAATAAACGTGAAATTAAGCGACAATCGATTTATCCATGCAAGCGCACAGCTTATTACCTCGGCCGCACTGGCCGCCAGCCTGTTTTTTACGCCGGGCATGGCGCTCGCCGTTGACAAGGACGCTCACGAAGATCGAGCTGAAATGCGCATTAAAGATATGCATGCCAAGTTAAAAATCACTTCGGGACAGGAAGAACTGTGGTCGAAGGTTGCCCAGGTAATGCTTGAAGACGCCAAAACGATGGACGAATTGACTCAAACTAGGGTTGAACACGCCAAAACCATGACGGCTGTTGATGATCTTAAATCCTATGCCGAGATTGCGGAAGCCCATGCAAATGGGATCAAAAAACTGACTCCGGTTTTTGCCGACCTTTACGGCAGCATGTCGGATACCCAGAAAAAGGAAGCCGATATTTTGTTCCGGGAAGGCGTTCATAAAAATAAGCACAAAAAGGGCCACAAGGAATCCGCCGGCCAGTAATTGCGAGTATCGATTCCATGCTATGCAAACAATTTCAGGGCGAGATTTATAGTCGCATCAAACATTCCAAAACAGAAGGTCAAAATGGAAACTTTAATTTGTAAAACCAGACTTTTTAGGTCGATCGGAAGAAAGTTCGTAATTGGACTCATTATTGCGTCGACGCTAAGCCTTTTGCCTGTATCGTCAGTGCTCGCGGACCGAGACGGATGGAGAGAGCAAGGAGGCGATCGCGACGGTGGCTGGCGTGGCGGCGATCGCGACGATTGGAGGCGGCGTGAAGGTTACGGAAATGGATACGGCGGATACCGACCCGCATATCCGCAACCCTATGGTTATGCGCAACCGGTATACGTTCCGCCTCCTGTATACTACACGCCTCCGCAATCGCCCGGCATCAATTTGGTTTTTCCGCTTAACTTTCGTTGATGGCTAGCCGACTCTGAAAAAGCGGAAACTGTCGCCGCGGGCGCTTTGCAGACGGCCAACAAAAATTGAACGGTTGATTGGCTTACCCAAAACCGGCCGAGCGTTTGCTAGAATTTGGACAAAAAAACCTCAATTGTCCGGATCAAGCGAATGTTGTGGCCGGTGGAGCTAGAACTCTATCTTTCCTACCTGTTTATATCTACCCAGCCCGCGGCCTTGGTTTTACTTTAACCGGCAACGTCCCAACAAAGTCTACCGCTAAGCCAAGCCAATACGAAAGACTTTCATTCTCCGCCAACCCGGCCCCGGCGATAAAAACATAACCGCGCATGGGCCTGCCGCTAAAATCCATGACTCTGGCGTGCGGCTGCTTCAAAGCTTCGTCGTAAGCGCTGGGCCCTACTCTAACCATTAATTTGTCTTTAACCACGCCGCAAAGCATGTTTCCGTTAAGGGTAAAGCATACGCCGCCGAACATGCGTTTTTCACCGTATTCAGGCATAATGTTAAGTTCTTGCCGGATGCGTTCAACCAGATTTTCGTCGCAAGCCATGTTCGGTTATCCTCAAGCTGCATTCTATACGGGGCGAGAGTCTATTATACGTTACCGACTCTCCAAGAGACATAAAAAACCCCGGCTGTACTTACAATAGCCAACCGCCGGAAGAATCAGTAGAATTTTATCCGCAAACATATCCGCGCTTACTTGAACAGGTCATTTAAATGAATGAATTCGCAAAGCCTTTAATCGACGAAGATCCGTATTTGGATGTATTGAAACAGTTGTTGAAAGACGTCAGCGAAATACGTAATAGCGTATTCGGGAACGCGAACATACGCCTTGAGAAATATGCGGAATTTTACCGTTCCGGGGTATTTACCAAAAGCGCGATTAATCTTGCCCAGTATTTAGCGCTTAGACAGTTCGATCTGCGCCATTTGCAACTACGCTTGGCGCAAGTGGGGCTTTCCTCTCTAGGCAGAGCCGAGTCTTCAGTGCTGTCGACCCTGGATGCGGTTATCGATTTGTTGAAACGCGCCACCCATGCGCCGGACGCGGCTACCGGTAAGAATCCAAGCGAATACGGATTTATTCGCGGTCAGCAATTACTTGAACAACACAGCATAGAACTGTTCGGCCCTTTTTTCGAAAAGAGTAAGGCGCATATTATGGTGACATTGGCGACGGAAGCCGCCTGGGATTATGAATTGATACAAACTTTGCTGAATAAAGGCATGACTGGCGCGCGCATCAATTGCGCCCACGACAACCCGGCCATTTGGTTAGCCATGATCAGGAATGTTCGGCGGGCGGAAGCGGAGACCGGCCGCGGTTGCCGGGTATTGATGGACTTGGCCGGCCACAAAATCAGAACCGGCGAAATCGAGCAAGGCCCCGCCGTTTATCATATCAAGGTTAAGCGCGATAGCTACGGTAATTGTATCGCCCCGGGCCGGCTTTTGCTTTGTACTTCGGCGTCCAAACCTATCATGAGGCAGCCGGCGGATTTCTTTCAGATTACGCTTCCCGATTGGTTCTTTTCCAAATTAACCGTGGGCACCGAACTTGCATTTCATGATGCGCGCGGGAAAGAACGCCGCTTAATTGTCGAAAAAGCATTGTCCGGGCAGGCATTACTGGCAAAATGCCAGGAAAACAGTTATCTGGCGTCCGAATCCGAAGTACGCTTGGTAAATGACGCGCAGCCGGCGGCTGCGATTGCGGATGTTTGCGCTATTGGCGCATTTGAAGGCGAGCCTAAGAAAATTCTACTCTATCATGACGATATGCTGCTTCTAACCGGAAATAGCGTTCCCGGTCAGCCGGCGGAATATGACGATCAAGGCGTTCTGTTAAAACCGGCGCAAATAGGCTGCACTTTGGATGAAGCCGTCCAGCGTCTGCAAATTGGCGATCCGGTCTGGATCGATGACGGCAAGCTCGGCGCGAAAGTTGAAAAAATTTCCAAAAAAGGCGCTTTGTTGCGGGTGGTCAGAGCTCGCGGCAATGGCGTCAACATTCTCAGCGATAAGGGCATAAACTTTCCCGAAACCGATCTGGCGTTGCCTTGCCTGAGCGAAAAAGATCTGGAAGATCTGGATTTCGCATGCGCCCACGCCGATTTGATCGGTTTTTCGTTTGTGGAGTCGCTGGCGGATATGGAATGCCTGATAAGCGAACTGGCCAAGCGGAGCGCCACCGATCTGCCTATTATCGCCAAAATTGAAACTAACCGGGCGGTAAAAAACTTGCCGGAAATCATATTGGGCGCTATCGGCCGGCATAGCCTCGGCATCATGATAGCCAGAGGCGATTTGGCGGTCGAGCTGGGTAGCGCCAGATTGGCGGAAATTCAGGAAGAGCTGTTATGGCTTTGCGAAGCGGCGCACGTTCCGGTGATTTGGGCGACTCAAGTGCTGGAGTCCATAGCCAAAAAAGGCGCGAAGTCCAGGCCGGAATTTACGGATGCGGCAATGGCGGTTAGAGCCGAATGCGTCATGTTGAACAAAGGCCCTTACATACTCGATGCTTTGGAGGCCTTGGTCAACGTCATGACCCGCATGCATGAGCACCAGCGGAAAAAATTTCCGAAATTACGCGCACTGCAATGGTGACGCCGCAACTTGCGGCTAGCGCCGCCATAACTGTCGTAATTAACGGTAAAAAACGGCGGATGAAGCTTTTAGAAACGGCTCAGAAAAAAATACAACGATCTGCATTTTAAAACCATGTCCTTGCCGGACATTTCCACGACCACGCAGTCTTCGAATTTCTCGCGGCCGGGAGAAATCTGTTTTTTTATGACGCCGTTTTCAACGCTGTATTTAATCGAAATGTCCATTTCATTGGTTCGGCCCAACGAATCTTCGCCTACGGTCATCAGCGTGCCGTTACTTTTAAAGTCCCAGCTTACATGCAACGCTTTTTTTTCTTTATCCAATCCCAGCGCTTCGGAATTGACTTTCCATTTGCCGAGTATTTTCGAGTTATCTTCAAGTTTGATGTCGGCGTGGGCGGAAAATACCGGCAAAACGGCCAGCAAGGATAGCATTATAGTTATTGTTTTCATTGTTATCTCCCGATGGATCGAAAAGATGAAGGGTGTATTCCAGTATATAACAAATCAGCTCGCGGTATGCCTACTTTTCTCGGTTAACGAGATATGGACGGGTCTTGGAAAGATAATCGTGCCAGCATAAACCATGCTTGTCGAATAGGCTCCAAAGAAAGCCGGCGCCCAGACATGCCCAGGATAGTACCGCCGTTGCAAAACGTAAAAACGCTTGCCGCCAACTTAACGGTCTGCCGTCGAACGTGGCGACTTTTAGGCTCCAGGCGCGTAAACCAGGCGTTTGGCCGCCGTTAACCCAAAACCAGCCGTAATAAATAAAGCAGACTAAAAGCAGATAGCTTCGGTAAAGCAGGATATGAAAAGAATTTTCGGCGGAAACCGCCTGGCCGGCGTTAAACGGTAAAATTAGCGCGGCGGCTAAAAATAGAACCGCCGCCAGCAGCAGGGCGTCGTAACAAATCGCGGCGAGTCTACGCCGAAAACCGGGAGCGCAATCGTCCATCTTCCCATTGCGGGACTCAAGAAATTTACCCGGCCGGTTTTGCAATTATTTGTTGAATAATTCCAATTTTTGGCCTAAATACATGCTCATGGCCACTAATGCGCCTACCATGACAACCGAGAACAGAAACGGCGGTCTGTGAAAGAGCAGTATCAGAAAATCAGCCACAAACAGACTGGTAAAAACAGGTTGATCGATAAGACCATTGAGTAGTTTTTTTAACATAAATCCCCCCAAGAGAATGAAGTGGCGGCCAGCGCCCCGTGCTGATAAAGGCTGATTTGTTGTAAATTAAGTTAAGGCTCAGCTCTAAATTCAAATATATAAACGGCTACGGCGCATACAATTTTAACGCGCGGACAGTCATATATTTCAATTTTACTATATTAGCAGATAATTTGAAAGAAACAGTTCATTGAGCTGATATCCGGCTAGATGTTATGATAATAGTGCTAAAATTTTTTGAGACGTTTGGCGTTTAATAAAATGCCTGACGACACGATAGATAGTATCAACAAAGGAATCGTATCATTTTAACTTTCTTTAAAAAAATCTTTTCTCATGCCGTTGCTGTAAAACCGGAAAAAAATGAGGTGAAGATTTATCCGCGTCCCGAACATTGCATTTCTCGTTCCAAAATTAGCGAAAATGCTTTAAAAGTGTTACTACGCCTGAAAAAAGCCGATTTTGAAGCGTATCTAGTCGGCGGCTGCGTCCGCGACTTGCTTTTAGGACGCGAACCGAAAGATTTTGACGTGGTCACCGACGCCAGTCCGGAACAAATCAAACAGATTTTCCGTAATTGCCGCATTATAGGCCGCCGTTTCCGCCTCGCTCATGTGTTTTTCGGCCGCGAAATTATTGAGGTCGCCACTTTTCGCGGTTCCGAACCGGATGAATCCGATCAGCAAGTCGTACATGAAGACGGCCGTTTGCTGCGCGATAATGTTTTCGGCACTTTGGAGCAGGATGTCTGGCGGCGTGATTTTACAGTCAATGCGCTCTACTACAATATTCGCGATTTCTCGGTCGTCGATTACACGGGCGGCATGCAGGATCACGCCGACGGCATATTACGTCTGATCGGCGATCCGGCCGCCCGTTACCGCGAAGATCCGGTCCGCATGCTGCGGGCGATTCGTTTTGCGGTCAAATTAAGTTTTAGTTTGCATCCGGATACCAAACAATCTATTCACGATTCGGCCGAATTATTAAAAAGCATACCGGCGGCGCGGCTTTATGATGAGATGCTGAAATTATTTCTGGCCGGCTATGGTTTACAGACCTTTGAAATGCTGAGGCATTACGGTTTATTCGCTATGCTGTTTCCGGCCACGGATAAATGCCTGGAAACTCAGGAGCAGGATTTCCCCCGTCTATTTCTGATTAGGGCGCTGGATAACTCGGACCAGAGGTTTGCCGAAGGAAAAAGCTTGACGCCTTATTTTTTATTGGCGGCTATACTATGGGAGCCACTGCAAATGGAGGTTAAGAAGCGCACTCTGGCCGGTGAAAATGACACAATTGCTTATCAAAACGCCGCAAATCTGGTGTTAGGCGAACAAATTAAAATTACCGCCATGCCGCGCCACATTACCCAAGCCATGCGCGATGTCTGGTTTATGCAGAACAAATTTTCAAAAACCGTAGGCGTCAGACCTTTCCGTTTACTGGAACAACCGAAATTTAGAGCCGCCTACGATTTTTTGCAGCTTAGGGCGGAAACCGGCGGCGCCGATCCGGGGCTGGTGGAGTGGTGGACGGAATTTCAAAACGCGGATGAAGACTTGCGCTGCAAAATGACCACCCCTTCTAAAGGTAGCCAGGTTAAATCGCACCGTAAATCCGGGCGTTACCGCTCCAGGGCCAAACCGGTTAATCAGGAATGACTTTGTTGAAAAAATGGTATGAAGTCTATATTGGTTTAGGCAGTAATCTCGATAATCCGGAGCAACATATTATCCAAGCCCGTAATGCCCTGGTAACGTTGAAAAATAGTGAGTTGGCGGCTTTCTCGCCGATGTACGACAGTTTGCCGCTGGGACCGCAAGACCAGCCGAATTATGTCAATGCGGTCATGCGGATTAAAACCGGGTTATCGGCTCAAGAGCTATTGGCTGAATTGCAACAAATAGAAAACATGCACGGCCGCGTCCGTTTAAAGCATTGGGGCGCCCGAACCTTGGATTTGGATATCTTGTTATATTATAATCAGATTATTAATCAGCCTAATTTACAGGTGCCGCACCCTGAAATGACGAATCGCGGTTTTGTTTTATATCCGTTGGCGGATATTGCCGATGCGGAATTAATCATTCCCGGCAAAGGCCGCCTCAAAGACTTGCTTGCCGCCTGCCCGCCGGTCGGTTTAAGGAGAATTGAATCATGAGTTTGTATACGGATTCCAAAACTTTGACAATTTCGGATTTGCAGGCCATGAAACGCAATCGCGAGAAAATTGCCTGCCTGACCGTTTACGACGCCAGTTTTAGCGCGGTGCTGGATCAATGCGGTATTGAAATCTTGTTGGTCGGCGATTCACTGGGTATGGTCATTCAAGGCCATGCTAACACATTACCGGTAACCGTGGACGATATGGTTTATCACAGCCGTATCGTCGCCTCGGCCAGAAAGCGGGCGTTCATGATTACCGATATGCCGTTCGCCAGTTACGCGACACCGGAACAAGCCGTGCAAACGGCCGCCCGGCTCACGCAGGCCGGCGCCGCGCAAATGGTTAAATTGGAAGGCGCCAAGCCGGATATCATCGCTTTTATGGTGGAGCAAGGCTTCTCGGTATGCGGGCATTTGGGATTGCTGCCTCAGCACATTAACCGCGTCGGGAATTTTAAAGTTCAGGGTAGGGAGCTTTCGGAAGCGCAACGGATTCTGGACGACGCTAAAAAGATCGAACAGGCCGGCGCCGGTTTATTAATTCTGGAATGCGTACCCGCCGAATTGGCCGCGGAAATATGCCGACAATCGACGATTCCGGTCATAGGTATCGGCGCCGGTTCAGCCTGCGACGGCCAAGTGTTGGTGCTTTACGATATACTAGGCTTAAATAGGGGCGCCCCCTCAAAATTTGCAAAAAACTTTCTAGCCGGAGCCGATGGAATCGCGGATGCGGTAAAGCGCTATTATCTGGCGGTAAAATCCGGAGAATATCCGGATTCCGAACATTGTTACTGAGTCCACATGCAGACGATCACTACTATCAAAGCCTTGAGAAGCTGTATCCGCCAATGGCGGCAAGCCGGGCTAAGTCTGGCTTTTGTACCGACCATGGGTAATCTCCATGCCGGACATTTGCAATTGGTTACCACCGCCAAACAAAAAGCGGATAAAGTGGTCGTCAGTATCTTTGTTAATCCAGCGCAATTTGGCGTAAACGAAGACTTTAACAGCTACCCGCGTACCGAACAGCAGGATCAGACCGCGCTACAGGAAAACAACGCCGATATTTTGTTTTTACCCGGTATAGCCGAAATGTACCCTCATGCCGCGCAAACGACCGTGAGCGTCAGGGAATTGTCAGTTTTGCATTGCGGCGCCAGCCGTCCCGGTCATTTCGACGGCGTAGCCTTGATTGTCTGCAAGTTGTTAAATATCGTGCAACCGGATCTATTGCTATTGGGCGAAAAGGATTATCAGCAACTGGTTGTGGTGCGCAGCATGATTGCCGATTTGAACATTCCGGTTGAGCTGCAAGGCGTTGCTACGGTCAGGGAAGCGGACGGCTTGGCGATGAGCTCCCGCAACAATTATTTAACGCCCGAACAACGGGCGCTAGCGCCCATGCTTTATCAAGCTTTATGTCATGTGCATGCCAGTATAATGGCGGGCCGGAGCGACTATTCGGCTTTGCTTGCCGAACAAACGCAAATTTTGCGGCAAGCCGGTTTTAATCCGGATTATTTTCATCTATGCCGGGGCGGCGATTTATTACCGCCCAATCCGGACGATCAGAATTTAGTGCTGCTGATCGCGGCATGGCTGGGTACGACGCGTCTGATAGATAATTTATGTTTTAGTAAACCAAACAGCTAAAAAAGACTCTAAGAACATGTAAAAGCTATGCATAAATTTGATAGCCGCAACGAATTCAGGCATAATCGCCTCCCCTAGTCATCTATATAAAGTTGTCTACTATGCACATTAACATGCTAAAAGCTAAGTTACACCGGGCGCGTGTTACGCATTCGGAGTTGGATTACGAAGGTTCCTGTGCTATTGACAGCAAGATCCTGGATTTTTCAGGCATCAGGGAATACGAACAAATCCATATTTACAATATTAATAACGGTCAACGCTTTACGACCTATGCGATACGCGCTGAAGAGAATTCCGGCGTTTTTTCCATTAACGGCGCCGCGGCGCGGTTGGCTTGTCCTGGGGACTTGATCATAGTCTGCGCTTTCGCCAGCCTTAATGAGCAGGAGCTTAAAGATTATAAACCGAAGCTGGTTTATTTTGACGGCGAGAACCGTATTAGCCATTCCAGTCACGCCATACCGGTACAGCCCGCCAAACGGTTTGTTTCAATAGGTAGTTAAACCCGGCTATAAACCCCCGCCAAAAGCGGACAACATTGTCTTTTGACGCCCGCCCAGCAGAGGTTTGCGCGGCATGGACGCCGGGCTTGTCCGATATTTCCCCGACGTTTCTTATGTCCCTAAATACTCGACTTCGACCGGCGCTGACCCGGTTATGCCGAATTTAATTTCCTAAGAGCTGCTTTGTTAACCAAGATGGAAGAGAACCATTCACATGTGTAACGGCTGGCTGAAATCGAGATTACTTATAAAGCTGGAAAGTCCCAACAGCAGGGTGGAGATATAAAACTCCCCGGACATAAATCCGAATACGCCGACTAAAAAGCAAAAGCCTGTCAGAATATCCCGGTATAAATTTTTCGAATTTTGCATATTGCCCTCCTCTAGGACGTTGACTCCGGATATCTATCATTGACAGTCATCGGCGGCAGTCTTGATCGCAATAAAAAAGTATCCGTTCGTTCGCCAGGCAATGTTTAATTACATAACCTGTATTCATCGGTAATCTCGCTAAAAGAAAAAAAGAGATTAAACCAACGCAAGCGTTCGTAATTACTCAGTGCATAATGTACCGGACTACTCATAAAAAAATCGTAAGAAAACGTGATAAACAAATAAACGGAATATAAAAAATCGAAAATAAAAGTAATTAATTATTCCTTATTAAATTTTAAAGTCTGACCGGTAGTTTGGGGGAGTCGAATCAAAACAAAACACACTATCTGCGGATTTATATGAGCCAGCTCCGCCATAAATTGGAAACCGATCCGGCCCGACCCAAGTTTTTGATTACCGAATCATGCGTCGGTTATCGTTTGAAAGTAGTCGGCTATCAAGGTAGCTGAAAGGTAACTATTCAGCGAATTTTAAGCTAATGTCAACTATTCGGCTTTTGGCTCCGGAGCCAAAAGCCAAGGTGGTTAGCTTTCGGCAAGCTTTTGATAGTTTAATTAATTTTTTGATAAAACTAGTCGACTAGGCCGGCCTTTTTCGGTATATTCCGAAAATGTTACATTAACATGGCCCAAACTTTCAGTCGGTGGGGCCGGTGTGATTTCCATAGCGGCGAATATTATGCCTAGCCTGATGGACACGCTGGTTACCAGCATTATTAGATCGAATTTGAATCAAACCGGGATTATCATGATATTCATAGTTTTTGCCGAGCATCAAATGTATTGTGATAAAAGCTTATGATTTTACATACCCTTGCTGGGAAATCACCTTGATAGTGGACATTGAAGAGTATATTAAGCTATTGGCCGGTCTCTTGCCGGTGGTCGATCCTATCGGCGCGATCCCGTTGTTTATTAACTTGACTGAACATCGGAATTCCCAGGAGCGGCGCAATATCGCCTGTATTTGCGCCCTGTCGGTGGCGGTAATGTTGTTATCCGCCTTGACTGGCGGCATGTACATCCTGGAACTGTTCGGTATTGGTATTCCCGCCTTTCAGATTGCGGGCGGCGTTGTCGTATTTTTAATGGGAATTTCCATGCTCAAAGCAGCAAATGACCGCTCCAGAAATACGCCGGAGGAACGGGTAGAGTCGTTCGATAAAGAATCGGTCGCCGTCGTGCCTTTGGCGATTCCTCTCTTGAGTGGCCCCGGCGCCATCAGTAGCGTGATAGTAAATCATAATCTGAATCCGGCGGGGCATCATGATTTACTGTTGGCCGGCGTGATTGCCACGGTAGCGGGCATGGTGCTGATCTGTTTGCTGCTGGCCGAAAAAATTGAACATTTGTTGGGCAGAACAGGTATGAATGTAATCACGCGCGTATTTGGGCTGATCATTTTATCTATCGCGGTGGAGTTTATTACTAAAGGCTTGGGAGCGGTGTTTCCCGGTCTTGTGAAGATAAATTAATGTTAATTAGTGTCTGAAAGAAAACTCGCATTTTTCATAACGCCGGAGTCTGGGCCGTTTACGAACGCTGCGATTTTTCGTACCCAGAGCGTGTATTTTGCTTGCTGAGCGCTCATAATTGAGAATGCC
>JBEKBU010000094.1:0-14195 GCA_050015235.1 Methylomonas sp. | reverse complement strand
CTGCTCTCTATTAGCGAAAAAGCACATTCAACTAGAGTAAGCAGGCATCAAAAAACCGAAATAAAACCAGCCTAAAAATTGGCGGGTCTTCCATGAACGGCTAGATCTTGACAAAGAAACACGGCAATTCTCCAGCGGTAATAAATAAAAATCATATCGAAGTCATATTTTTTTATTATTTTATTTGTTTACCTTCTAATCGAAGTCACGTTACCCTTAGCAAAAGGCAAGACCTGGTACTTTTTTCTTTTTCACGCACTAATTATTGGTTTTAACGCTGGCGGCGGGTTGCGCCGCGACATACGTGTCGCGCCAAGGACGGCGCTTGGCCGGCTGGATAACGCCGACCACGGCGCCTTTAACCATCGCCTAAGCAAAAGGCAAGACCTGGCGCCGTATTTGTTCACGCTTTTCGGTAACACAATGCCTCGTTCACTCTAACCTCATTGATATCTTTTTGACACAATTTTATTAAAACAGCGGGTTCATGACTGGGAATACATGACTAACATTTGTGGTATTGAACGAATGGCAGTCAAAGCAGTTTGATGAACTTGCGTTCGTGTTGCTTGAGCCCTGCTGAAAAGTCTCCATGGTGGTATTAGCAAGCTGACTTGCGCCAACCACGTTTCCACCAGGAAATGGAGCGGTTGGAGACTCCCCCAATTCAGTCCAGGTGGCGCCGGTAAAAATGTAATTGGCGCGGATATCGCCATTTACCAGCTGCGTTAGGACACTATTGTTAATTGCAATTATTTCAGTGTTGGAAGCAGCGGCGTTGCTATCAAAAGGATTAGGCTGCTGATTCGAAGCCGAGCCCCATGCCTTGGCGCGTATAACATTGCTTGCGGTATTAGTAAATCCGGGAAGGGCGGCTATCGCCCCGATAGGCGCTGAAGCAGAACAGATTCCCGGAGCATTGCAATCCTGCATTATTGGAACGTTGAAAGTCCCGGTTGCATTATTCGCGGTGAACAGCCAAGCGCCGGCGGTATTCTGGTTGACTGTTGTCGTTGTTCCTGCGGCGTTGTTATAAGAATAGGTGGTATTCGGCGCATTGTTAACATGTTCGAAGGTCGCCCAGACCATCTCTGGATGGCCGTTTACACTGCCAACCACATGCATGCCTACCATCGCCAACAACACGGATTTTTTGCCGCCGGTAGGCGTCCAGATTGCCGGATTCGATTTATCGTAAACGGGCACCACGCCTTCCATGGTGATATAGCTGCCGGGGTTGGTTAAGCTCGAAGCCTCTACCCATGAAGATTTTACCTCGATGGTCAGTGCGTTAGCATCGGGAAAAGTTACACCATGCGCCGCCGCAAAGGTGACGATTTGATTGAGATTGGCGGCTGTGGTGGGGAATGAGTTCGGGAATGCAGACGATCCCACGGCGGCCGGGCTGATCCCTCCATCGGTGACACCGGTGGACATATAGGCATAGACGTCATTCACCAAGGTAATGTAATAAACTAGCGAGCCGTTTTGTGATATCAGCACCCCATTGTCCGCTTGGCCCTCTTCGGTGTCGATGACATTGCCGAAAGGATCCAGGAGAACGATAACACCATTAATATTGAACTTGGTGACTATCGTGATCGGTCTTGCTATATTTTTCAAGGCGTTTTTTATAGCCGGAACCTGTGGAAGCTGATGTTCGATCAGCTTATTGGATTTATCGAAAAATTTCGGCTTGTGGTCTTCTCCCACTTTTACACTGTTGATTTCCAGAAAATTTCCGGTTTTGTCGCGGATCAGCGGCTTGCCGGTTGCTCCCGTTGGCGGCATCAAGACTTCCAGCAGTTTTCCACTTTTGGCTAAAATCACCGGCAGCCCATGCGGGCCTACCTGAGCCACACGCGGCATAAACCCACGCGGTAGACTGGCTACGTGCGGCAAAAAGCTGCGTTTGCCACTGGCGTTTAACGGCGATACATCGTAAAAAACCGGCGAGTCGAATATTCGTCCGCTACCGCCGTAGCTGCTGATGGTGGGCGATGTCAGCCATAGAAACATTTGCTCCGACCATTGATAAAAACTGCAATTAGGCGTATTCGGAAAAGTCACGCTATTTGCCGGATTTACAGCACCGTTCAAAGTCACGGCGCCGCTATTGAACCAAGTTTTGAAAGTAGCGGCCGGCACGGTGCAGGTTGGACTTGCGTCGGTTGGTACGGTTTGCGCCATGGCTGGCGTCAATACCAGGCTTAGGGCCACCGCCAGCAGAGATATGGTGAGGTTTAGCGATGCGCCGTCCGAATTTTTTAAATTATCGGTTTCAATTCTAAACATAATGAGTCCTCCAAATGTGGAAGTTAACCAACGAAAGGGAACCACGAAAACTCACAATTCGACAAGCTTAATGCGAACGTCGATCTCGGTTTATCCGTTCGTTCGGAGCTTGTCGAAGCATCAATGCCGGGTTTTTCGGGATTCTCAAAAGTTTTGAAAGTTTCATAGGCGTTATTTATGTAATCGCAATAGTGCGTCACGCGGACGAACTTAAGGCACTACTTTGGCCTAAGTGTAGAGATTGCATTGCTCCATGCCCCCCTATGCAGGTTTTGATAAATACAAACTATTTTTTGCGGCGAATAACCAACAGTTTAAATCAACTCGTTTTTGATGTAAGAGAAATATAATTTCGTGAAGCAGAAAAACAATATAAGTTCTATTTAAATAAGTACTTAGATAATTTACACGAAACTTCGGAGCCTATTTTCATTAGCGCCTAACATTGGTTAACTATGCACGCATCACATGCCTATGTCAAGCTCTAAAATGCGCCGGAACGGTACCCGCGCAAAATCATCGTACGTGCTGATAAATCGGGGCCGCCATTTCGGTATGGATTGCCGGAATAGCGCATTTGCGACGGTTTTTGCATATTGGGGTGTAAGCCCAACGGCATTCTTCCGAAGGCGTACGCCTTGTGAGAATGTCATCTATTTTTCCAATTTTGTGGGGAGCGCATGATGCGGACTATTTCTTTCTGCTTTAGCACTGCAATAGCCATCGCGATTTGCAATCTCGCAAGGGCGGAGGTCGATATGCGTGAGAATACCCTCACTGACATTTGCAAAAGTCAAGACCTGGCGCCATTTTTTCCGAATTCCGCCAATGCGGACATCTGCTTCGGCTGGAGTCCGCAAGGCAGCCATTTTAACGCATTCTAATAGCTTTACTTAAGCCTGCACATCCAACAAAACCCATTTCCTTAAAGTCACGTTATGGTCACAGTTCTGTGTTTCAGTCCTGCGAATGTGAATTAATCCACTTAGAAGTCACTTTGCTATGATCACACAATTATCAAGATAATGCCGGAATACCTGATCATAAGTCACTATGGTAAATGATTCGTAAATGCTTTGGGCGATCAACAAGCGGTCGAAGGGATCTCGGTGATGCTGTCCCAAAGTAAGCACGGTTTGGGCATGATAGGGCGAAATGGCTAACCATTGAAAGCCTTGGCTTTCAATGGATTCCGCGATTGGAATGAGCGGTAGGGGCATTTTCCCGAGACTATTTTTAATCACCATTTCCCAAACCGAAACCGCGCTGACATAGGCGCCTTCGGACTGAATACGCTGCACCATGGACTGGTCTTTCAATTCCCCCATCAACCAGTCATAAATTATACAAGTATCTATAAGCAGCATGACGGGCTAATCTACCATGCCGGTAAAAAGCTCTTCTACTTCGGTATTGGTCAGATCGGAATTCCAATCATGTGAATAAGCGGCCAAACCCTTCCAACCGCCAGGCGCCGAAACCTTAGGCGCCACGAATTTGATTATTCTTGCTACAGGCACCCCATTACGGGCAATGATGACTTCCTCGTTACGTTCCGCGGCAACGATTAAACTGGATAATCGGTTTTTTGCTTCAAGAATATTTACCTTCATAACACCGCCTCGATAGTCTGGCTAACATTAGCCAGAATAAAGATGCGGGGATTATTTGTCAAGTATTTGCAATAGGCTTACCGCCCCAATCAATACTCACGGTATTTAAATAAGCTAACGCCGCCAGACGTTCGGCTTCATTGTTAATTTCTTCGTCGCTAAAAGCCGCCAATTGACACCTTATTATCCTAGTCTTATGCTATCAATGCATGCACTAAGTAAAAGAAGGTAATCTCTATGGCAAATTTGACTATTCATAATCTCGACGATACCGTCAAGACAAGCTTGCGTTTACGGGCAGCCCAACATCAATGCTCTATGGAAGAAGAGGCTAGGCAAATTCTAAAACACGCTTTGCTAAATACCGATAAAGGGTTGGGTTCACGTATCCATAGCCGCTTTGCAACTTTGGGCGGAGCCGAATTATCCGCACAGCACACTCAGCGCCGCGAGCTCCGCCTGTTTTTGATGAGGCCGACCATAAATTGTGATTTTGTTGGATACCAACGTTGTTTCCGAACTTATGAAAAGTCAACCGGATGAGCACGTTTTGCACTGGCTAGATGCGCAATCCGGAAACGATCTTTTTATCAGCGCCATAACCAAGGCAGAAATAGAATTAGGTATTGCTTTACTACCGCATGGCAAACGCCGCAGTTCTATGGCATCGGCGGCAAATTTAATGTTTACGCAAGATTTTGCTCATCGTGTATTGTCTTTCGACGAAATAGCCGCCAGCTTTTATGCTGAGCTGGTTTCACACAGGTTAGGATTAGGCCGGCCTATTAGTGTTGAGGAACCGTCGGTTTCCGCCATAAATATCACACAACCGCCGCCATTTAGTCACGTTTTGGTCACACACAACGGTTTATGCTGGTGAATGAGTTTTCAGCCAATCTTTTAAGGCGTCATTCATTCTGGTTTGCCAACCTTTGCCGGTTGCTTTAAAAGCTTCGACAATATCCGAATCATACCGGATTGTCAGGGCTAATTTAGTTTTTTCCGCCATTGGCCGCCCCCGCCTGACCAACTTATCACCAACAAACTCATCAGCTTGTTCAAAAAATTCGTCGGTTAATTCAGGTGCATCATCCGGATCAATCCAGCCGGTTGGCATAGCGTGCTTGTTCTCTTTCATTGGCTTTCCTCATACTAATAATCCGGCGTGCTTCACCACGAGGCGTCCAAACCAAAACAACCATACGGTCGTCGAGTTTTCCGACTGTAATATAACGAATCTCGTTGTATTCTTCTCGTAAATCTTCCGCTGTAAAGTGACGATCAACAAAGACTTCGGCAGCTCTATTAAAGTCTAATCCACGCTCCTGTAGCGTTTTGTTTCTTTTATCTACATCAAATTCAATCAGCATTTATTGTAGTTACAAAAATAAAAATGTCAAACATCGTAATTTTGGCCAGGGTTAATTTAAGTTAATCTGATCTAGAAAGAATTTCCTCAAGCTGTTTCCCTTCCGCTAGATCTAATCCGACAAATGCTGAGAGTAGCCGATCAACATCAGCACGTTCAGGTTTATTTGATGCGAACAAAGTTGAATCCTTGAGTAGAATTCTTTCCAATAAACTACATACCCTAACAGCAATGCCGGAGTCAAGCCAAAATCCAGTGTGATTGGAATAATATTCCAGCCAAGACATGTTTACGGTTTCAAAAACTTTTTCAGCAATATTGCTCATAACATTACCCTATGTTTCATATAATCGTGAGGATTAAATGGCGTCCCGGAGACGATTCGAACGTCCGACATGCCCCTTAGGAGGGGGCTGCTCTATCCTGCTGAGCTACCGGGACTTAGCCGTTTATTTTAACATAAGCCTTTAAACTTGGGCTGGAAGTAAAAGACAAGCGGCGCCTACATCAAATCCAATATCGCTTTTTTCTTTTCGGCGTATTCGTCGGCGGTGATTAACTCCGCATCGAACATTTTCTTCAGTTGCGCTAGTTTTTCCATGGGATCCGGCCCCGCCGCCGGGGCGGCCTGGGCGGGAGCGGCGTTGGCTTGGGGCGGGTTGTTGAAGGCCTGGGCGATGTTTTGCCCGAAGCTGATGCCGGCCCCCAAACCCATGCCCATGCCGGCGCCGCCGCCTTCGTTGCGGGCGGCTTCGCGCATGGCTTCCAACTGCTGAACTCGCGCGTAATCCAGCCCCACGGCTTGGGCGGCCTGGGCTTCGGCGGTCATGTCGGCGATGCGGTTGATGCGTTTTTGCGTTTCTTCGTCGAAATCCGCGCCTTCGATGCGGAAATCGGTCAATATAAAACCCAGCTCCGAGAACACCGCAATCAATTTTTGCTGCACGCCGGCGGCGATTTCCTCGCGGTTGGCGTCGATATCGACGTAGCCGTAATGGCTGGTGGCCAGATAATCGGTTAACGGCTGGCTGAGCCGGGCGACGATGACGCGTTTTAAATCATCGGTACTGAAACTGTTCTGCGCGCCGACCACGTTTACGAAAAAACCGGCGGCGTCGTTGATACGGTAGCTATAATTGCCGAACGCGCGCAACCCGACCGGAAATTTGTAGGTTGGGTCTACGTATTTGATCATGGACGTGGTGCCCCATTTTTGATCGAGAACCACGGTTTTCCGGTAAAAATACAGGCCGACTTTATGCTCGCTTTGAAAAAACTGCATGGCTTTACTGATCGTCGTCCAAAACGGAATATTATCGGTCTTTAGATTATACGAACCTTCGGTTTCCATAACCGCCTGCACTTTGCCTTCGTAGACGTAAATACAGCCCTGCCCCGGCCCGACGATCAGAAAGGAAGCGTTTTTTATTTCGTCGCCGTTATCTGTCCATTGTTCGAATAAAGCGTTGGCCGGCGGATTTTTCCATTCGACGACCGAACGAAACTGATTTTTTATACCGTCAAACAATCCCATGGTAAGCCTCTTAAATTTAATGTTCTATACTATAGTTTAGTAAACTTCGGAAATTACGCCTCGCGCTCTTCTATTCGGCAGGCGTAAATAGCAGCTATTATCCGAATAATTATATTTTTACAACTTGCAAATAGCCGGCAAACATTGGCTGACGCTATTTTTCATTACCGGATAGTAACTCAATTATAACTGCATAGAAAACGATGAAAAAACTTTCGTCCGCCGAATTCCGCACTCGACTGTGGAGCGCCGTAAAAGCCGTGGAGCAGGCTTCCCAGGTGGAGCTGGTGGTGGTGGCGCGCTCCCGCTCCGCCAGCTACGCGGCCGTGCCGCTGGCCTGGGGCGGGCTGTGCGCCCTGCTCGCCCATACTTATATCGTCTACGCGCCGGATTATTTTGAAAACTGGCTGGTGTACTACGGGCCGTTAGCGGCGTTTATATTCGGTTTCGCCGCCGGCCATGCCCCGGCTGTAATCCGCTTCAGCAGCCAAAAATCCGTTTTGCAACGAAACGTGGAAATCATGGCGCGGGCCTTATTTCAAAAAGTCGGCGTTTACCATACCCAGGCCAAAATCGGCGTTCTGGTTTATTGCTCGCAGTTGGAGAAAACGGTTTACATCCTGCCGGACCGCGGCGCGGAAATGGCGCTGCCCACGGAAGATTGGGCGCAATTACGCGCCGAATTTCAAGCCGTTTACCGGCACGGCCGGCCAGACGACGCCTTGCTGGCGGCGCTGGACAAAACCCGCGCCTTATTCGGCCATTACCTGCCGGCGCTGGCCCACGACATCAACGAACTGCCCGATATTCCGGAAATCGATTTATGATCATGCGTATCTTGTCATGGCTGCTGCTGGCGGTCAATTTATGCTGGTTGCCCACGGCGGCGGCCAGATTCGGCGGCGGGCATTCCAGCAGTTCGATAGGCGGCGGCTTTTCGCACGGCGGCTCCGGATTTTCCGGGGGTGGGGGCGGCTTCGGCGGCGGATCGTTTTACGGCGGCGGCTATTCCGGCGGCGGCCAAAGCAGCATGTCTTCCGGCGAAGCGCTGCTATTGTTCATTCTCGCGATCTGCCTGATCGCTTTTTATGTCTGGTACAACTATTACCGGGAAGAGCCGCCCGTCTATGTGGCCGCCCCCACCCTGTCCAATCTGGAAACGTTCCGGAGCGACTACCTCGGCCAACTGGCCTTGCTTAAACAAGCCGACGCCAATTTTTCCGGCATTTTGTTTCTGGAATTCGTCCATTCGCTGTATACCAAATTTTATATGTACGCCACGCATCCGGAATTCAGCTATTTAAGCCCGTTTCTGAGCAGCGCTTTACAGCAGCATTTTCTGCAAGCGCCGGCATGGACTATCAGCGAAGTGGTCGTCAACGGCATCCGTTGGCAGGCTGTTAATACGGCAGGCGGCGACTCGGACAGCATCAGCGTGGACATAGATTCCAATTACACGCTGCAGTTGCAGGGCAAGCGCAGCCGCTATGCGGTGGAAGAGCGCTGGCGGTTTTTCCGCGATAAAGGCGTGCTGTCCGCCGAACCGGAAAAAATGCATAGCTTGTGTTGCCCGCATTGCGGCGCGCCGGCGCATTTTACCGACGCCGGCGTCTGCGGACATTGCGGCGGCGAGGTGCAAAAAGGCGGCATGCAATGGTGTCTGGGCCAGCGCGTGGTGCTAAAGACCGAGGCGCTGGGCATGGCGGATTTAGTCGCGTACGCCGAGGAAGAAGGCACTGATTTACCCACCGTCAGACAGCCCGATCTGGCCGCCGCCATGCAATCTTTCGTCAGCCTGCATAAACTGGCGGATTGGAACGCCTTTTGGCAGCCGTTTGTCAAAGACGTGGCGAGCGCTTATTTTCTGACGATTTATACGCAATGGAGCAAGCGCGACTGGCAGGCGGTGCGGCATTTGCTGTCCGACCGCATATACGAAGCGAACAGCTTCTGGATGGATCTATACACCGCCAACAACTGGGTAAACCGGCTGGACAATATCTCGATACAACGCATAGAGCCGGTGAAGCTGGAAGTGGATAAGTTTTACGAAGCGCTGACCGTGCGCATATTCGCGTCCTGTAACGATTATACCGAAGACGCGGCGGGCAAAGTGCTGGGCGGCTCGAAACGCGATTTGCGCCGCTACAGCGAGTACTGGACGTTCGTGCGCCGCACCGGCCTGGAGCAGCATACCGGCCCGTATAGCCTGACGCAATGCCCGCAATGCGGCGCCCCCGCCGACAACATGGGGCAAACGGCGGAATGCGGCTATTGCGGCAGTAAAATCAGCACCGGCAATTTTTCCTGGGTGGTGTTTTTGATTACCCAGGACGAGGTTTACGCCGGCTGAGTATATGGCCGGCAAGTTTAAACTCTGGAGCGTCAAAATGAATTGCATTATATGCAAAAATGGGAAAATGCGCCCCGGAGAAACCACGGTGACCCTTAACAGGAATAGCTCGTTGGTCATCGTCAAGCAAACCCCGGCGGACGTTTGCGACAACTGCGGCGAGTATTATCTTTCCGAAGCCGTCACGGCATCGATTTTAGCCTTGGCGGAAGATGCCTTGCGGAAGGGCGCTGAAATTGAGATTTTATGTTGGGCGGCGTAGCGTTTTCTACCTTTCGATTTAACAAGCAAATCCACATGATTGTTCAAAATGTCCGGTACAGGTTAATATACTCACTAGGCAACATTTTGAGGCTATGGGTATGGCGATTATTCAGATAGAACAGTTGACGGTGACTGAAAAAAAATTCAAATCATGGAGTCGCTTTGGGATAGTCTATGTGCTCAATCCGAAAATATCGCTGCTCCGGCTTGGCGCGGCGAGGTGCTGCGGGAAAGGGAAGACACCATTACAAACCAAGCCGATGGCTTCGTCGATTGGGAGGAAGCAAAACAGGCGATTCGAAAACAGGTTTCATGAAAATTCAAATCCCGCATGCGGCGTAACAGGATTTAATCGAAGGTTATCGCTTTTACGAACAACATAGTTAGTCATTCACTGTTAACGTTTGTTTCAAGATAACTGATTATTAGTAGCTGATCGCTTCACAATACTTGTCTTTATACGGCAATGCCGTATAATAAGCATTATGTATACCTTTATTGAATTACCAGTTTTCAGCCGTTTTGCCGCCGATTATTTTACAGACCGCGAGCTAGCCGATTTACAAGTAGCGATAGCTAAAAATCCGGCTCAGGGCGACGTTGTACCCGGTACTCATGGAGTCCGGAAGCTACGCTGGTCACGTGATGGAATTGGTAAACGCGGCGGTGTGCGTGTTTTGTATTATGTGCAGGATACGCTTGGTAGAATCTGGCTATTGACGGTATACGCCAAGAGTGCGCGAGAGAATATCGCTGCATCAACCTTAAATGCTTTACGGGAGATTGCCGACCATGCCGAAATTATCTGAATCCGAATTACTGGAACGCGACGCCCAACGGGATCTAAACGCAGAATTGATTGAGTCAATTCATGACATGAGAACCGGACAACTAGGGCGCGTGACTGTCGTGACGCGTCACGGACGCGTTATTGAATCACCGGTCGCAAAAACGCGAGTAGCTTCCTGTTTATCTCAGGCGGAGTTTGCAAAGCTATTAGGGGTTTCCGTGCGTACTTTACAGGATTGGGAGCAAGGTAGGCGCTCGCCTTCCGGAGCTGCGAAAACTTTATTACGTATTGCGGAAAACCACCCCGAGTATTTGCGCGAGCTGGCGGTTTGATGTCAGCCTTTGATGTTGGGTTTCGCTTCGATCTGCTCAGTTCTTAAGCGTGCGCATCAATCGCGACAGATGCGCCTCCCGCGTCGGCGCATCCTATAAAGGCAACCGCTTTTAATAAGGCTCACCTATTGCCGGCCACTTAGAACGTAGGCTGGGTAGAGCGAAGCGAAACCCAGCAAAACCAAGAGATATTGAATTCAAATAAACTTGACTCGATATAAAAAAATAGCTTCGATGCTGGGTTTCGCTTCGCTCTACCCAGCCTACGCCTTGCAGATAGCTGGCGGTATTGGCTTTTGGCTCCGGCGCCTAAAGCCGGCTAGCCGGCCAAACCCTTAGCCGCAAAACAATCAAGACCTGCGCCGCCTGATCTCCACCCGCTCCAGCGACGTGACGAAATAAGATAATTTCGTCAGGCTCCTGGGCGAAATATTTTCAAAACAGCCGCCGATCAAAATTTTCGCCACCCCCGGCGGACTATTTTTGACGAAGCGGATGCTAAAGTCGAAATCCATCGCGTAATCGCCCAAGTGGATACGGCAGTTATTGATCGTATCGCCGCGCTGCAAGCCGGAACGGTTAACCGGCATTTGTACGCCGGCCCCGCTGGCGGACAAATCGTAAATATAACCGGATACCGAAAAACGGTTTTTTTGGGCGACGCCGCTGAACGGCATATTCAAACCCGCCACGTCTATGCGATGCGAGCGCCGCCGCTGCGGATAGTAAATGCGTTGCGGCCAGGGCGCTTTGTAAAAGGCAATGCCGTTGGCGAAGCCGGTTTCCATGCCGTTGACGACAAAAGATAAATGGATGCCTTTATGCAACAGCATCACTTTTGCGTTTCTGCACTCCAGCAGCAAATCGTTGCCGTATTTGGGCAGCAATTCATCCAGCATGACGATTTGCCTACTCTGATTGATACCCAGCAGCGAGGAGCTGAAGTCCTGATCCAAACCGTCGATTTTTACCGAACATAAAGGCGACGCGGCCTCTATTTCATTTAGCAATTTACTAATTTTGGCCGGCTCGGTGATAAAATTCGGGTTGGCGTATTCGGCCAGCTCCACGTCGATATCCTCGGATTCGGACGCGGAAATGTTTCTTGAGAATATGTTTCTGAATTTTGCTAGCATGGGAGACGGCCTTTTTACTGGAGTCTGACGACTAAACGGAAATCAGGCTATTGGAAAAAAACTCGTTACGC
Source organism: Methylomonas sp. (assembly GCA_050015235.1). Taxonomy (GTDB): domain Bacteria; phylum Pseudomonadota; class Gammaproteobacteria; order Methylococcales; family Methylomonadaceae; genus Methylomonas. The sequence goes on along the minus strand of JBEKBU010000094.1, from coordinate 2,438 downwards.
GTCACGCCGTCCGGCCCGTAAGTAGCGGCCGCCAGGGATTTGCCTTTTAATATTTGCAGGGCGCGCTGCGTGTGCCGGCTTAATAATTCGATACATGCGCCGTTTTGCTCGTTCAGCGTCCGGCATTTTTTTGACAGGGCGGTAATATTGGCCCAATGCGCTCTGGCGTCGCCGATATTGATGCCGGCGCCCTGCGCCTTGGTTAAATAATAATCGATGCCGTCGTGATTGACTAAAAGCTTTTCCGTAGCCAAAACCTGCCCAAGCTGTTTAGCAAATTGCTCAATTTTACTCACAACTTCCTTTTTGCGGTCGGCAATCGACGTTAACAACCGCGGATCGGTTTTCCGCGCCAGACTTTCGGCTTCGCTATGCAACAAGTCCAGCAGGCTTTGCGTAGCGGCCAAGCCGTCTATCAATAAAGTTTGGGTAATCGGAAAAGTTTTTTCTATCATGTCATTCACGTCGAATTAGGCATCTGTTTATCGAATTGCAGCAACTTACCGGCAATACGCTCGGGGTCGGGCTGATATTGCCCGGATTGAATAGCGGCTTTCAGCGCCGCTACCCGCTCCTGATTGATCTCGGGCGTTTTGCCGCCGCTGGCGGCGACGGCGTTTTTAATACCCTGCGAGGTATAGCTGAACGCCACGGATTGCGCGGCGACCGTGGGCGCGGACTGCGGAGCGCCCGTCGCGCCGGCGGCGTCTTTAGGCGCGGATTTAGCCGATAACGGCACATTAGGCGTATTAGCGGAAATGGATTCAATAGCCATGACGAAAGTCCTCTGTATGTTTTCTCTGCATATTCTATCGGCAACATATCGCTAACCTTTAATCATTTTTTTAAAAATTTACTTGCACCTGCGCGCTATCCAGCACCACCGCCTGAATCAGCTTTTGCGAACTGATGTTTCTGACATTGATGCGCTCGCCTTTCACGCCGTTCGTCAGGGCTATACCCGCCATGCTGATGGTCACTCCTGCTTTAGCCAGCTGTATGCTGACGCGGTCGCCGCGTTTAATCAGCGCCGCGATCCGGTAACTGGAAGGATTTAAAACCGCGCCGGGCAGCAGATTGCGCGCGGCCTGTTTGTTGACCGCATCGGCGGCGTCCAGCAAATAGCCTTGCGTTAACGTGCTGATTTCCCGGCTTTCGGTGACGATGTCTTCGGCATGAATGACGTCATCCCGGCGGATGGGTTTCGCCAGCACCAGAACATCCTTATAGGATTTAACCGTTACCGAGCTGTAGATTTTCCAGGCCGGATTAGCGCATTGCACTTGCACGGTGTTGCGCCCGGCTTTAATTTCCCCGTTTTGCGGCGAAATTTCCAGGGTCTGGCCGCAGAACGGCAATTGCAGGCGCGCATCCAGCGGCATCACCTCTATTTGATAACGGCCATCCGGATTCAACGCGGCGTACGCATAATCTTTCACGGCGGACTGTATAGCCCGCACATCCTGAAATTCGCCGGCTAGACAGCTATTGGCCAGCAACAGCCAGGCTGAAAATTTAATGGTTCGCATATCGGTGTCGGTTTGTTGACTTTTGCAGTTGTTTCCATCTAGCATGCACGAAACATACCAATCATTTTTTGCCGCCCATCAAGAAACGCATCTTTTAGCCGGCCAGCTTGGGTATTGGCGCCGCTCTACCCGGCTACGCCCGAATATTGGCCAAGCTAATACAAATAGCAAGCGAAATTCTTGCTTAAGTTAACAAATCCGGTAAAAAGTCCGTCCGTCCATTGCGGCCGGCCGCCGATTCCGATCGGCCGCCATTTTATTCTATGCACTTGATTTAATGGCGTTTATAAGCCGGAACAACGGACGCCGCACCCGCAATTTAAGCCGCTAAACCTCCAAAAAAGCCGATAGATGCCGCTATACTTGCTTTATATATTTACGGAGGTTTTATGGCTAGCGTTTTAGATGGTGTAGATCAAAGGACTAAACTGGCTGGGCACAATAGATTCGAACTTTTATTATTCAGACTCGCCAAACGGCAACGCTTCGGCATCAATGTTTTTAAAGTTCAGGAAGTGATTCAATGCCCGCCGTTGACGCAAATTCCTAACTCGCATTACGTCATTCGCGGCGTTGCGCATTTACGCGGCAAAACCATTCCGGTTCTGGACTTGTCCATGGCCATCGGTATGCAACCGCTTGCCCATGACGTCAGTTCTTATGTGATAGTGACCGAATATAACCGTTCAGTTCAGGGATTTTTAGTCGGCTCGGTGGACAGAATCATTAATATCGGCTGGGAGCAAGTCCGCCCGCCGCCCACCGGTACCGGTAAAAGCAGCTATCTGACCGCCGTCACCGAAATCGACGGCGAGTTGATCGAGGTTATCGATGTCGAAAAAGTCATGAAGGAAGTCATCGGCGGACAGGAAGAGGCTTCGGCGGCGGCTATCGATACCAATATAGTCG
>JBEKBU010000093.1:0-14313 GCA_050015235.1 Methylomonas sp. | reverse complement strand
TGCCGAACATCAATCAACCGTTGGCGCTGGACGTCACAGACGAGCAATGGCCGTGCCGGAACATAGAGGCCTTATTCACCGCCAATACCCTGCATATCATGAGCGTCGAGGAAGTTGGCGTTCTATTTCAACAGCTGGCGCACTATCTCGCCCCGGCGGCCTGGGTATGCATCTACGGGCCGTTCAATTATCAGGGGCGTTTTACCAGCGAGAGTAACAGGAACTTCAACCTCTGGTTAAAAAGCCAAAACCCGCAATCGGGTATTAGAGACTTCGAAGAGATTGACGCACTCGCCGAAGCGGGCGGCCTGCGACTGATAGACGACCACGCCATGCCCGCCAAAAACCGCTTGCTGGTTTTTCAAATGCAATCGCCAAAGCAAGCTGTTTCGCCTTAGCAGAGAGATTGCTAATCAAGTTAAGTTAAGACATCTATAATTATTCAGCTTTTAAAAACCCGCCGATAGCTGATAGCTTTGGCGGTTGGGGCTGGAGCGCCTGGCGGAGGTTTGCGCGGCATGGATGCCGGCCGAAAGCTACACGGACGTATTCGCCGCGTCCTCCGCCAGACGCTCCAGCCCCAACTGCCGAGTAGCTGACCTTACCGGAATAGCCACAGACAAATATCAAATCGGTTCGAAAATCGTGAATAGCTGATGACTTTAATTAAAAAATAAAGAATTGCCCTAATCAGGCAAAAATCCGCCGGCCTGCATGGACCAAAGCTGGTGATAAAACCCCTTGCGCTGCAGCAATTGTTCGTGGCCGCCGTCCTCGATAATCCGGCCGTTGTCGAACACCAGAATGCGGTCGAGATGAGCGATAGTGGACAAGCGGTGGGCAATGGCGATCACGGTTTTTTTCCCCATGGCCCGATCCAGATTCTCCTGGATGGTTTTTTCGGTAATGGAGTCCAGGCTGGAAGTCGCCTCATCCAGAATCAAAATCGGCGCGTCCTTGAGCATGACCCGGGCGATAGCGATACGCTGGCGCTGGCCGCCGGATAATTTCACGCCGCGCTCGCCCACCAGCGACGCATAACCGTCCGGCATGTTCTGTATAAACTCATCGGCATGCGCCAATTGCGCCGCTGCTTTTATTTCCGCCGCCGTGGCCTCCAGCTTGCCGTAAGCGATGTTCTCCTCGAGACTGCGATGAAATAGACTCGGATCTTGCGGTATTAGGCTAAGCTGCCGGTGCAAGGAATCCAGAGTTACCGCGCCTATGTCGATCCCATCAATCTGAACGCAGCCGCTACGAGGCATATAATTGCGCAGTATCAAGGCTACAAAGCTGGATTTGCCGGAACCGGAAAAGCCCACCAGACCCACGCGTTGCCCCGGTTCTATCACCACATTTAAATCCTGAAATACCGGATGTCCTTCGTCATAAGCAAATGTGACGTTTTTAAATTCGATGCGCCCCTGGCTGACCCGCAAAGGTTGGGCGTCCGGCTGATCGATAATCTCATGCGGGCGGATAATGGTGTTAACGCCATTGGCGACATTACCGACATATTCAAAAAACTCCAGAAAACGGCGGGTCAGATTACGGGCGTCGCTGATAATCAGCAAAGCCAGCCCGATACTCATGGTAAAAGCGCCGGCGCTTATCGAACCCGCATCCCAGAGCTTTAAGGCATAAAACACCGTACCCACTTTCAAAGCCGCCGCCGCGATAAACTGAAACCAGCGCACCCGCTCCATATACCAATAAGTGCGGCGGGCGGCTTGCACTTCCGTTTCCAGATATTTTTCCAGGTAATCGCGCTCAAAATCGAGACGGGCGAACAGCTTGGCGTTCAGGATATTGGTTACCGCATCGACCATCTTGCCGTTCACCAGACTGCGGGTAGCGGCAAAATCCTGCGCATAAGGCCGGCTGAATCTGGCTAACAAGAAAGAAACGCCCGCATACAGCATAACCCAGCCGGCGATAAATAAGCCCAGATTACGATCCACGCGCAGCAACAGCGTTACCGACACGCCAAAAGTAACGACTATCGGCCAAAAATCGCACAACAGCAACCTGACGATATGATTGACGCTCATCGCCGCTTCGCTGATGCGGTGCGCCAGACTGCCGGCAAAATGGCCGCTGAAATAACGCACGGAATGATACTGCAGATAAGTGTATAGGTTGCGGGTAGTTTGCCGCCGCATGCGCGGCTCGGTAATAATCAGCACCGCGCCGCTTGCCCGGCTGCACAGGGTTTCCGCCACTCCTAGAACGGCCAAAAATAATAACGGCCCCATTAACATCTCTTGAAAGCCGTGATCCTTGGTCAGAACCACGCCATCCATGATCTCTTTTATCGCATAAGGCACTAGAATATTGGCTGCCGCCTGCCCGGTTTCCAGAATCAGCATTAGGGTCAGCATACCCGCAAACCGGCGCATGCAAAAAAGAATAAATTTTACGGAGCCGGCCGGTAAATCCGGCGCCGCCAGGGCGCGCTGAAATTTTTCAGGGTTAGGCATAACATCATTGGATTACGGCATATACATGCCGCCGTTCACATGCAAAGTCTCGCCGGTAATGTACCCTGCCTGCGCGGAAGCCAGAAACGAGACGGCATGGGCGATATCTTCCGGCTGACCGAGCCTGCCCATCGCAATGCCGGCCAATAAGCCGGTTTTGATCTCGGCGCTGAGCTCATTAGTCATATCGGTGTCGATAAAACCCGGCGCGACGGTGTTGACGGTTATGCCCCGCGAACCCACTTCCCTGGCCATGGATTTGGTGAACCCTATCATGCCGGCTTTGGCCGCCGCATAATTGGTTTGGCCGGGATTGCCGGTGGCGCCGACCACGGAGGAAATGTTGATAATCCGTCCGTATCGGGCTTTCATCATGCCGCGTATGACCGCCCTGGACATCCTGAAAATAGAGGTCAGATTAGTGGCGATAACGGCGTCCCATTCTTCATCTTTCATGCGCATCAATAAATTATCGCGGGTTATGCCGGCATTGTTGACCATCACGGCCGGAACTCCGAAATCATCCGTAACGGTTTTCATAAATACCTCAATCGCTTCGGCGTCCGCTACATCCAATTTAAACCCTTTGCCGCTTTGGCCGAGATATTCGCTAATGGCCGCGCCGCCGCTATCGGTGGTTGCGGTGCCGATCACATAAAATCCGTCGGCGCATAATTTTTCCGCGATGGCGCGGCCGATTCCCCGGCTGGCGCCGGTTACTATCGCAATTTGTTTATCCATTTAACTGACCTAAAACGTTGTTTAAGGATTCCGGATCATGGATAGCTATATGCAAGGCATCCGGAGCAATCCGTTTATTTAATCCCAATAACACCTTACCCGGCCCACATTCCACAAAGCAGAATACGCCTTGTTCACGCATGAATTTAATGCTTTCCACCCAGCGCACCGGATTAAATAATTGTTCCCGCAAGGCGTTACGGATGACCTCGGCCGATCCATGCGATTTAACATCCGAATTATGGATCAAAGTAGTGTTCGGCATTTCGATATTGATGTCGCACAACAATTCGTTCAGTTTCCCGGCGGCCCCCATCATCAGCGCGCAATGCGACGGTACGCTGACCAGAAGTTTTACGGTTTTTTTCGCGCCTTGGTCTTTCAATGCTTGTATGGCGCGTTCGACTAGCGCCGTTTCTCCGGCAATGACTACTTGGCCGGGCGCATTAAAATTCGCTGCGGAAACAATGCCGTCTTTAGACATTTCCGCACAGATATTGACGACCTGATGATCTTCCAGCCCGATAATAGCCGCCATGGCGCCTACGCCTTCAGGCGTAGCTTCCTGCATCAGCCGGCCGCGAGCGGCGACCAGTCTGACGGCGTCTGTAAAATTCATGGCTCCGGAACACACCAGAGCAGTCCATTCCCCCAAACTATGCCCGGCCATCCAGCCCGGCCTGATCCCGGATACCTGGCGCCAGACCCGCCATACCGCCACACCCGCGGTTAACATCGCCGGCTGGGTATTTTGCGTCCGGTTTAATACATCTTCCGGACCGTTTGCCGCCATATCCCATAGATCAAGCCCCAATACTTCGGAAGCTTCCGCAAACGTCTGTTTGACGCTAGGGTAGGTTTCGGCCAATGCCGACAGCATCCCGACGGATTGTGAGCCCTGACCGGGAAATAAAAAGGCAATATTGTAATTTTGTTCGTTCATTTTATTTTCAATATTTAAGCAATACGGAACCCCAGGTGAATCCAGCGCCGAAAGCTTCCATTAATACCGTATGGCCGCGTTTGATTCTGCCGTCGCGTATTCCTTCATTAAAGGCCAGCAGCACCGATGCGGACGAAGTGTTGCCCTGATGCTCCAAAGTCAGAATCACCTGATCCATATCCATACCCAATTTTTTTGCCGTCGCCGCTATGATGCGCGTATTCGCCTGATGCGGCACCAGCCAATCGATATCCGATTGTTGCATGGCGTTCGCTTCCAAAGTTTCATCGACTATACGCCCCAAAGTATTAACGGCCACTTTAAAAACTTCGTTACCGCGCATTTGAATATAAGCCGCTTCATTCTGTTTTGCGGCGGCGGCCACTTGCGGATTCGGGCAATATAGCAAATCTTCGTAACCGCCGTCCGCATGAATATGGGTAGATAGTATGCCCGGCTGCTCTTCGGCAGACAGCAATATCGCCCCTGCCCCATCGCCAAACAGTATGCAAGTGGACCTATCGCTCCAATCGACGATACGCGAACAGATTTCCGAGCCCACCACCAGCACTTTGCGTGAAAATCCGGTCTTAATATATTGATCGGCCATGCTCAAGGCGTAGACAGCCCCGGAACAGGCGGCCTGTATATCAAAACTGGCGCAATTCCTAATGTCTAGCCGTTGTTGCAGCAAGCAGGCGGAGCTGGGATAAATACGTTCGGGCGTGCTGGTTGCAAAAATGATTAAATCAATTTCTCGCATATCGATACCGGCCATGGCGACAGCCTGCCGAGAGGCGTGCTCCGCCATGCTGGCCGCCGTTTCGTGATCCGCGGCGATATGCCGGCTTTTTATGCCGGTACGTTCGTAAATCCAATTATCCGTGGTATCGACCATTTCCGAAAGGTCGTGATTGGTTCTAACCGTTTCAGGCAAGTACGCGCCGACGCCAATTACTTTTGCCCAACGCGTCATGCCGTTACCTTCGGTTCGAGCGCTTTTTCGATTTTTTCGCCGATTTTACGAATCACGTCCTGAGTCACTTCGAGCTCCGCCAGATGGATGGCGGTTTCGAACGCCAAGGCATCCGCCCCGCCGTGGCTTTTTATCACCAATCCGCGTAAACCGATAAAACTGGCGCCGTTATAGAGACGGGGATCGATACTGTTCTTAAAGGATTTCAAGACCGGATAAGCCAGCAATCCAGCCAGTTTAGTCAACCAGTTTACGGAAAAACTATCTTTTAATTTTAAACCGATCATTTTCGCGGCGCCTTCTATGGATTTAAGCGCCACATTGCCGACAAAACCATCGGTAACGATTAAATCGACTTTTACGTTGCCGGCGTTAATCGAATTGCCTTCAACATAACCGATATAGTTCAGCGTGGAATTTTCCAATAATTTAGCCGCGGCTTTAACCTGTTCGTTCCCTTTCATATCTTCTTCGCCGATGTTAAGAAGACCGATTCTAGGCTTATCGATTTTTTCGACCGCCTTGACAACTTCTTCACCCATCACCGCAAATTGATACAAATGTTCGGCGCTGGAATCGACATTCCCGCCTAAATCCAGCATGTGGGTATGCCCGAATATCGAAGGTAAAGTCGAAATGATGGCCGGCCGCTCGATACCGGGAACCATTTTTAACACGAAGCGGGCGGTCGCCATTAACGCTCCCGTGTTGCCGGCGCTGACGCAAGCGTCCGCCTGCCCATCCCGCACCAAATTAATCGCTACCCGCATGGACGAGTCTTTCTTGTTTTTCAAAGCTTTTTGCGGTGATTCATCCATTTCCACCACTTGCGAAGCATGCTGAATTTTAATTCGGTCTGCAAAATCGCTCAAGGCGCCGCCCAACAGTTCGCGCAGAACTGTCGAGTCGCCCACCATAATCAGATTTAATTCCGGATTCTTTCTTAAACAAGCCAGTGACGCGGGAACAGTCACTTGAGGACCAAAATCCCCACCCATGGCATCAATTGATAGGGTCACACTCACGCTGAGGAATAGCTCCTGTAGTCGGAAGAGCCGACAACAGTTATTTGTGCGCCGGCTTTTATTTTTATTATTAGAAAACGAAGATATTAATCGTCGGCTTTACTTACAATAATTTGACGGCCTTTGAAATAACCATCGGGCGTCATGTGATGACGCAAATGGATTTCGCCTGTTAACGGATCCTGCGCCAAGGTTTTGCCGGTTAAAGCGTCGTGAGATCGACGCTGTCCACGTCTGGAGCGGGTTACCTTACTCTTTTGTACTGCCATTTTTACTCTCCGGTATTTTTAAGTTTTGCTAAAACGGCGAAAGGATTTTCCGTTTTAACAGGATTTCTTTGTTCATCGTAATCGTTCGTTCTGGAACTGCTGCGTTTAATACATACGTATTCATGCTTGGGATAATCCGGCAAAGTCAGCAAAATTTCGTCTTCAATCAAAGCATTTAAAGAAAGCTTTTCCCCATTGAACAGCAAGGGCTCGCAATCTATCGTTAAACGCTCGGCTTCCGGCAAAGAGGCGACCACACCCAGTTTAAAATCAATATCCAGCGGCCATGGCATTGTTTCCAAGCAACTTTGACACACTATCCGCAACACGGCCGTGATCTTTCCTGTCACCACGGCTTGTTTACCTTCCTTGGCGAACAACAGTTCAATTTGTACGGCGCCGCCGTCATCGATAACTATATCAGACAAGCGCTCGAACCCGGCAATATGAATTGCGCCCGCCAACATACTACGCCTTTCGGCTAGGATTAAGGGATCAATCAGGCTGGGTAATTTTTCCGACATAAACTTGTTATGATACAGCTAAGAATTTATCACGTCAAACATACAATTAAAAATTGTAACTATTCAGCATAACAATAAGTCCCCGATAACCAGGCAAAACCGTTAAGTTAAGGCTTAACTCGATACCAATATGAGTGCTGAGATGACTTTATCAACCATGCTGAATAGTTAAAAATGCTTGAGCCATCGCTTTATTTGAATTCGTTGACATTAAAATCGTGGATTAATTCAACGCATGCCGTCAATGAAACTTCTTATTCGGCGCAATCAGATCAAATACTTCCAGAAACTCATCGGCGGCCTGAAACATTACATGGGCCAGTTGCGGACGGCTTAGCCGGGTAATGGCTAAAGCGGCGGGCGACATCGCTTCGGCGGCCTGCTCCGGAGACTCGCCGCGCTCCCCGGCGTTAACCAGTTCAGTAGCGACATTCAACAAATAAGTATCCAACCGGTATAATCTAGCCGTATCGGGCGTCAGATAACAACCGATCGGCTCATGCAGCGATTCCGGCAGCCCCCAATTTTTAATCAGTTCCCGCGCCACATCGGCATGGGTAAAGCCCAGAATTTCCAGTTCGAAATCAGCCAGCAAGCGCCGGTCGTGCGCCGCGGACAATAACACCTGATGCGCCGCTTCCGGCATTTTCTGATAAAGCACCAGCGAACCGACATCATGCAGCAAACCGGCTAAAAAAAGCCGTTCATTATGCAACACCAAGCTTTCTTTAGCCAGTAATTTCGCCATTACGCCCGTATGCACGCTACGCATCCAGAACGCAGTCATATCGACTAATTCGCAAGGAATTTTCTCAAAGCGGTCAACCACGCTGGTGGCGACAATTAAACTAGAAAGTTCATCCACTCCGACCACTGTTACCGCGCGCGAGATTGTGTCGATTTTGGATTGAAAACCATAGAAAGAACTATTGACTAACTGCAGCAGTCTTGCGCTTAAGCCTGGATCCTTGACGATCACTTTGCCGATATCGGCCAATGAAAAACGCGGGTCGCGGATCATTTCATTGACTTGAAAAAAAATATCCGGCAGCGTAAATAATTGATTAGACCCCGCCAGCAAAGACTGCAAAACCGGTTGCGTGGTCATTAAGTTAACCTTTGCCGTAAAGAGACAATACCTGCTGTACGTAATTTTGCGTTTCCGGATAAGGCGGAACGGTATTATTATATTTCATTACCGCTCCCTCTCCAGCATTATAGCCGGCTACGGCCAGACGCAGATTAGAATTGAACATAGCCAACAGATCTTTCAAATATCGGGCGCCGCCGTCTATATTTTGTTCGGCGTCGCGTCTGTCGCTTACTCCATAGCGGCGGGCGGTATCCGGCATTAACTGCATCAACCCCACGGCGCCCGCGGATGACACGGCATTGGGATTATAGGCGGATTCCGCCTGAATAACGGCATGCAGCAATTTCGGATCCATATTATGCTTTACGGCCGCTTTATAGATTAAATCGGAAAATTTAAGCTTGTTCCCTGACATGTATTTCATATCACGATTGTAAGTTTTTGGCCGGGTTCGGATAATCAGCCGGTAATCAAAACCTTTTTTCGGCTGATCGGTATAATATATAGCCCCGTCCGGCGCGATATATTTGAAAATATCCGCCTGAACGCTATTAGATATCAATAATAGGCATAAACCAGTTTTTAGTGGGTTCACAGTTTTACGTCCTAATAAAATACGAGCCAATCAGCATTAAGTATAGTTCGAATATTATGGAAACATATAAACCGGGACAATTACAATCAACATTTAATGAATTACATTCATTGCATCTCATATTTAGCTCCGATGTGTTTCCGCCGAGTCGCGGCATAGTCTAGAAATTAACTTCCGGCCCTTACGGTGATCAAAGCGGCTGCTTTAACCGCATTCGCCCGCGCTTCCGCCACGGTATCCGCGGTCGCCATGGCTACGCCCATGCGTCTGCTGACATACATTTCCGGCTTGGCGAATAATCTAATTTCAGTATCCGGCACGGCCAATGCTTGCGACAAACCGAGATACTCAATCTGTTTACCGTCCTCGCCTCCTAGTATCACCGCGCTGGCGGCCGTTCTGTCCAAGCGGGTGCATACCGGCAAACCCAGTATCGCCCTGGCGTGCAAGTCAAATTCGCTTTGCCGCTGGCTTATCATGGTTACCATTCCGGTATCATGGGGCCTCGGACTTACTTCGCTAAACCAGACTTGATCACCCTTGACAAACAATTCCACCCCAAACACGCCCAAGCCGCCTAATGCCCCGGTAATTTTTACGGCCATTTGCTGGGCCAGCTGGATAGCGGCAGGACTCATGGCCTGCGGTTGCCAGCTTTCCCGATAATCGCCGTGCTCCTGGCGATGGCCAATAGGTTCGCAGAAATAGGTTTCGGTTTTCGCATCCGGATTCAGGGCGCGTACAGTTAACAATGTGATTTCAAAATCAAAATCGATACAGGCTTCGACTATCACTTTACCGGTATCGGTGCGTCCGGCAATTTTTGCATAATCCCAAGCCGCCTGCAATTGTTCCGCCGATTTTACCAGCGATTGGCCCTTGCCGGATGAGGACATGGTCGGTTTGATAAAACAAGGATAACCTATATGCTCCGCAACGGCTTGCCGCAATTCGGCAAAAGTCTCCGCAAAAGCGTAGCGCGAAGTCGGCAATTGCAACTGTTCGGCCGCCAGTAGCCGAATACCTTCCCTGTTCATAGTCAATTTAATCGCTCTGGCGTTGGGCACTATCACGGTCTTACCCGCCGCCTCCAGCGCGACTAGCGCATCGGTTGCAATCGCTTCCAGCTCCGGAATTACAAAATCCGGCTGTTCGTCCGTAATTATTGCGGTTACCGCTTCGGCGTCGGTCATATCCAGCACAAAGCCGCGGTGCGCCACCTGCATGGCGGGCGCATGCGGATATCGATCCACGGCGATTACCTCCACGCCGTAGCGTTGCAGGGAAATTGCGATTTCTTTTCCTAATTCGCCGCTGCCCAGCAGCAAAGCTTTTGTAGCCGTCGCGCTATACGGTGTGCCTATTTTCATGCTGATTTGTTTAAATAATTGTCAATGTCTTGTTTGGAAAATCCGATTTTTTTTGCTACCCGGTCGGCATGGCTGATTCTGGAAATACCCGCCACCAGGCGGAAAGTGGGGGCCTCATCCGCAAACTCCACCTGCCAAGGCACGGCAATGCCGCGATTGACAAATACATCCACCAGTTGATGATTATGGGTAATCAAAATAGTGCTGTTACCTTTCCGGTAAAAGCCGTCCAAAACATCAATCGAAGATTGCATTTTCTCTTCAAAGGTAGTTCCTTCCGCCATTTCGTCAAGCACTACCAGACTTTTCGCGCTGCTGGCGAGAAATATGTCACGGGTTCGTTTCAGCTCGGTGCCGAAGCGGCCTTCGCCGTCATCCAGATGACTGATTTCCGGCGCCTGATAAAAAATCCTATCCGCCACGGTAAATTCGGCGACCGTAGCCGGGATATAACAACCTATTTGCGCTAACAACTGCGACTGGGTAATCGTTTTGCAAAACGCGGTTTTTCCGCCGCTGTTCGGCCCGGTTATACAGACCAGCCGCTGCTCGGTCAGCGTAAAATCATTGGCCACATAAGCCGGATTCGCATAACCCAAGACCGGATTTTTAGCGCCAAGCAGATGTAGGCTGTGCCGTTTTGCGGATTTCAACTCCGGCAACACCATATCGCCGCCATAGCCTTCGGCATATTTGATAAACGCTAATAATTCGTCAAGTTCTCCCAGACCGTCCAGCAGTTCTCCCAATTCCGGCGACTTCCGATACATTTCCCGTAATGGAATGATGCAGTTATCGCGGTCATAACCGCCCACCAGCGGAATATAGGCTAATAGCAACGGCAGAAAAAACACCGAGCCGATGGCCAGTCCGTCGCGGCTAAAATTCAGCCAATCGGCGGGTACTAAATAAGTTAAGCCCCAGAAAAAAGCAAACAATAGACTTAACAACAACGGTTTGAATAAGCGCGGCCGGAAAATAATCGCCGGCGAAAAAGACTGGCGCCACTGTTTTTCGCTGCGCAGACCGGATTCGCAGTTATAAACGGGGCCGACCATCAGAGAATAAATGTCGCTATCGGCAAAGCCGCGGATTTTATGATAAATCCTTTGCAAATAGGCCGATTTCGGTATTTCCGAATGCTGAATGGCCGCAACCAGCCTTAAAACAAAATTTACGCCGCCTACATATTGTTTATAGCCATGACCCTCAATCTGATGATGTTCGCGCGCGGTGCCGAAAGCGCTTAAAAACTCGCCGAACAGCAGTAGATACAAGCGTTTTTCGCTACTGGCGGCGGCGGCGATTATATTTTCCACATTAGCCCGCACCTCCTGATTTTCACGAATTTCGCGCACCGCTTCCTGCTTGGCTTTAATCGCATCCAGATCCGCCAACGGCCGGGTCAGGGATCGGTATAAAACGGTTTGCCCGGCCAGGGTTGCGGCGTGATTGACGGTATCGAACAATTCGCCCACTTCTATGGTATTGAAAGCGCCCTGATCCAGCACGCCCTCGCCGGTCGGCAAGGGCGCGCCGCAACGCACTTCAGGCCACGCCTCATTCCAGCTTTGTAATATATTTTCCTGCATTTTGCCCCCGATAGGTATGCGCTCCTAACAATGAGCGCTTATTATATTTATAATGAGCTCAACATGCGCATCGCCGGCGTTTAAGGCCGGGATGTAACGGTAATTTACACCGCCGGAGCCAATAAAGACAGCTTTATTGGTTAACGCTATTTCCTCCAAGGTTTCCAGACAATCCACCGCAAAGCCCGGACATATGACGTCTATGCTTTTAATACCCTGTTTCGGCAAATCTTGCAATACCTCAATACAATATGGCCGCAACCATTCGGCTTTACCGAACCGCGATTGAAAAACCAGCCGCCATTTGTCGTCGGCTAACGCTAGAGCCGTCGCCAGCAATTGCGCAGTACACTGGCATTGATGAAAATAAGGATCGCCCAATTCGGTTAATCGCGCCGGCAGACCATGGAAAGACATTAACAATAATTCGGGCTGCCCATGCCGCCGCCAATGCGCGCGGATGGTCTCCGCCAGTGCGGCGATATACAACGGATGTTGATGATAATCGCTGATAAACCGCAAACCCGGCATCCGCCGCCAACCGCAAAAAACCTTGGCGGCCGCGTCGAATACGGATGCAGTGGTGGTGGACGAATACTGCGGATACAACGGCAGGATAACGATCTCATCCACAGCCCGAGATTTAAACGCGCGCAATTTATCGGCCAACCCTGGTTGGCCGTAGCGCATCGCGCATTCGATCAATATATCGTCATTAGCAAGCCGCGCCTGTAGTTTAGCCGTCAATTGCCGGGTAAACGCAATTAACGGCGAGCCATCATCCGTCCATATGCGCCGATAGGCATGCGCCGATTTAGCGGGGCGGAACGGCAGGATAAACAGGTATAGTATCAACCGCCAGAGCATGGGCGGCAAATCGACCACGCGCGGATCGCTCAAAAATTCGGCCAAAAACCGCCTGACATCCGCGATTTTCGTGGAAGCGGGAGAGCCTAGATTTACCAGCAGTATTCCGCGTTTTATACTCATCGCCCATCAGGTCGGCGCCGGGCTCCCGGCTGTGCAGTCAAAAATTAACGGTTAATTAAATTTAGAAATTCGGAGCGGGTGCTGATTTCCTCCCGGAAAATACCCGTCATAACCGATGTGGTCATCACCGAATTCTGCTTTTCAACGCCGCGCATCATCATGCATAAATGCTTGGCCTCGATAACGACCGCCACGCCGCGGGCGTTAATGGCCGTGGAAACCGCCGTCGCGATTTGGCGGGTTAACTTTTCCTGAATTTGCAAGCGGCGGCCGTACATATCGACTATCCGCGCCAGCTTCGACAAACCCAGCACTTTACCCTGCGGTAAGTAGCCGATATGGCATTTACCGATAAACGGCAATAAATGGTGTTCGCATAAAGAGTACAGTTCGATATCCTTTACTATCACCATATCTTCGGTGTCCGCTTCGAAAATAGCGCCGTTTAATACCTCTTCCAGCGTTTTTCCGTAACCGTTATTTAAAAATTTAAACGCTTTGGCGGCGCGTTTCGGTGTGTCGCGTAATCCTTCGCGATTGACGTCTTCACCAATCGCCTCAATAATTTTGGAAAAATACTCTTCCATTACCGCACCCAAGTAAAAAACCGCTGAGTATACAGCATCAAAGCGTAAATTCTAATGCCTGTAATAATACGCTCTGATCGGCGCCGTTTTTATTGGCTTTTTCACTTAAATGCCGCCGCCAACTTCTGGCGCCAGGCTTGCCATGAAACAAACCCAACATATGCCTGGCGATGGAATTAAGCCTTACGCCTAGCCGCAATTGCCGTTCTATATAAGGCAACATCGCCAGCACCGCCTGTTGCCTGGATATTAGCGGCCGGCTATCATTAAATAACCGGTTATCGACTTCGGCCAACAAATACGGATTGTGATAAACTGCCCTGCCCAGCATGACGCCATCGAGCGTTTGCAAATGCGTTTCCGCTTCATCCAGCGTATTAATCCCGCCATTGATGATGATCCTTAGCCGCGGCAAATCCCGTTTTAATTGTCCGACCACGTCATAACGTAACGGCGGAATCTCCCGGTTCTCTTTCGGCGATAAACCGCTTAACCAGGCTTTGCGCGCGTGCACGATAAACGTATCGCAACCGGCCGCCGCTATCGTGCTGACAAAATGCAGCAGCTCCGGGTAAGAATCGCGCTCATCGATACCGATCCGCGATTTCACCGTCACAGGAATCCGCACCGCTTGCCGCATTGCCGCGACACAGTCCGCCAGCAATTCCGGCTCCGCCATCAAACAAGCGCCGAAACGGCCGTTCCGCACCCGGTCGCTAGGGCAACCGACATTCAGATTGACTTCATCGTAGCCGTAGTCCTCGGCAATCCTTGAGCATACGGCCAGCGCCCCAGGATCACTGCCGCCCAGTTGCAGAACCAGCGGATGTTCGGCCTGATCATAGCCTAAATGCCGCTCCCGGTCGCCGTGCAAAATCGCCCCGGTGGTGACCATTTCCGTATAGAGCAGCGCTTGGCGGCTGAATAGGCGGTGGAAATAACGGCAGTGGCGGTCAGTCCAATCCAGCATAGGCGCTACTGAGAAGCGGTGAGCGTTGAATTTTTCGGCTGGTGATACTACTAGACTTAGTTCAGGCATTTATAGCTTTGATTACACTTATATTTTTTAACATTTTACGCTTCATTGCATAATTTTTTCTGAAAAATAATTGTACGCTATTCAACGAA
>JBEKBU010000092.1:0-14313 GCA_050015235.1 Methylomonas sp. | reverse complement strand
TTAAAAACAATGTCCAGGATGGCATTGTGCTTACTGATATTACGGTTGGAACGCTGGTCAGCGGTAATACCGTTACCGGTAGCGGTTATGAAAATTCCGTCGACAAACATATTGGAAACGGCATTCTAATGTATTACGAGTCCACCAATAACACCATTGAAAATAACACGGTTACCGGCAATCTTGTCAACATATTCGATCTGGTGGGTGGAAATACGATTACCGGGAATACCGTACAGTAGCCGGCAATAAATTCCATTGCTTTCAAAAAATTGTTGATCGCCGAGTAGTTAACCTAGCCAATTCGCTGAATACTTTCAGCCTATCAAACATAAAGGGCCTGTAATGGCCTTTTTTTGTCATATAAAATCCTTGCTCTTTGTGCCTGAATGATCTCTGCCTCCATGTCCAGCAAAATCCTGATTTGAGAGGCTCATCTCGATACCCGTCCGGTATAAAGATTGGTTTCACAGAATTAAATCCGGCTTTCGGTTTTAATCGTACCTGTTAAGACAAGGCGCGCCGCGGGGCGTATTTTTAAACACAGAAGCTCTTTGTACAGGGCTGATTAAGTACATGCAAGTTGGTTCTGTTGGTTTACTTGCATGAAATCATTCAATAAGGTGACAGAAATGAAAATCTATACGTTAAAAAGAAATTTTGTGGCGCTGATTGCGATTGCGGCAGCGCTCTCCGTTCCCGAATTTGGAGCGGCCTCAACCCGTAATGTGAGCAGAGCGGCTACGATGGGCACAAATAGTAACGCAACCAGCGGCATAACTTCATATTGCGCTCCGAGTCCCGCTTCATCCTATGTTGTTAATGTCATGAACGAAGGCGCGACGGGAAACGGCAAGACCGACGACACGGCCGCCATTCAGAAAGCCATCAATTTAGTTGCGGGAACGGGGGGGACTGTTCTGATTCCAAACGGAACTTACCTGATCGATACCGCCAAAAGTTTAAAACTAGCCGGCGATATGACTTTAGCATTATCCATCGGCGCGGAGCTGGTAGCTATAGCTAATAATCTGACGAACTATAATGTGATTTTAATTGACGGGGTCGCCAATGTCAGCGTCGTCGGCGGCTCGCTGCAAGGCGACCGCGCTACGCATCTCGGCGCTACGGGCGAATGGGGCATGGGTATTATGGTATTGAATTCCCAAAATGTGTATTTGGATACCGTAAATTCCGCCAATATGTGGGGAGACGGTTTCTATATCGGCGACAGTTCGGTGAACGTCACCGTTTGCAATGTCAATTCCGATAATAACCGCCGCCAGGGTTTGACGGTCACTTCGGCTAACGGGGTTTTGATCGAAAACTCGACTTTTCAAAATACCAACGGCGCTTACCCTAGCGCGGGAATTGATATCGAGCCGAACAACGGTGAAGTAGTCAATAATGTTCGGATTTTAAATTCCAAATTTGCCGGTAACTGGGGTTCAGGCATCCAGTCAAGTTATAATTCCGGCTCGAACCCCAGTACAACCAATACCACGGGTTTGACCATTTCAGGCAACAGCATAACCAATAATGGCGTAGTTGGCGCGTATTCCGCGGCGATCTATCTGACCAGGCAAACTAACGCGGTAATAACGAATAATCTGGTTAAAAACAATGTCCAGGATGGGGTTGTGCTCACTTATTATACGGTTGGAACTCTAGTGAGCGGCAATACCGTCGCCGGCAGCGGTTATGGAAATACCGTCGATAAACATATAGGAAATGGCGTTTTGATGTATTACGACTCCACTAATAACACCATTTTAAATAACACGGTCACCGGCAATATTGTCAATATCTTCGATCTAGTGGGTGGCAATACAATAACCGGGAATACCGTCAACTCTCAATAAACGCCAGCCGCCGCCATCTTTTACCGAGACGCCGCTGCAAGGTTATATGCAACTTGCGAGCATTCGGTATCTATATGGCGGCCTAGGCCGAATTCAAACTTGGTAATACCCTCTATACCATTTGACGAAATTCTCTATCCCTTGTTCGATGGACGTGTTGGGTTTATAGCCAACATCGGCTACCAATGCCTCGACGTCGGCAAAGGTATCCGGTACGTCGCCCATCTGTAACGGTAATAAATTTCTTTGCGAAGTTTTACCGAGAAAGCGTTCGATTGTTTCTATATAGGTTAGCAATTCCACGGGGTTTTGGTTGCCTATGTTATAGACGCGCCATGGCGCTTTGCTGGTGCCGGGATCGGGGTTTGCGCCATTCCAGCCGGGATTGGATTGCGCCGTGTGATCCAGCGTTCTGATCACGCCTTCGACAATGTCGTCAATATAAGTGAAGTCGCGGCGGTGTTTGCCGTAATTGAATACGTCAATCGCTTCACCGGCCAAGATCGCTTTCGTGAACAGAAACAGCGCCATGTCGGGCCGGCCCCAAGGCCCGTAGACGGTAAAAAAACGTAGGCCGGTAGTCGGCAGTTGGTAAAGATTGCTGTATGTATGCGCCATTAATTCATTGGCCTTTTTCGAAGCCGCATACAAACTGAGCGGGTGATCGACGTTATCGTGTACCGAAAACGGCAACGATTCGTTGGCGCCGTATACCGAGCTGCTGGAAGCATACACCAGATGCTCGACCTGATGATGCCGGCACCCTTCCAGGATGTTGATAAAACCGACTATATTGGAGTCTATGTAGGCATGCGGGTTTTGGATGGAATAGCGGACGCCTGCTTGAGCGGCCAAATTGACCACTTTTTGCGGTTTATATGTTTGAAAAACGTCGCCCACGCCAATTTTATCGGCTATATCCAACCTGATATCGGTAAATGCGGGGTGATCCTTGATTCGCGCCAGTCGGCTGATTTTTAAATTGACGTCGTAATAGTCATTCAGGTTATCTATGCCTATTACTTCGTCGCCGCGCTCCAACAGCCTTAACGCCAGATGGTTGCCAATAAAACCGGCCGTTCCGGTTACCATGATTTTCATTGCTTATAACCTTGCATCGGTATCCCCGGCGGGGAATAAATATTTAAGATCGTAAATAATGGCATGACTCTTACCTAGAATTTTGATTTCTTCGATAGGCGTCTGTTTGAATTGATCGTGCGCCACCGCCAATATTATAGCATCGTATCTGCCCGCTTCCGGCGTATCGACTGGCCGGAAACCATATTCCGCCTGAACTTCTTCGGCATTTACCCAGGGATCGAATACATCGACTTTTACTTCGTACGTCTGTAATTCCTTGATAATATCGACCACACGCGTATTGCGGATATCGGGGCAGTTTTCCTTGAATGTCAAGCCCATGATCAATACGTCGGCTTCTTGTACATGGATGCGTTTTTTCAGCATCAGCTTGATTAATTGCGAGACGACATATACCCCCATGCCGTCGTTAATGCGGCGGCCCGATAAAATCACTTCCGCATTGTAGCCGATGGCTTGAGCTTTATAGGTCAGATAATAAGGATCTACGCCTATGCAATGTCCGCCTACCAGACCCGGACGGAACGGGAGAAAATTCCATTTAGTGCCCGCGGCCAGCAATACCTCTTCGGTATCGATTCCCAGTTTATTGAAAATAAGGGCTAATTCGTTAATCAAGGCAATGTTGATATCCCGTTGGGTGTTTTCAATGACCTTGGCCGCTTCCGCGACTTTTATGCTGCTGGCTTTGTGTGTGCCGGCGGCGATAATCGATTTATATAAGGCGTCGACTTTTTCGGCGATTTCAGGGGTGGAGCCGGAAGTGATTTTCAAGGTATTCGTAACTCGGTGCAGCTTGTCCCCAGGGTTGATGCGTTCGGGGCTATAACCCGCGTAAAAATCTTTATTGAACGTCAATCCCGAGATATTTTCCAGTATAGGCACGCATTCTTCTTCAGTTGCTCCCGGGTAAACGGTTGATTCGTAAATGACAATATCGCCGGCTTTTATAAACTTCCCTAATAACGCGCTGGCTTTCGTCAAGGGTGAAAGATCAGGTTGTTTGTGTTCGTTTATTGGCGTGGGAACGGTAACAATATAAATATTGCAATCGGCCAAATCTTCCGCGGCGGTAGTATAAGCAAGATGTTTGGACAGGCTTAATTCCTCTCCGCTAACTTCCAGGGTATGATCCTTGCCGGCTTTCAACTCATTAATCCGCCCCTGGTTAATGTCGTAACCTACCGTATTGTAAAGGCGGCCGAACTCAACAGCCAACGGTAAGCCTACGTAACCAAGCCCAATGACGCCTATTTTGATGTTGTCTAACATATTTAGTTAATCCTGAAAAGCCGTTCTTTTTTGACAATGAAATGTACGAGATTTTCTGCTACTTGCCTTTGCCCAGTCAAGGGCTGCAAACCATAAAAACTTTACCAGAGCCGAATGTCTACGGTTCATGCAACTCATCCGTCGAGCTGGATTAGCTTAACGGCGTGTCCGTACCGATTTTCCGTGGTAGGCCGATCAATGCGTTATCGGTTAATAAAGCGTTTGTTTTCGGAAACTAGTAATTAATGCTGGCTATTTTATACGTTTTATGACATAATGTAACTGTATTTTTGTAAGTTTTTTCTTACAAAATATAAGTAATTCATACGATTTTAGTTCCTGTTTTCATTACATATCAACTGTCTAGATTAAAAATATCAACCAAAAAATATTATTGATTAATTTTTTATGTTTAATGATCTTTTTATCTTTCCTTTTTTTACGACAATTACTATTATTGTTTTATTATATCCTATTGCCCAAAAAATAGGGTTTACCGATAAACCGTGCCATAGAAAGCAGCATAAGATACCAACTCCGCTTATTGGCGGAATTTCAATATATATGGCGGTTTTGTTAACATTTTATGTTAATAACATTCATTTGCCGCACCAGTTAGCGTTTATCGTGTCCATGACTTTATTGATCGGCGTAAATCTAATTGACGACTACCTAGGTTTAAGCGTTAAAATCAGGCTTATCGTGCAAATAATCTCCGTTTTGATAATGACTGAGCTGGCCGGATTAAAGATCGACAATTTAGGTAATTTGTTCGGTTTAGGCCAAATCAATCTTTACGGCTTTTCAACTGTTTTCACTGTTTTCGCCGTGGTGGGTTGTATCAACGCCTTTAACATGATAGACGGCATGGACGGATTGGCCGGAAGTTTGGCGCTGATTTCGATTTCCTCGTTTTGTTTTTTAGCATGGCTGAAGGGCGATAACGACATAATTGCGTATTCGTCAATTTATATTGCCGCCATATTAGGCTTTTTAATGTTTAACTTGCGCATTTTCGGCCGAACCAGCGCAAAAATATTTTTAGGGGATAACGGTAGCATACAATTCGGATTCCTCGTTAGCTGGCTGGCCATCATTTCCACACAGGGCGGGCATGTGCTGGCCAGTCCGTCATATATCCTATGGCTGGTGGCTCTTCCTCTTTTCGATTCGGTTTGTATCATGTTGCGGCGTTATCTTAAAGGGCGATCCCCTTTGTCGGCGGATAGGGAGCACTTGCATCATGTTTTTGGAGTAGCCGGTTACAGCAATAATTTATCGCTTTCATTATTGGTGATTATCGCGTTTATATTGTCTCTAATAGGGATATACGGCGCTCTGTATTTTGATAATATCGAACCGGTACTATTTATATTTTTTCTTGTTTTATTCGCCTTTCATTTTTGGATGATGTCTCGTGCATGGTTGATCATGAAAATCGCCCGTTATTTAAATTATATTGACAGACGTTCTGGTACAATAACCGATTATGCGGAAGAAAAAAGATCTCAGAGCGACAGACGGTTTACCCCTTCCGATTATCAAGTCCAGTTTTTTTTCAATAAGCCTCGCTATAAATTTTTGCGTTGGATATTAAAAATCTAATATAGTACTAAGGTACAATTGAAACAATGTTAATTGTATCGTATTTTAACTGGCAAGAACGTGTAATTGATTTAAAAATACGGCTTTCATACACTTTAATGGTATGGGTATATGGTGATCGTGTTTCTGTTTAAGGCGCTAAATTTGATGTGCGTTTTTACTTATCCAGCTGCTCGTTGATCAAGTTATTCAATATAGGACAGACTGAAAAATCATGAAGGTTTTATTTGAAGAAAATCGGCTTTTTAGCCGGTTATTCTGAAGCTTTGCGCTTCAAATACGTTTCGTGGTTTTCGAATCATTGAATTAATTATTTTATTTTGTTTTAGCTTTAGATGAAAAAAATTATGCGGTGTAAATATTTTTTAATTCTAATTAGTATTTACCTGTTGCAGGGTTGCACTATGGTGCCTGGTCATCACATGGGTCAGCTGGCGGGCGGATCGAGCGTGGAAGTGCCGGTTAGCGAAGGTAATAAAACGGTTTTGAAAAAGCTGGGCATCACTCCGATCAGCGCTCAATTGATCGTGAAGTTAGAAAAAGACTTTAATAATTATAGTCTTGGTCCGGACAATGTGGCGAATAGTTATTTTAACTGGCGCATAGGCAACACGTCGGAAAAAAAAGCGCCTGAACAATATCCATACGCCGAATATATTGTCGGCCCGCGCGATATCCTCGTAATAACCGTATGGGAGCATCCGGAATTAACGATTCCCGCCGGCGAATTCCGCTCCGCCGATACCGCAGGCACGGTGGTGGGCGAAGACGGCAATATATTCTTTCCCTATGTCGGGGTGCTAAGGGCCAGTGGAAAAACCGTCGAGGAAATCCGGAGTCAGCTGACTAGGAAACTGGCGGTTTATATTCAGCGTCCGCAAGTCGACGTAAGGGTAACCAGTTATAGAAGCCAGCGCGTTTATGTGGTTGGCGAAGTTCTTCGTCCCGGCATACAGACGGTAAAGGATATTCCGCTGACCGTGTTAGAGGCCATTAACGGCGCCGGCGGATTAGGGCTGGAAGCGAATGCGCGAAACATCACCCTGACGCGCAATGGCAAGACATACGGCATTAATTTGCTAGCTTTGTATGAAGGCGGCGATTTCAGACAAAATGTCATACTGCAGGGCGGCGATGTACTGAACGTTCCCGACAGGCAGTTCGATAAAGTATTTGTTTTGGGTGAAACCAATATTGTCAATAGTTTTGCCGCGGGCACCAACAGCACGCAAAGATCCCGCTCCGTATTGATGAATAAAGGCCGTATGACTTTAATCGAGGCCATAAGCGAAGGCGGCGGCATCAATCAGGAAACCGCCGACGCGGCGCGGATTTTCGTATTCAGGGGCGGCGCCGTCACCGGCAAGCCGGAAATCTTTCATTTGGACGCCAAATCCCCTGATGCGCTATTATTAGCGGATCGGTTCCCTTTACAGCCGCACGACGTTATTTTCGTCGACCGCGCCGAGGGAATCCGCTGGAATCAAATCCTTAATCAAGTCCAACCCACCATCAATTTGTTAAATAGCATGCATGGCGGCGTTACGAAAGTTCAGCCCTTTTAAATAAACAATTGATACATAATGCATAATAAATACGGTAAAAACGGGCAGCGCTTTGAAGATGAACGGATTGATGGTAATTATTCCGAATCGAGCGAAATTTTATCCGTATTGATTAATAACAAAATTCTTATTTCTATTACCACGTTCGTATTCTTTGTTTTCGGCGTCGCCAATGCTTTAATCGAAACCCCTATTTATAAGGTAGACGCCTTGCTGCAAGTGGAGCCGCATACGTCTACCCTGACATCCATGGAATCAAGCAGTTCGGTTGAAAAGTTCGAAATACCTGTTACCGCCGAAATCGAACTGCTTAATTCAAGAACGGTTATTTGGAAAGTCATCAAAAACCTGAATATGGATATTATCTTGAAACCTAAATATTTTTCTGTGTTTGGCGAGACGATAGCCAGAAATTACGCCAAAACGCATCAAGCAAATTCGGTCGCCGGCCCTATTATCGGTTTAAGTCAATATGCCTGGGGCGGAGAGTTTATCCAAATCGAGAATCTGGATTTACCTCTACAGCTAATGAACAAGGAATTAACGTTAATTGCCGGCAAACCCGGCTTTTACCAGTTAATTAATAATGGCGATATTATTTTGGAAGGGGAGGTTGGAAAAGTTGAAACCAAGGAATTGGAGAATTTGGGTTCGTTGTCGATATTTATATCTGCATTAAGAGCGAATGAACATACCAAATTTTCCATCTCCAAGCAATCCGAAGACGTCGCCTACGAAGATTTTAAAAAAAAATTTCATGCCGCTGAAAAAGGCCGGCTCACCCGCATCATAGAGCTGGATTATGAATCCAGCAACCCAGAATTTGCCGTTCGCGTTCTAAATGAAATCGTGAACATCCATGTCCAGCGTAGCGCCGAACAAAAATCGGCGGAAGCGGAATCCACCCTGGAGTTTTTAGAGACACAATTACCCTCGCTAAAACAACAGGTTGATTTAGCATCGACGGCTTTGAACGATTTCCGGTCGAAAGTCGGCTCGATCGATCTGGATATCGAAACGCAGCATCTTTTGGAAGGCACGGTAAGAATCGGGACGGAACTTACCGTTTTGCAACAAAAACGCGACGATTTAAGGCAGAAGTTTACCGAATCGCATCCGTCCATCATCGCTATCGACAAACAAATAGCCCGGTTAACGGCGGAAATCAGATCGCATGAAAATAAAATTGAAGTTCTGCCGGAAAAACAAAAGGAAATTTTAAAGTTGTCGCGTGATGTAGAGGTGAATTCCGAACTTTACACCAATTTGCTTAATAAGGCGGAGATTTTGCGTATAGAAAAGGCCGGCAAAATCGGCGACATACGCGTGATCGATTACGCGGCGTGGCCCAGCGCCCCGGTTAAGCCTAAAAAAGCCATGCTGGTGATTATTTATTTGGTTGTGGGTTTAATCGTTGGCATAGCAGCGGCGTTTGTGCGTAAATCGTTGCGGCAGGGGCCGGATTCGCCGGAAGAATTGGAATACATATTAAAGGTTCCGGTTTACGGGACTATTCCTCATAGCCGCGAACAAGAGCAATTCAAGGAATTTTATCTTAATAACAACGCCGATATTCCGCCCTTTATTCTGGCGGCGCAAAATAAAGACGATGCGGCAATTGAAAGTTTACGCGGTTTAAGAGCGGCTTTGCAAATGCCGCTGACGGAAGCGCGTAATAAAGTGATGATGTTAACAAGTCCCTGCCTTGGCGTCGGGAAAGCATTTGTCACAATTAATCTGGCTGTGGTCTTAGCCAGCGCCGGCAAAAGAATATTATTGATAGACGCCGATATCCGTAAGGGGCCCATCAGCCATATTTTGGGTTTTACCGAAACAAAAGGCTTGTCCGATGTTCTCGCCAATGGCGAAACCGACGCCACCGTTTTGTGGAGCTTAGCCGTTAATCACATACCCACCCTTAATCTGGACTTTGTGGCAGCAGGCGGCAAACGGCCGAATCCTTCCGAATTGCTGTTAAACGAACGTTTTGACCTGTTTCTGGAATACTGCGGAGCAAAATACGATCTGATCATTATCGGTTCGCCGCCGGTATTGGCTGTCACGGATGCCGCTATTATCGGCCGCAAGGCGGGACTGACTCTAATGGTTGTAAAATCGGGCGAGCATCCTGTTAACGATTTACAGAAATGCTTAAAACTGCTGAATATGTCGGGTGTTAAAGTTCATGGGTTAGTGCTAAATGACTTGCCGGTATCGTTATCGCAACATTCCTACAGCAAGTATGCTACTCAGTATCGTTCAAAATCATTTCCTTAAGATGCTGTAACTATGCAGCGGATTTTAAGTTAGCGTCGGCTATTCGGCTTTTGACGCCGGAGCGCCCGGCGGAGGACGCTGTGACTTTCGCCCGGCCCGCATGCCGGTAAAACCTCCGCCAGGCGCTCCGGCGCCAACTGCCAATGTGGTCAGCTATCGGCAGTTTTTTTTATGTAAAACCACTCGGTTAATAGTTGCAAAAAATGTTGAAACGCCTGAAAAACGCCACAAAAAGTTTGATCGCGGTAATAGCTTTAATATTATCGGCGCTCATATTTTATGTGTTTTTTTCAGATAAAATTCTGCCCCTTGTAGAATCCAAAGCGTTTGTGTTTGCAAACAAACTCGGTATAGTCTCTACGCATTATTTCGAATCAGCGCCGGCGGAATATGCCGTAAATTCCGCTCCGCCGTCTAATAACTTTAACTATGATATCGCGGCTCATATTGGCGGCTGCATTCCCGAATCGGCTTCAGAGCTTGTTATTAATGTCAAAGACCAAGGCGCCGCCGGCGACGGCGCCGTAAACGATACCGCCGCGTTTCAGAACGCCGTCGATCGTGCCGCCGGAAGCGGCGGGACAGTTTATGTCCCGGACGGAGTCTACATGATAGACGCAATTGCGCATATCAATCTTAAAGACAATATGACGCTCAGATTGTCAAAAGGCGCCGTATTGAAAGCCATGCCGAACAATCAGGAAAACTACGCGATAATTAGCATACAAAACGTCGCCAACGTTAACGTGCAAGGCGGAGTTTTACAAGGCGAACGCGCTCAACATCAAGGCTCTGCCGGCGAATGGGGCATGGGGCTGGAAATACTCGGAGCCAAGCATGTTGTTGTTGAAAATGTCGCGGCTAACGACAACTGGGGCGACGGTTTTTACGTGGGAAACGAGGCCGGAGATATCTTATTTTGCGCGGTCAAGGCGGATAACAACCGCCGGCAGGGCATGTCCGTCACTTCCGCTAACGGCGTTAAAATCCAAGACTCGGTATTTACCAACGCCAATGGAACGCCGCCCATGGCCGGCCTGGATTTGGAGCCGAATAAAGGTGAAACCGTCGCCAACGTGCGGGTTCTGCGTTCTCAATTTCTGCATAATCACGGTAGCGGCATCCTGTTGTCCGTGCCTGATGCCATCGCCGGTCAAGCTTTTATCAGAAATGTGGAATTAAAAAACAATCGCGTGGCGGAAAATGGCGTGACGGGATTTTATTCGGCCGGCATCCATCTCACCCAGCAGTCGAATCAGCGGGTGATAGAGAATACCGTCATAAAAAATTGGCATGACGGCATCGCCATAGTATCGGAATCCAGAGGCAATATGATCAGCGGCAATCAAGTCATCGGCAATGGCAATTCCACGGACAAAAAAACCGGGATCGGCATTATTTTGTACAACCGGTCGACGGACAATACCGTCACCAACAACATTATCGGGGAAAATGTCAATCATGATATTCTCGATCTGGTGGGCGGAAATTGGGTGGAAAAGAATAAACGATTTGTTGGCCGTGCGGGCAATCGTAATGCCGCAAAAAACAAATAGGCCGGTTCACACAATTTGAAATAACAGAGCCAACCCGTGCCGCGTTAGTAAATTGGATTAACCATGCTAAACTGTAATCTGTTTAGAGCCTTTTTCCAAGTCGAATTCATGGCTCGCCGCATTAAGGTTTCTTGGCGTCGAAGTTAACGATGCTCTCGAGATTTCAGAACAAACTGAAATTTTACCGCTGGAATTAATGTGGCGGCTTACCCGTGGTTTGCGTCGCTGCCTTTGACGCTGATCATGTTGCCCACGCTTTACCTATGTATTGAGGAAAAACAGAAGCTTGTTTGATACTAAAACCCAAAGTCCCGAACCAACCGCATTATAATGATATTTATGAAAAGGGAATCTGTTTTTCTCGCAATTTTACCTAGAATATCCGTCTTATTCTGTACATTGATGATTTCGTCTCCTTTATGTTATTCCGCTTCGGATTTTCTTAAAGTGAATGGAAAGGATATCAGGGACAATTACGGCAAGGGTAAAAAGGTTCATCTTTACGGCACGAATCTGGGCGGCTGGAGGATGCACGAACCCTGGATGTCGCCATTAGCCGGAGCGGCAAATGAGTGGGATGCGCGAAATATACTTACGGATCGTTTTGGTAAAGATGCCGTCTGGGATCTATACAACGCTTACTGGGATTCTTGGATTACGGAAATTGATTTCGAGAACATCGCCAAAGCCGGCCTCAACTGTATCCGCTTGCCAATATATACCCTTAATCATATGGATGATAAGGGCAACTGGAAACGGGACAATACAGGCGCCATTGATTTATCCCGGATTGAATGGACCGTAAACAAAGCGCTGGAGCATGGGCTCTACACCATACTCGATCTGCATGGCGCACCGGGTTCACAAAACGGAGCCCCTCATTCAGGCCGGCAAAACGGCACTCTGCTTTATTCCACCCCGCTCTATCAGAATCAACTGGTAGAATTTTGGGAAACCCTTGCCAAGCATTTTAAAGGCAATGCCGCCGTGGCGGGTTATGACCTCCTGAATGAACCCTCCGAAACATTTCCCGGACGAATGGGGCCTGAGGTAGTCAATATTTACGACCGTCTGTATCACGCTATCCGAAAGATTGATCCCGACCACATCATCATTATGGAGGCTATCTGGTGGTGGAACACACTTCCGAATCCCCGAGAGAAAAATTGGAAGAACGTCGTCTATTCTCTGCACTATTACCAATGGCAAAACAATGAAGACTTCTCGGTAATGAAAAAATCCGTTGATGGGTGGATACGGGACACTAAAAAATGGGGTTCAAAATATAACGTACCGCATTTTATAGGGGAATTCACGCTGTTCGGAAATGCTGAATCCTGGAATTACGGACTTCAGAAATTTACAGAATCCGGCAGCCACTGGACAACTTGGTCTTATAAGGTGTTGGGCCGCAATAACTGGGGGATGTACAACACTGCAAAGCAAAACAGCAATGTCGCCAATATTGATACGGATGATTTAAACACTATCAAATATAAATGGAGTCAGTGGAACACGCCAGAATTTTTTTCACCTAACCCTACAGTCATCAACGCCATGCAAAAAGCAACTAGGGGCCGAAACCTGAAGCGTCCTACTCAAGCCTTTGCGCCCAAATCAAAAAAACACGGTCAAGCTTCAAAACGAAAAGCGTATCATCCTTATTTAGAGCCTTGAAACATTTTCTCAATTCAGGCCGTTTGATGTTAGCCCTCGCGGCCTTGTCCGTAAAAATGTGATCGCACCCCGCTGACCTGGCGCTCTCCTATGCCAATGGATTTTTATAAATAAAAAATAACGCAATTGCATTGTAGCTTTCGCCCTGCATCCATGCCGAGCAAACCTCTTCAACGCTGATTTGTTGGCCGTTTAATCCCGTTGTTCCGCATTCGCATATTTATCAGTTGTTTTACGACATTATACAAATGACATCAAAAGACCTACAATGCAATCGTCGATATTTAATATAAGAGGTGTAAGTAATGGCGTCTGTCACTGTCCGCAATTTATCTGATGAAACACATCGCGCTTTGCGTGTACGCGCCGCTATGCATGGACGTAGCACGGAAGCTGAAATCAGGGCGATTTTGGAAAACACTGTAAGGCCTGATAATCGAATTAAGCTTGGATCTCTACTAGCCCAAATTGGCCTTGAAGTGGGCGGAGTCGATCTTGATATAGAGCGTGATAAATCGTCAACTGAACCGTTAAGCTTTGAATGATTTTGCTTGATACCAATGTCGTTTCCGAACCTTTAAAGGCGTCCTGCGATAAGAGCGTACTTTCTTGGATTGACGAACAAGTCATCGAAACGCTGTACCTCTCGACAATCAGCCTTGCGGAACTGCGTTTTGGTATCGCGGCGCTGCCAGAAGGCAAACGCAGGGATACACTCTATTCCAGCTTAGAACGGCGAGTCTTACCATTATTCGCAGGGCGCATCCTGCCTTTCGACGAGCATGCATCGCAAGCTTATGCAACATTGCGCGCCCGCGCCCGCGCCGCGGGACAGTCCATTGATACCGCCGATGGATATATTGCCGCTATTGCGGCGACACATGGTTTCGCGGTAGCCACTCGTGATACGTCGCCATTTGAGGCTGTTGGTTTAAAAGTCATCAACCCTTGGACATGGATGGCGCATTGACGCTCAAAGGCACAGTCAATACCTGTAGTTTCCTGATTTCATAATCGGTATTTCTTGTTTTTGACCGTTTAATCCCGCTCTTCCGCATTCGCATATTTATAAATAAGCTGCTCGCTGTAATTATGCTGAGCTTTCTTCAGCAAGGCGTTGTTTTCCTTAATCACATCCGGCGTACAAATGTTTCCCTTGGTTTTATCCTCAAAACTGCGTTTTACCGTCAGCACGTTATTTTCCAAAGTATATGTCGCCGTGTAATGCAAGGTCTTGTTCGACAACTCCCGGTTGTCCGGTACGGAAAGAATCGCAAATTCGCCGGGTAACTCGAAAACCAGCTCCTCAACCGACGTTCCGGACGTACAAGCCACGTCGTATGGGGTTTCTTCCTCGTTAATTTCGTGTAAAAAACCGCTGATCGGCGCAAAGCT
>JBEKBU010000091.1:0-14391 GCA_050015235.1 Methylomonas sp. | reverse complement strand
ACGGGGGCCGATACTATCTAATTTCTCATTAAAGGAAGTTGTCAAATTTAGATTTCGCCTCAAAAGTTTAATTTTACGCTGCTTTTTTTCTGGATACCAGATAATAGTCAATTTGCCTTCTGCATTAAATCACCCAATTCATGTATCAATGATAAATCAGTCAGAGGCTTTTCATCAGTTCCAGCATCAGGCAAAATTTCCAATTCTCTCAGCCTAAGAAATACCGGCATCATCGCATTTTCCGGATTACGATAAAAAGCGCTGCCTCTAATCCGAACAAACTGCCAGCCTAACCTTTCCAAAATGGTTTGCCTTTCAATATCTTCAGCCAATTTGTCCATTGGATGGTAGCGGTCGCCATCGCATTCAACCGCCAAGCGTTTGCCTGAGCCTTCAACGACAATATCAATTCGGTAATACCCAACTTGCCATTGAGATTTAACGCGGTAGCCAGCATCGGCGATGCGTTTTAAGACTTCCCGCTCAAAAGGCGATTCGGTTTTACCCACTTCTTGATTAAAGGCGCGTAATGACGCTAATGGATCACGAACGTGTTGCAGCAATTTGAGACGTATATCATTGCTTTTAAGGTGAATGTCCGGATCAAACGAATGAATGACCCATAACTGATCACGCGCCCGGCTGGCTGCCACGTTGTAGCGTTTTTTGGTTTGTTCAAAAGCCCCTTCTCCAGTAGTCCGAAGCGGGCCTTCACTTGCTGGGCTGTCCACCATGGACAGAAAAATAATGTCGCGCTCGTCCCCTTGAAATTCACCGGAAATTCCTGCTTGAATGCGGCGTTGCTCAATATCCACGCTGGAAATTTTCTTATGCAGCATGGACTGGATAAGTTGCGCTTGCTGATCACCGAGCATGGATATAATGCCTATAGTCTTTTTGGCATATTTAGGATGCTGAAGCATGGCTTTGATGGTGGCAATGATTTTTTCAGCTTCAGAATGATTTATATCGCCATCACGTATGCCATCAACTTGGCAACTGACACAGGCCGGTTTTATGTCCGTTGAGTTGGATTCCCGCAAAGGCCGGATTTTGCCCTCATAGGAAAGCTGGTTACTAAAAGCAATAATTTCCGGCACACAACGGAAATGTTCAACCAGACGTATTGCATCACCAAACGATTGCCGGGCAATGTCATAAATTGACGTTAGGTTATCGAACAAATGAGAATTAGGAATGTCTTGTAACATGGACTTCCGCAGGTTTTCCAGCATGATTTGAGCTTTACCAACCCCTAAAGGCGTAACCTGTTCATGGTCTCCAACTACAATAATCTGTTTACCTAAATAAAGCGGTATTAAGGCATTAAGATCTGCTTGACTGGCTTCGTCAATGATTACTACATCGAAACGTGTAGTGCGTGGATCAAAGCTTTCGGCCATAAAGGAAATTGGCATAATCCAGACAGGCACAGCAGTAACGCATTTTCGCATTAGCTTTCTGGACTCAGTCTGAAGCAATTGCCTTTTCTCTTTTTGTCTAGTGTGCATAAGACGTTTAGTGCCATCTAACCATCCGACCAAAGCCTGTCTGATTGAAGATTGTTCCTGCAATCTTTCCAATTGCTTGCCCCAGGCTTTGGCGTCAATTAGCCATAAGGTAACTTGTCGAATGGTGTCGCGGACTTGATCAATTTCCCTTTGTAATTGTTGAGCGTCTAGCTTATCCCTTTCCAGCAAAGTATCGTTAAGCTGTCGCCATGTCCAGGCAGCATTAAGGTCGCCTGGAATTTTGCCTTCATGATGAGGCGGTACACGATTACGAATTTGCTCTACCCAGCCAGGGGCTATAAGTGCAAGTTTTTCCAGAAATTTGTCTCTCTCAACTACCAACGGTTTGATGGCGTGCATTCTACGGGTATATGCCAATGCCGAGGCATATGCGCCTGGATTTCGTGATTGAACGGCATTTATTATTCCGCCGATACAACCGCTATTTGCGGAGCTCGGATCAATTGCAGTGGCTAAATTGGTCAAATGGTTAAAGCTTGATTCACATTCGTTGAGTTTTCTTCTGGCAATTTCGTTAATTAGTAGATCGGGTAATATATCGGTAGCTAAATGATCTATGATCTGATATTCAGCGGTTGGGCTCACCTCTCTTGGCAGTGAGGCAATTAGCTCATCAAGCAGCAACCCCTGATTTTTTAATTTTTCCGCCAGTGGTCGCCAGATTTTTAAATGCCAATCCAGACAGCGGCGGATTTCAGGTATCAGGCCCCGGCAAGCCAATTCAGGAGTTGCGCCCAGACTGTTGAACATTTGTTGAATATACGTACCTATCATGGAGTCCCAAGGCAGCTCCAAGCTTGATCTTTGAATCTCAAGCTCGGAAAGAAAGCTGATCGCCTCAAAATGGTCACGATGATCAGGCTTGCCGGCTGTTACGGTTGCGGATTTAATTAATATCCGCCATTCCTTGCGAGTGCTTAATTGCAGAAAACCCAGCCTGCCGCCGCCTTCAAGATAGTTGCAAATGTCTTTAGCTAATTGATTTTGTTTGTAAACCGATAACTCGTCCGATAGCTTAGGCCGATGATGTAACACCAGGGCATGTTTGGAATTGGCTTCAACGGCATTTTCTATGTTGCTGATAAGGCGTTCCCACACTTCGCGTTCGGTTCCGCCGTGTATGCCTGCGACGATGGCGAATGGCCGCCAGGATTGGCGGCGTAGATCATCCGAGAATTCCGCATTCAATTCTTGGGCGAGTTTTTCCAATGATTCGCTATCGTAGTTAACTTCTTGCCATCGGTCTAATCCTACCGATAAATCCATAGTGGTTAGGTGCTCATAATCCGAAACCATAACCTGGAAATTTCGATCAGAGGGAAGCATGCCTAGTTCCGGTAAAGGAAAGTTAGCATCACATTCTTCTTCGGCGGTAAAGTTTGTCCCTAAAGCATATAAGCGGAGAAATTCCTGTTCGGACAAACAAAGCTCGGCGCCTAATTTAACGGGCGAAGCTATCCAGTCATGAACGCTATGAAAATTCGCCACATATCTAGCGGCATCCGATGGACTGAATCGCTGATCAGAGACAGCAATTTCACGATACTCATTTTCTAAGGCCACTCTCAGTTTATGATTGAGTTGCTTTAATTTGCTAAGCAAATCCTTGCGCTCAGTTTCGAATTGATTGGCTTTATTAAGCAGGCTACTGGCGTTTTCACTGGTTAAGCGTTCGGTAATAGAACCGATGGCGGATTCGAGCTGGCGGCGGGCTTCTTGGTCACTTCCCAAGACTGACACAGCCAAAGGCTGGAGTCCCGCCGGCACTTTATCGCGTACAACCCGTAAAGCCTTTGCGGTTTGAGCCGTTACTAAAATTGATTTCCCCTGGGAGAGCAAATGCCCAATTAAATTACCAATGGTGTGAGTTTTGCCTGTGCCGGGCGGGCCCTGGATAATGACTGATCCACTATGTTCAAGCCGGCGGATAATTTGCATTTGCTCATTATTGGCTTCTTTCGCCAACAAAATGTCATCGTCATTAAAACCTGATAAATCGTTGTTTCTTTCGATTTGGCTTAATAAATCATTGCCGCCTAAAGCATTGGCTTGCCATTCCTCAAGCGTACCGGTTATTTGGGCTAGTGCTGGCGGAAAAAATTCTTGTTGGTCAATGTCGCTGATAATTGCGTCTACAGCATTGGATAGGCCAGCTATACGTTTCCTAAGCAGCAGCACCATATCGCGATATAGCTTTGGCGTATTATTGGCGCTTTCATTAGGCTTTTCTTCCAGATATTCGCCGTTGATAGGCGAAACGGTCTGGATAAAAGCCCGCAAGAATGCTTCTGTGTCTTCCCATCCCCAGGGATGATATGAAGCTGCATCCAGTTCGCTTTTTCGATTTTTGATGGCGGCCGGAGCGATGCCGGCTAAGTCAACAAACAAGCTGCTATAAAGCTCTGGTTCCCGTTCAGTATCCTGAATTGTAAATTCAGGAATACCCGGATCAAATTGCAACTCCACACGCTTGAGCAAGACGGGATGGTGAACGATTACTTGTCCATCCATATCGGAATTGGTTTGCCAAAGCAGATGCCCATCTGCTACCAGCAATTCCAGGTCTTCGCCGTCTTTTTCCAATGCGGAATAGATGTCATAAAACTTTTCAAAAAAACTTAGTGCGCTCCTGGCAAGTAATTCAGGTTCTACCCATTCATCTCGTTGTTCCAGCCAAAGCGAAAATTGATCCTGGCGTTGCCGGTCATCATCAAAGTGTATGGTGATGGTATGCCCTTCGGAATCAGTAATGTTCTGGCTTTCTTGTATTTGCGCGGGTTTTGCAGGGTCATCCCAATTCGGCAGCAACCAATCAGCAATTATGGATGGCGGGGCTGGGCATTTGGTCAGTTTAGGACGTTTTATGCGGAGCAGAACGTCGGAAATTTCTTGATCGGCATCTGCTTTTACCGGCCTAAAAAGCTGCATTGCCGGATGATTCGGCATGTCTCCAATCCGAACGACTTTGGTTTGATCTGAAAGAATTCGAACAGGTCGGAAACGGAGTTGGTTTGCTTCCTTTAAAAATGCATATAGTTGACGTATCTTGTTTTTAATAACATCACGCACAGATTTTTTCCTTAAATTTATTCGCGGTGTTGTTATGTAAACGACTCATTGAAAACTAATCTACATGTACCTTCATTCGTTATTAAATTATGTTAACATATCGAACGGCTAAATACAGCCATATATTGCTAACGACATAAACTCATATCGGTTGAGTAGCCAATGGATCAATTACTTTCAATCCTTCCACCCAGTCAAAATCCTTAACATTACGAGTAAGCAAAGTTTTGCGACGTTCCAGTCCCGTGGCCGCGATAATGGAATCGCCCAACGATATTTTTCGTCCTTGACGTAAATTAATGGCTAAATCGATAATTGACGAGGAAATTGGATAAACAGTAACCACTTGAAATAGTTGCTGAAAATCCAGCTTATCGGCTTCATTGAGCTTGTGATAACCCAGAACTTCAAGCCGTGTAATCTCAGAGGCGTAAAGACTATGATTCATAAGCCACTGACGTAGCGATTTATATTCCGGCAAATTGGCGTAAATGAATATATTGCTATCCAGAAGCATGTTTATTCTCTACCAGGAAGTGGGCGATCCTGGCGAATTTCTCTTTGCCAAGCGGTAGGATCGCCAATATCCTTAAAAGCCGTTCCTCTTGCCGCTATTGCTTCCATAATTGCCACTGCTTTTGTGCCATTCGGTTCATACTGGCCCAGCGCCCCAGTTTTTTCCAGTTTGGTTTTTAGGAAACGCACAAAATCTAACGCCTCTTCCTGCATTTCAGGTGGTAGGCTTTCCATTTCTTCTTGGATTTGTTGAGTAATTGTGCTCATCAAGTAGGCTCTTTGATCTTTGTTAAAAATTTTCATAGTAATGGATTAACGACAGTCAAGCATTCTTCAAATTCCTGACCATTTTGTAGGTCTTCACTATATAAAATAGCGCAGCCAGCATCAATAGAGGCGGGAACAATCAAGCTATCCCAATAACTTAAAGAGTAAACGCCTATCAACCGGGATGCCAATAAATGTTGTGCGACATTTGATGGTATAACATCGCAATCCCGATACCAGTTTGTGATTAATTCTCGTATACGTTCTTCCTGAAAGTATATTTTTTTGATCCGGTTGCTGCAAATTTCACGAATGACTTGATAGCTAACGACAGGGTTGTGTTGATTAAATATGAAAGAAGATGCAGTTTGGTATTTAGAGTCGCCTTGATTATTGATCAATGCATATAGCCAAATGTTGCTGTCAATAAATACTTTATCGGGCATTGGCTTCTTCGCGACTCAAGGGAGTAAACCCATCGACCTGTAGCGGATTCTTGATGAATTTCGCTAATGAGGAATCAGCTAGTGTTTTGCCGTTATGAGGTTTTTCCTGGTTTTTTTGAACTAAAAATTCGACAAAGTCGAAAACTTCCGCCTGCTTTGATTCAGGTAGCGATTGTAAATGTTCAATCAATTCAGCAAAGCCCATAGTCATTTCCTAATTTTTTGATTGTTCATATCTTTTAATAATTATACTATTTTTAATTTTCACATCCTAAGCTCTTTGAGAGAAACCCTTGCTGGAGCTTGCCGCCTAACAAGCATAAACTAGTGGTTGCATGGATTGAAATACATCAGGATGATTTGCTGGCGGATTGGCAGCTAGCTGTTAATGGGTAAAAACCATTTCCAATTAGAGGGTTGGATCAATGAAAATCGAAAAAATCTTACCAAAAGAGAACTATTTATTGTCTGTACTGGCTGAAAATGGATGCTCTGGATTGTTTGATGTTAAGCCTTATTTAGAGTCTGAAGCTTTTGCACCGTTAAAAGATGTTAATGAATTTAAGCGAATTCACAACGGTGAGTATTTTGTTGAATGGGATTGCGGAGCAGATCTTTCCGCTGATACTATTTAGCTCAAGACAAACTAACCGACATGCTTATGGCGCAAAAAACCGAACAATTGGATGAGATCGAAACGGTTACTTTAAGCCATTATAATCAAAATGCCGAAGCTTATTGGCATGGGACAAAAGACCATGACGTGGCTCAGAACTATACGGCATTTTTAGCGCCGTTTCCAAAAGATAAAAAGCTGGATATTTTAGACCTGGGTTGTGGGCCTGGCAGAGATGTTCATTATTTTAAATCCGTGGGGCACAGACCTATCGGCTTGGACGGCAGCGAAGTTTTTTGCGCCATGGCGCGCGCTTATACGGGTTGCCGGATTCTGCATCAAAAGTTTCTTAGCCTGGAATTACCGGCGCACGCCTTCGACGGCGTTTTCGCCAATGCTTCCTTGTTTCATGTTCCAAGCCAGCAACTGCCAAGAGTGCTTGACGAAATCTATTCGACATTGAGGACAGATGGCGTCTTATTTATATCAAACCCTAGAGGTGATGGCGAGGGTTGGTCCGGACAAAGATACGGCCATTTCATGGAAATCGATACCAGCAAGCAATATCTCGAGGCGGCGGGATTTGAAGTGCTGGATTTTTATTACCGGCCTTTAGGCAAACCCATGCACGAGCAACCCTGGCTAGCCATTGTGGCTCAAATTAAAAATGGATGACCAATATCGCTTTTTCCATTAATGGCTGGTTTCGAATGGCTTAGCCTAAAATAACCGGTGAGACGCTGATCTTAGGAAATCCAAAAGCTTCTCGGCGGCGTGAAAAAACGTGGTCTGTCCATGATAAATACTATATTTTTTAAATAACACGATTGTCATATTTTTCTTATATGTTAGATCAAAATTGATATTCGGAGAATCTAAAATGAAACATAGCTTTGGCCGTAAAAGACCTTCTCAATCGGACGGATTTAAGTTGCATGCCGATCAAGGTCAAGAACACCGCGATACCCATTTTAGGCCATTACCGGATGCAACCGGTTCGGAGCCGTACCATTTGGATTTAGCGGATATTCTTCCCGCTAATTCAATCGAAAGCATGCAAAACGATAAAAGCATGATCTTTCATGTTAACGGCGATATGGGGGGAGTTAATGACAGTATGCCGCAGATTCTGGTGGCGAAAGGAATGGAAAGCGATTTCCTGAAGCAGCAGCAAGCTGACGGTAATCCGGCATTTTTATATATCCTTGGCGATTGCGTTTATTTTAATGGCGAAATAAAGGCGTACTATTCTCAATTCTATCAACCCTACGAATTTTATCCCGCGCCGATATTTGCGGTGCCTGGAAATCACGACGGCGAAAATTTACCCGATGAAGGCAGCACACTCGACGGTTTTGTAAGGAATTTTTGTGCGCTTAAACCCGTGCATATGCCGGAAGCCGGCGACTCCAATCGTACCGCCATGATACAGCCGAACGTTTATTGGGTGTTGAAAACACCGCTTCTTAATATCATCGGCTTGTACAGTAACGTACCGGAAGGCGGCGATATCCGTGAAGATCAAGCGACATGGCTTGTTAAGCAATTAAAGGAATTGCCTAAAGATTTACCTTTATTCGTTACTCTGCATCACCCGATATATTCAGCGGATGATCACCATTCCGGCAGCACCAAGATGAAAGAGGTTTTGGAATCCGCGTTTAAAGAAGCGGATAGAATGCCGGAAATGATTCTTGCCGGACATGTACACAATTATCAACGGCTCACCAAATCGTTATCTAACGACCAGGTTTTACCCTTTTTAGTCGTGGGAGCTGGCGGTTACCATAACCTGCATCTCGTGAAAAAGGTTGACGGCGAAGCAATGGTGACGCCGGTAACTTTTGTCGACAAACAAAACGATTCGGTTACGTTGGAAAAGTATTCCGACGATCATCACGGATTTTTAAGACTGGAAGTTACCGACCAGCTGATTACCGGAAGATATTATACCGTACCTAGACCACAAGACTCTTATAGCAAACCTAGCCAGTTGTTCGATTATTTTGAATTTGATTGGCGGGCAAAAAGCTATCGAAACAATAAATTATAAAAACATTCAAACTATCTAAAAACCTGTCCCGGAACCTAAAGCTATTTTGCAAGCTTGGCTTACCTGTGTGGAAGATATGCCCAAGCTTGCGCTACGATTCGGAAGCTAATTTAATTTATCAATGGATAAATTAATCATTCAAATACTTTCGGAACTTGCCGATAGATTGCCGCTCTCCTGGTTTTGCATCAATTCTTGTTCAGCCTCCAGCCAGTCGTCAAATTCACGCCCAGGTTCAAAACCTCGGCTTTCGGCTTTGTAATAGGCGATCTCTGCAATTTTAGCGTCGTCGCAAGGCGGATTTATTGTCTCAGGCATTTCGGCAGCCGTGGTTTCTTTATATTTTTTTTCTGCAACGGACATGATTTCCTCAACTAAAAATTAGGTTCAACGAATTTAATTATCAACAGATTTAGTATGCCGCCTAAAATCCATAAAAACTATTCGTATGAATACCTATGCCTATGCCCGGAAACGCCGTTTTTTAGCATATTACTCCTGGCGAATTCGTCGGCCGCCGCTTATTAACAACCTCTTAACCGGCCTGTTCCGTTAAATCAATAGCTTCTTGTAACGATGAACAATTAGCAAAATATTCCGAAGTTATAACTTGTATAAAGTTCATAGCCTATTATTCTTTTGTTGATTAAATCAGAATATGGCAATATTTAAACCAATCAATTCCGATAGGAATATTTGCTAATCAAGGAATCACCATGCATGAAAAACAGCAATTTCATTTCAGCGGTACAGGCAATGAATATTTCCGCATCTGGATCGTCAATGTTTTTTTTAGCATCGTCACGCTCGGCATCTATTCAGCCTGGGCCAAAGTTAGGCGCAATCAATATTTTTATCGCCATACCCTGTTAGCCGGCAGCAGCTTCGACTATCACGGCGACCCGAAAGTCATACTCAAGGGCCGGGTATTCGCCGTAGTGATTTTTGCCGGTTATTCAGCGCTCCAAAAGTTTAATCCCACCGTTG
Organism: Methylomonas sp.; assembly: GCA_050015235.1. Lineage (GTDB taxonomy): Bacteria > Pseudomonadota > Gammaproteobacteria > Methylococcales > Methylomonadaceae > Methylomonas. Next base: position 4,905 of record JBEKBU010000091.1, on the reverse strand, counting down.
CTGGCTTGTTTTTTTTGTTGATAATTCTGATTATGCCCTGGTTGTTGGTCCGATCATTCCGGTTCAGACTTTATAATTCCAGTTACCGGGGTATACGCATGGGTTTTCACGGCCGCACGGGCGCGGCTTATATTAACTGGCTGCTCTATCCGGCCTTATCCCTATTTACTTTAGGCGCGTTAATGCCGTTAGTGCAAAAATTAAACACCGGCTATATCCGCAACAACGCCAGCTATGGTAATACTTTTTTTACATTTACCGGCAAAGCGGGCGGGTTTTTCCGCATTTGGCTGGGACTATTTTTATACTTGATCGCCCTATTTTTGGCGGCCGGAATTGTATTAGGCGTGCTGACAAGTACCGCCGCTTTGCCTCAGATCAATCTAAAAGACTCTAATGCGCTTTCGTCTTTTCTTCTTCACCATGGTTATATTTTGCCGATGCTTTTCCTGTTCGCCTTAAGCGCCTATCTATTTTTTAAAACTTATATTTTCGTAAGCTTGCAAAATCTGATCTGGAACAATACCCATTTGGCTGAACTGGGCTTTTCCTCCACGCTTAAAATCCGCGAAATGTTTTTCATTACGCTTACAAATTTAGTTTTGATCGTTGTTACTTTAGGGTTATACAAACCTTTTGCCGATATCCGTCTGGCCCGATATCGAATCGAGCGTCTGAATCTGTTAGCGGCTACCGATATCGAACGTTTCATGCAAGGCGCGCAAGTCAGCGCCACGGCTGTCGGCGAAGAGGTTAGCGATATTTTCGACATGGATATAGCATTTTAAAATGCAGGTTAAAGCTTGGTATTACGATGGGCGCCAAGCCAAACGGCATGAGGTGAGCCTAAGTCTGGAAGACGATGTACTGCATATCCTAGGCCCGGAAATTCAACGTCAGGCCGCTTTATCGGCCGTTAAAATCCAGGCCCCGCTTGGCAATACCCCCCGGCTTATTCTGTTCAGCGACGGCGCCCGTTGTGAGGTTGCCGATCACCAGGCGTTTGCCGCCCTGCTCCCGGACGCCGGCTCTTCCCTGCTGGCGGACTTGGAAAGCCATTGGCCGTTCGTATGGCTTGCTTTGCTACTCACTATCGGAGTCGCCATGGCCGGCTATGTTTGGGGCTTGCCTTACGCCGCCCGGCAAGTCGCCGCCAGACTGCCCGACTCTGTATTGCAACCGATGGATAGCCAAATCCTGGATACGCTGGATAAATCCATGTTAACCGTCACGGAATTGCCGCCGGAACGCCAGCAACAGCTGCGCGAGGAGTTGAAACAACTGGTCTTGCCGCCCGGCGCCACCGCGCCTAAACAGCTTCTGTTCCGCGCCAGCCCTAAATTGGGCGCCAACGCCTTCGCCTTACCCGGCGGTAGCATAGTTGTGCTGGATAAGCTTGTCGCCTTAGCCGCCAATGACGAAGAAATTCTGGCGGTGCTCGCGCATGAAATGGGTCATGTCAGCCATCGCGACGCGTTGCGGCAAATGTTGCAAGCCTCCGCGGTCAGTATGTTCATGACCTGGTATATAGGCGATGTGAGCGGTTTGCTGGCAAGCGCGCCGGCGTTGTTATTGCAAACCAATTATTCCCGGGATCTGGAACAGCATGCCGACTTATTCGCCGCCCAATTGCTGCGGCTTAACGCCATTCCGGCAAACCGGCTGGCCGATATGCTGGAAAAACTGGCGGCCGCCCATCAAGAGCAGCCGATACCGGCGGACGATACGAGCAAATCCCTGTTTGATTATATATCCACGCATCCCAACACCGGCGAAAGAATTAAGACATTGCGCCAAATGTAACGGATTGAAGAATGTCTTTTTTAAATTTCTCTCTTAGATACTCTGTGACATAGTCACTGATAATTGATATGCCTAACTTTATATTAAGGACGCCTTGAAACGAACTTTGCCATGTTCGGCAAATACGCAAACAAGGCTCATTTTTCAAAAAAGTAGGTAATCAAATGAAAGATTTAATATTTAATTTTGCTTATAGCATCTTGCATATGGATTTACGAGACCCTCATGACATACCCTTCGCACTACCGTTGGTGTTTTGCGCGGTGTTTGGTTTTACGCTGGGCTTTATCTTTTTAAAATTCATTGATAGTGAGCATAAACAAGACAACAACGAGGAAAGCTAGCGCCCTTCATCGTAATTTAGCGCCTTTTTTAAGGATTCGAAATCTATGATTTCGATAGCGCCCCTGGTTAGGCTTAACCAACCCAGACTTTCGAATCGCTTAAGATGGCGGGAAACGACTTCACGAGCTGAGCCCAACTCCTGGGCCAGTTCGTTATGGGTTTTATGTATCGTTTTGCTTTCAAAGGCCAATAACGCCTTAGCCAGTTTCTGATCGATAGAACCGAACGAAATGGCTCCCATACGATTAATGACATCAGCCAAGCGCTGAGAAAAGTTCTGAAACACAAATTCACGAAATAAATCGGATTGTTGCAGACAACGATGAAATACATGCGCGGGAATGGCGAATACGCTTACCTCGGATTCGGTAAATCCCTCGGCCGGATAATCATTACCACCCAGCAAGCAAGAGGTCGTTAACACGCAAGATTCGCCGGCATGAACATGATAAAGCAACACTTCACGGCCATCCTCGGACAGAATTTGCGTTTTTACGCTACCGGACAGTATCAGCAAATAATTTTCACAAGATTTTCCCGGATAAAAAATTTGTTGACCCGCCGGGATATTCATCAGCATAGCCGCGTCCATCAGTTGACCGAGAACTTTATCGTTGCTAGCCAAAAACTCAGGAAAATGCTGCTTCCACAAAGTTTCGTTCATTTTGACGCCGCGTCCTGTATGCCGGACGGGAAAACCGGCGTGTCCGGATAGCGGTCTTCAAGATATTCGACGATGGCGGACGTCTCCCAGAGATTAAAATTATCGTCGATCAAAACCGGAACCTTACCGCGCGGGTTAATCGCCAAATAGGCCGCTTGCTTTAAATCGCCGGACTGAAATGACATTAACTTGAATTCATACGGCAGCTGTTTATGCTCAAGCGCCAGCCACACGGTCCAAGCAAACGGAGAGCCGGAGCCGTAATAAAATTGGATACTCATATGCTAATGACCTCTTGAAATTATAGAAAATGACAAGGCTGATGAAAACCGGGTAGCTGACCCTATCTTCAGTCGCTAAATTGTTACATTACTACATTTTGGCTGCGTGCGGGAGGCATTTCGATTGATTATCAAGATATTTCCGCCAGCGATGGGCATGATTCCAGTTAGCATCTTCTAGAAAAGATTAGCCAGCTTGCGTTGGCGAAATGCCCACGCAAGCTGGCTACCTGTACGGCTTTGGCTTTTATATTACCAATTGATGCAATTTTTCCAGAATCGCAAATTCGTAAGAAACAATAAACGCCCATTCGTTTTCGCGATTGTTGGCGTCTCTTTCTTCCGGACTCTTATAATTGGGATGCCAGTAACCGAGATTGTGCAGCAATTCATGCGCGATTTTAGAAGCCCAGAAGTTAATGTCGTCCCAAGCCGGCTCCGGTTTTCTGAGTTTATCCGAATTGAGTTCGATATAAAGGTAACCGCAGGAAGGCCCTTCGCGTTTCAGTTGCTGCGCCGGCGCCGAATGGAAATTGTTATAGCCGCCGCCCCACCAGGCGTCGCCCGAATATCTGGAAATCATCAAAACCGCCGGTCCGCCGCTAGGCGTGCTTAGCACATTGCGCAGTTGCATTAAAAACGCGTCGATACTCGCCGGTTTGATTTTTTGGTGCAAATAAAAGGCATACGCTTCGGAGTAAACGGGAGAATTGATGCCACCGGCAACCTTAGCGCCGTCTTTTAATTCATAAATGGCCGGTATAGGGTTAGGCATTTGACTCGAACGATCAAAAGCTTTTTTGATGACTTCGGGATCAAAGGCAACTTCGATAAAGCGTTGCGCGGCATCCTGGAGTACGGTCCTGGCGTGAAGGTCAAAAGAAGGATCAATCAATACCGCCAGGGAAACCTGATTTTTGAGACCGGTCACAACATTAGCGCTACTAATGAGATCGCGCACGCTGAATTTAGATGCAAGTCTTTCCGCGATTGCGCTTTCAAGCGTTTGTTTCGCGGACGATGCGCCGGATAAAGCATCGAGCGCGGCAATTTCATTTTGCGTGGAAAGCACTTCTTCCGGGCTGATCAGGTGCGCATTTGCCGGCGATTGCCAAAACCAATCAGGCAACCGGTAGGGATAGCGGTCTTGAGTGTCCGCTTCAAATTGAGCGCGAGTTTCGGAGTTGTTCGAATAGTTAATTACGGCTAGAGCGGCTATCAATAAGGTTAACCATATAGCAAAGATTTTTTCAAAAAGAGGATAGTTATTAGTTCTGGAAATTCGCATTAGTGTAATCAGGGTTCCCTTGTTGATAACTCAACGTTAACTTTTAAAAGGAAACCGATTACTAGGAGAAAATCAGAAATTTTTGCCGTGTAATTCAAGAAGGCTTTCAAAATGTTTATATTTCGTTCAGCTGAAATCGTACTCAGCAATGACCGAGATGATAAGCATTTAGTATAGTCTTTTATGACAAAAATACTACAGCATTATGACCTTAAAATGAAACAAAAGTAAAGCTTTTTCGTTATCGCCCCTCGGACGCCGCCATCATCAGTATTCTCCATGCCGTTTTCCGCGGCGTCAAAGGCGGCAGGGCGAGAAATTCGGGTTCGGGCGTCGGCAAACTTAAGGCTCGGATTTAAATTATAATCTCAATTCATAAAAAAAGCCGTTCGGTATTAGCCGAACGGCTTTAGTTACAGCTTACGATTTAACCAGATTAAACCATAATGTTTCTGCTACACGGTCTCTGAGATCACGTATTATAAGCTATACGGAGATTGATCCCAAGCTTCAGTGCCGGTTGA
>JBEKBU010000090.1:0-14458 GCA_050015235.1 Methylomonas sp. | reverse complement strand
GCTCAGTCCGCATGGACAATGATAAAGAGTGGTATCGGACTTATACTTCGCCGTGAAATCGTAAAAAACGCTGGGTGTTTCCACATGGATAACCGGTAATGCTTCCCCCGCCAGAACTGATACCGTATATTCTTTCCCCTGTATCCATGCTTCGGCGTATACCTCGCAATTGTATTGACTGGCCAGTTGCAGCGCGGTTATAAGCTCATCTTGATCGCTGGCTTTACTCATGCCGATACTCGATCCTTCCAGCGATGGTTTGACTATCACCGGAAATCCTAATTTCTCAATGCAGGCGTCTATGTCCCGCACGCTGCCGAGTACATGCCAATTAGGGGTCGGCAAACCCATGCCTCGCCAACATAGTTTAGTGCGCAGCTTATCCATTGATAAAGCGGAGGCCATAACGCCGGAACCGGTATATGGGATACCTAAAACTTCCAATACTGCCTGCAAAACCCCGTCTTCACCGCCACGGCCATGTAAGATATTGAATACCCGGTCGACCTCGATGCCGGATAATGCGGCGATTAAATTTCCGGTCACATCAACCGCAATGGCGTTTATGCCTTGTTGCTTAAGCGCTTCATAAACCCTATTTCCGCTCAACAGGGAAATTTCACGTTCAGCGGCCGTACCTCCCATTAGAACAGCAACTTTGCCGAAATCAGCCGCATGTTTTATTCGTAAATTCTTCATATGCTCTCACCTACGCGGCAAACTTCGGTTTCCAGACTGACGCCGAATTGGGCGTGAACGACCGATTGAATATGCTCGATCAGGTTCTCTATATCGACCGCGCTGGCGTTACCGAGATTTTCAATAAAATTGGCGTGTTTTTCGGAAACAATCGCGCCGCCAATTTGATAGCCTTTAAGTCCGCAAGCTTCAATCAACCGGGCGGCATAATCGCCTGACGGGTTTTTAAAGACGGAACCGCAGGTCGGCTTATTAGTTGGCTGGCTGGCGTTTCTTTTCTCCAATAACGCTTTGATTTGCTTTTGGCTGCTTGCAACATCCCCTTTGCATAATTTCAGTTGTGCGGATAAAAACCATTCATTTTCAAAACCGGCGACCGAACGATAGGCGATTTCAAACGCCTGTTTATCGCGTTCTATTACCTCTCCCCGCGCATTAATCATTTCTACCCGTTCGACAACATCCCAGGTCTCGCCGCCAAAAGCCCCGGCGTTCATTTTCAGGGCGCCGCCCATGGTTCCGGGAATACCCACCAAAAACTCAACGCCTGTTAAACCCGCATCGCTACAAAATTTCGCCACATGCGCGCAAGGCAAGCCGGATTCGACATAAACACGCTCACCCTCAAGTAAAAATATGTTTTTCAATCGGTTACGCGTATTAATAACAATGCCGCGGATACCGCCGTCACGCACCAGTAAATTACTGCCCAAACCTATCCAAAACAATTTTTCGCCGGCGGACAAACCGGCGACGAATTCAATTAAATCCGTCTTATCCTGAGGGATATACATTTGCCTAGCCGGCCCGCCAACCCGCCAACTGGTGTATTTTGCTAACGGCTCGTTATGCAAAAGCGTTCCTTTCAAGGCGTATGCGCTATTCATTAGCCAAGGCCTTCGCAAGATTTTCCGGCAATTCGGCGGCAATTTGTCCGACATTGCCTGCGCCCATGGTCAGCACCACATCATTTTTTTGGACAATTCCCGCCAGAATACTCGCCAAATCGTTACGGTTTTGTACAAAAACCGGATCGACTTGACCGCGAATCCGAATCGAGCGGCTCAAGGCTTTGCCGTCGGCCCCTGTAATTGGAGACTCGCCGGCCGCATACACATCCAATAAAATCAAGACGTCCACGCTTGATAAAACTTCGACGAAATCTTCAAACAAATCGCGCGTTCGGGTATAGCGATGAGGTTGAAATATCACAACTTTCCGGCGCGCGGGCCAAGCTTGCCGCAATGCCTCCAATGTCGCCGCCAATTCGCGCGGATGATGGCCGTAATCGTCTACAAATGTCAGACGACCGCCACCCAACTCCAAATCGCCATTGATTTGAAAACGTCTGCCCACTCCTTTGAATTCATCCAGACTTTTCAAAATAGCGGCGTCGTCCACGCCTAAACTGCTGGCGACCGTAATAGCCGCCAGCGCATTAAGCATATTGTGCCAACCGGGCAAATTCAACGTAACGTTTAAAGCAGGTAAATGCCCCCAGCGCGTTACCTTAAAATGAGTGCGCAAGCCATCTTGCCTTATTTCCACGGCGCGGACGTCGGCATCCTGGCTTACTCCGTAAGTTTTCACCGGCTTGGAAATCTCCGGTAAAATATTACGGATTCCAGCGTCGTCGATACACAGAACCGCCAGACCGTAAAACGGCAATTGATGTAAAAATTTAATAAATGTTTCCTTGAGGCGTTGGTAACTACCGCCGTAGGTTTCCATATGATCAAGATCAATATTGGTAACGACCGCCAGCATCGGCTGCAGATATAAAAACGAAGCGTCGCTTTCATCCGCTTCCGCGACCAGATATTTTCCTAATCCCAGCTTGGCGTTGCTGCCGGCGCTGTTTAAACGGCCTCCGATCACAAAAGTCGGATCCAAGCCTCCTTCAGCCAGCATCATGGTGGTTAAACTGGTGGTGGTGGTCTTGCCATGCGTGCCGGCAACGGCAATGCCGAAACGGAAACGCATTAATTCGGCCAGCATTTCCGCACGCGGAATAACCGGGATACGTTTTTGATACGCTATCGAAACTTCAGGATTATTTTTATCGATGGCTGATGACGTAACGACTACATCGACATCGGTAACATTTTCCGCTAGGTGCTGAAAGTAAACTTTAACGCCCATGGCTTGCAGCCGTTCCGTCGCCGGCGAAGCTTTGATATCGGAGCCGGAAATCTCGTAACCCAAATTACACAAAACTTCCGCAATGCCGCTCATCCCGGTACCGCCGATACCTACAAAATGTATCTTGTCTATATCGCCAAACGCCTGATTATTATTGTGCTCGTTACGATAATTCATATAGCGGCCTCGGCAATACAGATATCGGCTACAGTCTGAGTCGCTTCCAGTCTGGCTTTGGCTTTGGCGGCAAGACTCATGGACGGCAACGACGTCATGGCGCTTTGCACCGCATCGCGCAGGCTCTCGGCGTTCAAGTCGGATTGCGGCAATAATATTGCCGCTCCGGCTTCCGTTAAATAGCGGGCGTTTGCGGTTTGATGATCATCGATAGCGTGCATTAACGGTATGAATATCGTCGGCAGGCCGCTGGCGGCAACTTCACTGACGGTCATGGCGCCAGCCCGGCAAATCATCAGATCCGCCCATTGATAGGCGCTTGTCATATCTTCAATAAACGCCGATACCTCAGCCGTTATTTTTAACTGCAAATAACGGTTAACCACTTCTTCATACATTGCTTGCCCGCTTTGGTGTTTAATCTCCAGCCCATTGAGAAGAGCAAGCGCCGCGGGAACTTGTTCGTTCAATATTTTGGCGCCCTGGCTGCCGCCAACAATCAATACCCGTAAATTTCTTCCCAAGCGCGGCCGCCAAATTGTTTTTTCCGTTAAATTCAAAAAAGAATTACGTAATGGGTTACCGGTGCAAATGGCCTGCGCCGATTTGGAAAAACTGCCGGGAAATGCTTCCAGAACCCTGCTGGCCGCCATTTTCGCCAACAAACGATTGGTAGTGCCCGGCACCCGGTTTTGTTCATGAACCACCAAAGGGATGCCGAGCGCTTTGGCCATAAAACCGCCTGGAGCGGCGACAAAGCCGCCCATGCCCAATATCACATGCGGTTTGCGGCGCATTAAAATTTGCCGGGCTTGACGGCAAGCCTGGATCAATTTGAAAGCGGAAGTTAATTTTGTAATCCACCCTTTTCCACGGATTCCCTCCACTGTCAACCAATCGATTTCAATACCATGCGCCGGCGCCACACGGCTTTCCAATCCCATACGCGTACCTAACCAGCTGACCTGCCAACCTCTTACCCGCATTTCCTGGGCGACAGCCAAAGCCGGAAACACATGACCTCCTGTTCCCCCACCCATAATTACAATGCGGCCGCTCATATATATTTATCCTTGTTGATAGTCCGCTTTCCTTGTTCAGTGACTTCATAATGAATACGGAATAAAACCGAAACCGCGCCGCACATGACTATCATACTGCCGCCGCCATAACTCATTAGAGGCAATGTCAAGCCTTTGGTAGGCAACATGCCCAGATTGACCCCCATGTTGACAAATGATTGAAAACCGAACCAGATTCCTAAACCATAGGCAACCATGGCTGAAAATCGGTGGCCGTTTTTCTCGGCATATTCGCCGATAACGAAAGCTCTGATCAATAAAGTGGCGAACAAAGCAATAACCGTGGTAACGCCTACCAACCCTAACTCTTCCCCGAGCACGGAAAACAAAAAATCGGTATGCGCTTCAGGGAGGTAAAACAATTTTTGAATGCCGTTGCCCAAACCAACCCCAAAAAACTCCCCTCTACCGAATGAAATCAAAGCTTGAGTTAGTTGAAAACCGGTATGCTTGGCGTCGGCCCAGGGATCTCTAAAACTTAGCACCCTTGCTAAACGATAAGGCGATATATAAACCAGTAACACCGCCAGCACCGATACCAGCGATAGCAACACGATAAACTGGGAAATACGCGCGCCGCCCAGAAACATCATGCCCATGGCGATAATAAGAATCACCACCGCCGAGCCGAAATCCGGCTCCATCAACAGCAATACGCAAGCTACCGAAAATAACATTAAAGGTTTAACCAAACCATATGCGGAAGTTCTGACGTGATGAGAATGGCGGTTAATATAACCGGCGACATATATTACAGATATGAATTTAACGACTTCCGAAACCTGAATCCGAAAACCTAAAATTGAAAGCCAGCGAGTACTGCCATTGACTTTATTACCGACACCGGGAATAAACACAATTAATAGCAAACACACGCCAATGATGAATAAACTCTGTCCCCAACGTTCCCAAAGGCGCATTGGTATTTGCGTTACGCAAGCGGCGAATACCAGACCAATAATAATATGCGCCAATTGATTAAACGGGTAATGGGATATGTCATTGGCCATTTTGACGCCCAGATGCAAGGACGCGGAAGTCACCATCACAAAACCTATGCCTAATAAGCTGAAACAGACCAGCATAAGCGTCTGATCGATGTGAACTCTGTTAGCGTTGCGTTGATTTGTTGATGGTTTCAGCATGTTTTAAGCTCCATCACGGCCTCGATGAATTTATTGCCTCTATCCGCATAATTCCGGTACTGGTCTAAACTGGCGCAAGCCGGAGACAGCAATACGATATCGCCCGCCTGGGTATGCGTTTGCGCAAGCTTGACCGCTTCTTTCATATTAACGGCAAAATAAACGGGTACGCAGCCGTCAAGCGCTTTTTCAATTAAACCGGCATCCTTACCCATTAGAATTACGCCTTTTGTTCTGACTTTAATGGCGGGCAACAGATCGCGCATGTCCGCGCCTTTGGCGTCGCCCCCGGCTATGAGCACGACCTGGCGGTCATAACCTTCCAATGCGGCGATACAGGCGCCGATATTAGTCGCCTTGGAATCGTTAACCCATAAAACGCCGCCGATCTCATCGACTTTCTGCATGCGATGCGGAAGCCCCTTAAATTTTGTCAGCGCCTGGCTCATTTTAGCGATATCCAAACCAATAGCGTATCCCAAGGCGAGTGCGGCCAAAGCATTCGCTAAATTATGGGCGCCTTCAAGATGAATATCCGCTGCCGGCATTAACTTTCTGTCGCCATGCATCAAATACGTCTCAGCTCCGCGTTGCAGATAAAAATCCGCAGCTTGCCGGGTTGAAAAAGTAATACAAGTCCGATTTTCGGTTTTCATTTCCATCGTCAACTGATCATCAGCATTCAGAATCATTGCGCCGTCGCCACGAAAAATTCTCTGTTTTTCCTTAGCGTAGGCGCTAATATCCTCATGCCTGTCCAAATGATCGGGACTTATGTTTAATACCGCCGCTGCTTTAGCATTTAATGCAATCGTTCTTTCCAGTTGAAAGCTGGAAAGCTCCAAAACGTATAAATCGGCGTTTTCTTGTAACAAATCAAGCGCCGGCGTGCCAAGATTCCCGCCTATGGCTGTTTTGACGCCCGCTTCGTTACCCATTTCGCCGAGCATGGTCGTGACCGTGCTTTTGCCGTTTGAGCCGGTGATCGCGATTATCGGTTTGTCTGTGGCGCAAGCGAATAAATCGATATCGCTTAGAATCGGAACGCCGGCCTGGATCGCTTGCTGTATGGCTGTTTCACCGAGCGACACGCCGGGGCTTACCAATAAATGAGTAGCCACCTGAAAAACGGATTGATCGAATCCGCCTAAAAATACCGGCAAATCCGGCATCTGTTGCCGCAATGAATCTAGGAGGGGAGGGTTGCTGCGATTATCGACAACCGCATATTTAATCGGCGTGTTCTGTAGAAATTGCGCCGATGAATAGCCCGTGACCCCTAAACCGACAATCAATAAGCGCGCCGAACCAGGATTCAGCTTGAAATTGGTTTCCAGCGCGTTGAGTAATGCCGAGGTATTCATGCTTATCTAAGTTTTAAAGTGGCTAAGCCAATCAAGACCAAAATTACGGTGATTATCCAGAATCGAACAATAATGCGGGGTTCCGGCCAACCTTTAAGTTCATAATGATGATGTATGGGCGCCATTAAAAATACCCGTTTCTTTCTGGTTTTATATGACGCAACTTGAATAATTACCGATACGGTTTCCATGACGAATATGCCGCCCATAATGATCAGCACGATTTCCTGTCTGACCAGAACGGCGACTGCGCCTAAAGCGGCGCCTAAAGCAAGCGCTCCGACATCCCCCATGAAAACCATGGCCGGATAGGCGTTAAACCATAAAAAACCTAAACCCGAACCGACTAATGCGGCGCAGAAAACCACCAATTCGCCTGAACGGGGGATATGCGGAATCGCCAGATATTGAGAAAAATTAGTATGTCCGGATAAATAGGCGAAAATACCGAGCGCGGCGGCGATCATGACCGTCGGCATAACCGCCAGACCATCCAAGCCGTCAGTCAAATTAACGGCGTTACTGGAGCCGACAATTACGAAATAAGTGATTACAATGTATCCCCAGCCTAAATCCAGGGTTACATTCTTGAAAAAAGGCACGATAAATTGCGTTTCCGCGGGTACTTGGGCAGTGTAAAAAAGATAACTAGCCGCGCTCAGCGCAACAACCGATTGCCAAAAATATTTGGCTTTTGCCGACAAGCCATCGCTATTTCCGAGCAGCACCTTACGGTAATCGTCTACAAAACCAATCACGCCGTGGGCAAGCGTTACCGTCAGCACCACCCAGATATACCGGTTACTAAGGTCCGCGCATAATAAAGTACTGAATGCGACCGCAAACAAAATCATCGTGCCGCCCATCGTGGGGGTGCCGGATTTTGAGAAATGGCTTTGCGGACCGTCATCGCGCACGTTCTGACCGATTTTATTCCGCGTCAGCTTTTTAATCATGTACGGGCCGATCATGAAAGAAATCGCCAATGCGGTCAATACGCCAAGAATGGCTCTAAAAGTCAGATAGTGAAGCACTCTGAAACCGCTATCCAGGTTAGTTAAATAATCTACGAATAAAAGTAACATTATGCTGCTCTAAAATTGTCGACTAGGGCGGCCACGACATTTTCCATTTTTTGTGACCGCGAACCTTTTACTAAAATCGTTTCCTTGCCGGTTAACACCTGATTCACCGCATTTATCAACTGTTCCTGGCTGTTGAAAAACGCGCCGCTGGAGCCAAACGTCTCCACGGTTTTTTCGGCGTTTTCGCCGACCGCGAACAAACGCTTGACCGGCATGGATTTAATCAATTTTCCCATTTCATTATGGATAGCCTGGCTATCCGGACCTAATTCGCTAAAAGCGCCCAATATCAGCCAATTGTCGTTATTCTCATCCAGCACGGTTAATGCGGCTCTTAATGAAGCCGGATTTGCGTTGTAAGTATCGTCAATGACATAGCTCCCCTTCCGTCCGCGCAATAATTGCACCCGGCCGGTAACAGGCGGCACAGACTCTAAACCTTGCTTGATACTCGGTAAATCGAAGCCGAATTGCATAACCGCCGCCGCCGCCGCGAGCGCATTCTTGACATTATGTTCGCCTGCCAATTGCAGGATAATATCGATACTGCCAATACTTGCATGCAGAACAAAATGAGTTTCAAAACTCTGCTCTTTTAATTTTGTACCGATATCAGTCGCCGATACGTCGGCCGATGGGCTAAAACCAAAACTAACTGTTTTCCGCTTACCGGCCAATTGCCGCCAAAATTCATAGAATTCATCATCGCGATTAAGGATAGCGACGCCTTCGGCGCCAAGATTTTCAATAATTTCGCCTTTGGCGGCCGCAATTCCGGCTATGCTCCCAAATCCTTCAATATGAGCGGGTCCGACATTTGTAATCAACGACACATTGGCCCGCGCGTATCGGCTGGTATAGGCAATTTCACCGGCATGATTGGCGCCCATTTCGATCACGGCGTAGCGGAAGCTTTCATCCAATCTCATAAGCGTTAACGGTACGCCGATATCGTTATTCAGGTTGCCGCGCGTAAGAAGTGTTTTGCCTCGGGTATCTAAAATCGCCGCAACCATTTCCTTAACAGTGGTTTTACCGTTACTGCCGGTTATTCCAACAACTCGCGGATCGAATTTATTACGCCAGTATCCAGCCAGTTCCGCTAACGCCAGCCGGCTGTCATCGACAATAATCCGCGGCAAACCGCTCTCGCAATTCCTTTCCAGCAGTAGCGCCGCGGCGCCGGCTTGCTCGGCCTGGGGTATAAACGTATGACCATCGAAATTTTTACCCTGCAATGCGATATACAGCTCATCTTTGCGGAGACTGCGCGTATCAATGCTCACGCCGGCGACATTCCCGTCGTTACCGATTAAGCGGCCGTTAACGGCTAAGGCGATTTCGGAAAGTTGCAAGCTCATTTCAATTATTCCAAGAGGCTAAGGATTGCTTCACTACGGCTTGGTCGCAGAACGGTAACTTCATGCCGTTTATTTCCTGATAAGATTCATGCCCTTTACCGGCGATCAAAACACAGTCATCTTTAGCCTCCTGTTTAATAGCGGTATTGATGGCTAACCGCCTATCGTTAATCACAGTCACGTTCCGGCTTTGGCAACCCGCCAAAATATCGTCGATAATTTCTTGCGCCGATTCATGTCGGGGATTGTCATCGGTAATGATCACTTTATCGGCTAAACGCTCGGCAATACGCCCCATGTCTTTACGCTTGCCTTTGTCGCGATTGCCGCCGCAACCGAACACCACCCATAATCGGCCACGGTTTCTCGCGGCCTTCAATACTTTCTCCAAAGCATCCGGACTATGCGCGTAATCGACAAAAACAGTCGGTTTATCGGCGCCGCCGAATTTTTCCATGCGTCCGGTAATGGCTTGCAACCGTCCAAGACGCGCGACCGCATCGGAAAACGACATGCCCGCCGCCAGTAACACGGTCAATACCGCTAATATATTTTCCAAGTTGAATTCGCCAACCAACGGCGTAAATACCGCCGATTTTTGGTCGCCCCAAACCGCCTGAAAACGAATGCCGGCATTACTAAACTTTACGTCTTCCGCCCAAATACTTTGCGTGCCGGTTAAGCGCTCACCCTTGGCGCTGAACGTCCAACATTGCACATTGTTAGCTAATGCGTTCCGGACGCTAAGTACGGAGGAATCGTCGGCGTTCAACACCGCAAATTGCAGATCGGTTTGTCTAAACAACAGCAATTTAGCTTGAAAATAATCCTCAATATTGCCGTGATAATCCAGATGATCGCGGCTTAGATTGGTGAATACCGCCCCGGTAAACTTCACCGCATTTACTCGCCCTTGCTGTAATCCGTGCGAAGACACTTCCATGGCGACCGTCCGTTTATTCCAATCCGCCAATTGCGCCAGCATCTGCTGAATCGATAAGGCGTCCGGCGTCGTGTTTATGGTCGGGAGCAAATTTTCAGGTACGCCCCAGCCTAGCGTGCCTATCACGCCGCAATCCGGTACGGCCTGTGCTATTAACTGGCTACAAGTCGTTTTTCCGTTGGTGCCGGTGATGCCGATGACCGTCAGGTTTTGGGATGGATTACCGTAAAATTTAGCGGCTATCGCTCCCAAATGCTTATCCAAATCGGCCAGCGCCATGGCCGGTATCGATACAACCGGGGCATCGGCGTTCGGCATTCCGGCCGGATCGTAAATAATCGCTTTCGCGCCTTGCGCTATCGCCTGATCGGCGTGGATCACGCCATGCTGATTTACTCCATGCAGAGCAATAAATAAATTTCCAGGCCGCACTTGGCGGCTATCGATGGCCAGACCGTTGATCTCGACGTCCAGCTCCGTTTCCGCTATATTTTTAAGTAAATCCGCGATGTTCATTGCTTACTCAATAATAAATGCATATTTTCCATACCATCCGGCTCAACGCCGTAGATACGCAATACGCCGGCCATCACTTTTGAAAACACGGGCGCCGCCACCAGTCCGCCGTAATACTGTCCGGTAGTAGGCTCATCCACGACTATGCCGATAATAAAACGCGGGTTGCTGGCCGGCGCCATACCGACAAACACCGATAAATATTTATCGTCAGAATAACCGCCGGCGGTCGCTTTTTTGACCGTACCGGTTTTTCCGGCCACCCGATAGCCTTCGACTCGCGCCTGATACGCCGTTCCTTCTTTACTGGTGACGCTCTCGAGCATTTCTCTAACCTTTCGGGCCGTATCGGCTTTAAATATGCGTTGCGCATCCGCGTCCTCGTCGCGTTTTAGCAAACTCACCGAATGAACGACGCCATCGTCAGCCAAAGCCGTATACGCTCTTGCTAATTGCAAAATCGAGGTCGAGACGCCATAACCGAACGACAGCGTGGCCTGATCGAATTCGTGCCAGCTTTGGTAATCCAGCAGCGAACCACTCGCTTCACCCGGAAACCCCACCTCGGCGGAGGAGCCGAATCCCAGCCGGTTATAGGTATTCCAGAAATAATAGGGCGGCATGGTCATGGCAATTTGGGTTACCGCGATGTTGCTGGATTTCTGTAATACATGCATCAAATCCAAAGTACCGTAGTTATGCACATCCTTTACCACATTGTGTCCTAAATAATAAATACCGTGCGTTTCTATGGTGATGCTTGGATCGATATACCCGCCATCCAGAGCCGCCGCAACCACAAAAGGCTTCACTGTAGAGCCCGGTTCAAAGCTATCCATCATGGCGCGATTCCGGTAACGATTGCTGCTTAACTCCTTTCTATTATTCGGGTTAAAAGCCGGCTGACTGACGGAAGCCAGCACATCGCCGTTTTTTGCGTCCAATACCACCAACGATGCGGCATGCGCTTTATTCACCAGCATGGCGTTTTGCAATTCCCGGTAAGCCAGATACTGAATCCGCTCATCTATGGTCAAAACCAAATTTTTTCCGGCCTCGGCTTCTTCAATATTTTCTACATCTTCGATGATTTGCCCTTTTCCGTCTTTGATAACCCGTTTTTTCCCGATTTTGCCGCGCAAAATATGTTCATAGCCATGCTCCAAACCTTCTTGCCCGACATCGTCGATATTGGTAAACCCCAATAAATGCCCGGAAACGGCGCCGGCGGGATAATAACGTTTGAATTCTCTTTCGAAATAAACGCCTGACAAATCCAAATCTTTAACTTTTTCCGCCAACTGCGGATTAATCTGGCGCCTCAAATAATAAAAATGTTTCTTTTCTTCCTTGGCGAAAATGGCGCGCGATTCCGATTCGGGAATTCCCAGTATCCTAGCCATGTCATTCAATTTTTCCGGCGGATTATCTTTAAACTGACGGGAATTGATCAAAATCGACTGCATAGGCGTACTGATAGCCAACGGCTCGCCGTTTCTATCCTGAATCTGGCCGCGATAAGCCGAAACCAACACCACGTCGACATGTTGTTTGTTAGCCTTATCGAGTAAAAAATCCTTATTGAAAATTTGTAAATACACGGCGCGAAAAACCAGTATCAGCATGGCCGACAACATGGTGAGCAGCAACAGTTTGCGTCTTAAATCAAAATGGTCCGAACTGTGCTGCAAAGATTTCGCTCGATTGTCTATGTGCATTTACGGTCTTATGTAGATAATCTTGTCCTGAGTTGGTAAAGTAAGCATTAAACGGTTTCTAGCCTCGATTTCTATCCGGTTTTCTTCCGTCAAAGTGGTCAATTCCAATTGCAGCCTGCCCCATTCCACTTCATAGTCATCCAATTCTTTTTCCTTTTTCTGGATTTCCATAAATGTCGCGCGCGATTGGTATTTAATGTAAATAACAAAAATCGCCGACAAGATCAGCGCCGTAACTAAAACAATCATTAACAGGTTTTTTGCCGTAGTCATCATAATTTCTCTGCTACCCGCATCACCGCGCTGCGCGCCCTCGGGTTTTGCCGCACCTCCGGCAACTCGGCGCGTATCGCCTTACCCACTTTTTTTAAAACGCCTTGTTCAATATCCTGCTCTTTAATGGGTAATCTGCCCGGATTGAATTTTTTTCCGGATTCATACCTGATAAAACGCTTTACGATCCGGTCTTCAAGCGAATGAAAAGCAATGACCACCAGGCGGCCGCCGGCGGCCAATACATCTACCGCCTGTTTTAACCCCGTGGTAATTTCCGGCAGCTCCTGGTTTATTTCCATGCGTATCGCCTGAAACGTACGTGTAGCCGGATGTTTAAACTTATCCTGAAACGGTACGCAATTTTCGATCAGCATCGCCAGTTGCCTTGTCGATTCCAGCGCATGCTGTTTCCGCTGTTCAACAATCGCCCGGGCGATACGTCTGGCGTATCGTTCTTCCCCATACTCGAATATCACCTTGGCCAGCGCTTGTTCGTCGACGCGCTGAAGATATTCCGCCGCCGACATGCCGCGGCTTCTATCCATACGCATATCCAAGGGGCCATCCCTTAAAAAACTAAAACCCCGCTCAGCTACATCCAATTGCGGCGATGAAACGCCAAAATCCAGCAAAACGCCATTAATTTTTCCCGCATATCCATGGCTAGCGGCAATCGCGTATAAATCGGAAAAACAGCCGTGCCGTAAACTAAATCGCGGGTCTTCCTCCAGCAATCTTGCCTCGGCGCTGTTTATCGCCTCCATATCCCTATCCAAAGCCAAGAGCCGCCCCGTTCCGTCCAGACTCTCCAGTATGCCGCGGCTATGCCCGCCACGCCCGAAAGTGGCGTCCAGATAAACGCCGTTCTTTTTTATATCCAGCTGTTCCAGCGCTTCCCGTAACAAAACGGCCTGGTGCGCCATCATTTTTATCAAAAAGACAATTGACCTAATTCTTCCAGTCCCTCGGTATCGCCGCCGCTCATCCAGGCTTTTTCCTTAGCTTCCCAGGACTCCGCGTTCCATATTTCAAATTTTTTCAATTGGCCGATCAAAACAATATTTTTTTCCATTTCAGCCACCATGCGTAATTTTTCCGGCAACAATAAACGCCCTTGATTATCCATTTCACACTCAGAGGCGTTACCGATAAGAAAGCGCCGCAATTGCATGGCCATTTTGTTTAAAGTAGGTAATTTGCTGATCGTTCTTTCAACTTCTTCCCACTCCGGCAATGGATAAAGCCAAAGACAGCCGGGCTCGCCGACACATTTATCATTCACCCCCACGGTGACGATCATTTGCCGTTCGTAGCTTTCCTGCAATTCATCGCGATAACGAGTAGGAATCGTGACGCGTCCCTTATTATCCAAGCTGATTAAGCTGATGCCTCGAAACAAAAATTAACTCCAAAAACGAAATTTCCATTTTCTACCACTTTTTAACTATTTTAGCTCATTTTTGAACCACTATAATTACCAAAATGCGCTTAGTCAAGCATTGATTGAATTATTTCTTTCTTTTTCAACAATGACTTACGAAACACTCACCTAGCGCAAAACCCTGAGAAAAGTTTGAAATATAAAATTTATCTTTATCATAAAGTTAATGGTTTTTATTGTTGCAACAATAAAGGCTGAAAATAACTATTCAGCGAATTTTAAGCTAGCGTCAGCTACCCGGCTTTTGGCGCCGGAGCGGCTAGCAGAGGACGCTGTGAATACATCCGTGTAGCTTTCGCCCGGCCTCCATGCCGGTCAAACCTCTGCTAGCCGCTCCGGCGCCAAAAGCCTAGGCGGTCAGCTATCGGTAAGCTTTTGAAAGTTCAGCCACTCGGTGAATAATTGCGACTGAAACAGAATTTTTCACAGTGCTGTTTTGCGGGATTAACGGGCTTTCGCAGACAACGGAGCGTATTATTGAGGCCGCTTTGCCTATATAATTGGCGTAA
>JBEKBU010000089.1:0-14462 GCA_050015235.1 Methylomonas sp. | reverse complement strand
ATAAACGTAACTATTCACTGAGTGACTAAACTTTCAAAAGTTTGCCGATAGCTGACCGCCTTGGCTTTTGGCGCCGGAGCGCCTAGCAGAGGTTTGACCGGCATGGAGGCCGGGCGAAAGCTACACGGATGTATTCTCAGCGTCCTCTGCTAGGCGCTCCGGCGTCAAAAGCCGAATAGCTGACGCAAGCTTAAAATTCGCTGAATAGTTACCAATAAATAAGCAAAACTAAACACCAAACCTAATTCATTATAAAATAACCCATCTAATTTCTACCGCTCATTCCTATGCGCCACCCGATCAACCCGCAAGTAGATTGCGTCTTCAAAGCTCTGCTCGGAGCTGAAGAAAACCGCAACTTGCTTGTGCATTTCTTGAACGCGATATTAGGCAAGGAACTCCAACAACCCATCGTTTCGGTAGATATACTCAACCCTTATAATGACCGGGAATTTCAGGACGCCAAGCTCAGCATCGTCGATGTCAAAGCCAAGGACAGTCTGGACCGTCTCTACCAAGTTGAAATTCAGATCAGTAATTTCCGCCATTTATCGGCGAGGATACTTTATAATTGGGCCGACATCTACAGCAAACAACTGAAAAGCGGCCAGGATTATCTGTTGCTCAAGCCGACTTACAGCATCTGGCTGCTGGCCGAAGATTTAATCACAAACGACAACCGCTACGAACACGTTTACAAGCACCGCGACGAACAAGGGTTACTTTTAAACGAACATTGCACGATTTATTTGCTGGAACTTAACAAGTATAATGACCGTCAGATCAGTAGCGAGAAAGAACGCTGGTTGATGTTTTTCAAAGACGGCGAGAATCTGGATGAAGCGGCCTTACCCGACTGGATGGCCACCCCGGAGATGCAACAAGCCATGAACACTTTAAGCGTATTTTCCGACAAGGAACACGAATACCATTTGTACCAGGCGCGGCAGGAATATCTGCGCGAGCAGCGCACCAGGGAAATTGAGCGCGAGCAGGATAAAGAAGCAATGCTGCGGATGGCTAAAGAGTTAGAGGCTGAACGCCTGGAAAAGGAAGCAGAGCGCCAAGCAAAAGAAGTCGAGCGTCAAGCAAAAGAAGCATCTCAACAGCGCGAAGCGGAAGCTCAACAACGGGAAGCTGCGGCCTTAGCTGAAATCGACCGGTTGAAAGCGCTATTAAGCGGCAAAGACAAGCGGTAATTAAATGGATTTATGCAGTTCCTGCCCAATCGTTTCCCGCACAACTTCGGCTAGCGTCAAGCCATTGGCAAATTGCTTAAGTGCTTCGTTCATCAATGTTTGATAGCTACCGCCGGTCATTTCAGCTCGCGCCTTAAAAATTGCCAGCACCTCGTTATCAACACGCATGGTTATACGTGATTTATTACCATGTTCTGCTTGTAGCTTTGCTAATGCCGGTATTTGTGAAACCGGTTTGGCAATGGTAAAGTCCATATCGGCATAGCGTTCAAACAAGGGGTCAGAATTGTTGTTCATAGTGTTTCTTTTGCGTTTGGTTGGCTTTCCAAGCTGAAATCAGCCGCACATTTTCCAATGTTATCTGCTACCGGATCAACGCCATTCGCCATGCTGCATGCGGTATCTATTGCCGTCTTCATGCATAACCCATCGGTGTCCTATCCATTGTGCGCCAGGCCTGGGCGGTATCGCCCATAGTCCCGGTATCCATATCCATCGATTCTGCCAGCTCCAATAACCGGGAATCCAGACATGGGCCGGCGAAGGCGCGGCAATGATTACCTCTTGTTGCAGAGGCGGCGGCGGGCCGGGCGCAACCAGCTGAGCGCCGGCGGGATAGTTATAAGCCGGCTCCGGCACAACGGGATAGCCAGGAGGGGCTTGCGCAATGCTATCTTCCATGATTAACGTTAAAGCGCAAGCAAGAACGGTTACTTCAAAATAATGATTAATCTTCTTCATTCCGCACCTCGCAATATTTGATTTTTTAATTTTAAAGCTTGCCAATAGCCGACGCTAGCGTAAAATCTGCTGAAAAGTTACATTTTTCTTGTCAATACAAGACCAAACTGCGCAATGATTGGTTCCCTGGACGTTGATGATCATGATGCTGGCGTCGGTCGGCAGCGCCCAAAATTTTCCGCAATAATCTTTGTAGCGAGCAACCAACCGTTCAGCGCGCGGGGCGTTTAGCGTCCCTAAACCAGTCACGCAGCGCGGCCATTTGCTTAACCTGTTCCAAGGGCGCATGCCTTTTACAGCTCGCATATTCTTCCGTCCCTGCGGTTGCGCCCCAGCGGATTTCGACGCAATCGTTCGGGTTATAAGCCATCTCAAACGCCGATTTCCGCGCCAAAATCTCCGCTACCGTAAGCTCCCACGGTTCGCCGTTACTCCTTATGTAGCGGATCTTTTTCTCGGATATCAATTTTTCATGCAGTTGCCCGATCTGGGTTTTAACCGGTGGCGCGGATAGCTCGGTCAAGTTGAACAACTCGGGATGACGGACGATTTTTTCAGGAAAATCAAGCAGCACATGGATGGCGATCAGCAAGCGCATATCGCGCGAAGGCGTGGCGTAATCTTCCCACGGGCCTATGGTTTCGAAAATAGCCGCGCCTTTCGGCATCTCGATGGCGCGGGCGTTTTTCCGGAAATAATTTTCACCGTTCTCGACCGATTGCAAGCGCGCTTCCAATTGCTCGACCAAAGCGGTCAACGTCGCCTCATAGGCTGGTTTGGCGTCCAAACCGTCAGGGTTAATCAGTTTATAGAGTTGTGCGTAAAAATCTTCCGGGCTCAAATCCGCTTGTTCTGGCGAATAGTTTAGCAATTCGCTATTTTTCAATAACCTGCCGCTATCGGCAATCGGCCGGAAAGCTTTAAATCCAGGCCCGGCATTAGCGGAGTTAGCAAATAAAAAAGTGCCTTCCCAAAATCGTTTCCGGGTGACGGAATGATCCGGTTGGGCGTCAACCGCAAATAAAATACCCGGCTTGCCGGCCGTTTGCGGCTCCCATTTAACCAGAACCAAGGTATGGCCATATGGGTCGGCGTATATTGTACCCGGCCATAACGCTTCGCGCCGTAACGCCAGCGGATAAAAATCGGTTTCCTCGCCGGCGAGCGCGGTGCGGCCATTACCGGATTGCACAACGTCCATCATGGTATGGCTTAAGGTTTTAAACGCGGCCTGCGGCGCGGGGTAGCGTAAAAAATCGGTTTTAACCGTCGCGGCGCCGCACGCCGGCGGTTTCTCGCTGGCGCCGCGGCTACAGGCGCGGTAACTGAACGGCAAGCCGTTTTTCCAGGCAAAATAAGTTCGCAGAAAATACGGCAAATCGGCGCAATCGGGTATCGCCGGCAGCGCCGCGTCTTCATTGGCGCGGAAGTAATCATACAAAAAATTACGCTCCGGATTGCGTAAAACGGGTTCAAGAGTTGGAAAACTCAGGCCTTCATCGGCCGGATTATCAAAAAGTTGTTCTATCCAGGCGGCATAAAAGGCTTCGTAACCGTCATTCCAGGCGCCGTGTTTTTCCGTACCGGCGGCGCCGTTAAATATCTCGCGGCAAGCCAAGGATAGCTCTTTATTTTTGGCCTCTAATTGATAGCGGCCTTCGCCCAGGTTGTCTATCCGCGCCGTTAAACGCCAAGGCGCTCCATGATTGGCGGCGGCTTTTATGATCTGTTTTTCCCCATTTGGACTGGTTAATACCAAATCAGTCAGCGCTTGGGCGCTGGACACGGCCATAATATTAATGGGCGCGCCCGTTTTGATTACGCGTGGAGAAATCCAGATATCGGTTTTAACGCCTTGCGTACAGGAAGCCGCATAGCTTGTATGGCAAATCATGCAGCCTATAAATACGACTATTAACCGATAAAGCCTTGTTTTAGATGACAGTAAGGCAATATCGCTTGATTTTGAAAATCCATGGTACGGGCGGCGATTTTGTCGATTGGTTTTCGTAACACTCTCCTAATATTTTTGGATAACATTCTGGGAATCCTAACCACGCTTGTCAACCATTTTATCCGGTCCAAACGCGCCATTTTGCATGGGGCGCTAAGTAAAAAGATACGCAGTGGTTTGCCCGCGCCATGAACTATATGTTCACGCGCAGGTCATATTCCATTGTAGCCTTTTAACTTTCCATCAACTGAATTAATCGATATCCGTATGTTTTACATAAGAAATATATATTTGTTTTTATTTTTAATTACGCTAATCCATTCAGTTGCCGTTCAGGCCGATCAAGCGTCTTTTATGCAAGCCGCTCCGGAGGCGGACGACCCGCAAGAGAGCCAATGGTTATGGGTAGACACCAAACATAAAAAAGTACTACTTATGGGCAATGACCGCCTGATAAAAGTTTTCAATAACGCTGCGTTCGGGCGCGGCGGCGTGGGATTGAAACGCAAACGTGGCGACAATGTTACCCCGAAAGGGGTTTATGCGATAGGTTGGAACAACGATAAAAGCGATTTCCGGAAATTCTTCGGTCTAACCTATCCATCAATCCGCGACGCGGATATCGGCTTAAAGCACGGTTTGATTAATGAGATTGAATATCAGTCGATAGTGAAAGCCAATCTGGAGCATAAAGTGCCGCCGCAAAACACCGCTTTAGGCGGCGCCGTTGGCATTCACGGCCTTGGCGCCCCCATACGCAGACTAAAAAAACATCTAATTTCGAATTGGACCGAGGGCTGTATCGCGTTAACCAATCAACAAATCGATGAGCTGGCGATATATGTTAAAACCGGCATGCTGGTTGTGATCGACTGAAATCCAAAATCCGGCTTGTTAATTTCAAGGGTTAATCACAAATAACGATAATTATTTCAATATATATCGTTTTAAATCGTATTTACTTTTCTTTACCATACCCATAACCAGTAACGAATGCTGATACTGTCAGTTAAGGGGCTTTATGGGAAATGTGCTTAATTACAATCTATCGAACAAAGACGGCAAGGATATCGCCTTGCAAATAGCCGCGTTATTAAAGGATATCCGGTTCGGTTCGCTTGAAGTCGTGGTGCACGATGGCCGCGTCGTCCAAATAGATAAACGTGAACGGTTTCGTATTAACGAAATAAAAACGACTGGTTAAGTGAAATAACATTATCGGAAATTCAGTATGAAAAAAAATTTACCGGCTTTTTGGGCTGCCGCCCTGGCTTTATCCTTGGTCTGCTTTGGCCGGGAATTGCCGGCCGCCGACATTAATCTGCTCAACGTCTCCTACGATCCAACCCGTGAGTTGTACAAAGAATATAACGAGGCGTTCGTCAAATACTGGAAAAACAAAACCGGCGATAACGTGACGGTTAACCAGTCGCACGGCGGCAGCGGCAAACAAGCGCGGGCGGTGCTGGACGGTCTGGAGGCGGATGTGGTGTCGCTGGCGTTGGCTTACGATATCGATCAGCTGCACACTCATGGGCAACTGCTTCCGGAAAATTGGCAATCGCTGCTGCCTAATAACAGCGCGCCTTATACATCGACTATCGTATTTGTGGTGCGGAAAGGCAATCCGCAAAAAATCAAGGATTGGAGTGATTTGATAAGAACCGGCGTTAGTCTGGTCACGCCGAATCCGAAAACGTCCGGCGGCGCCCGCTGGAATTATCTGGCCGCCTGGGCGTACGCGCTCAAACACAATGCCAATAGCGAAGAAGCGGCTAAGGAATTCTTGAAAAAATTGTACCAAAACACTTCGGTGCTGGATACCGGCGCGCGCGGCTCAACCACCAGTTTTGCCGAGCGTGAGATCGGCGACGTGTTGATAACCTGGGAAAACGAAGCTTATCTGGTGCTGAAGGAATTCGGCGCCGACAAATACGAAGTCGTTACGCCCTCATTCAGTATTTTGGCCGAGCCGCCGGTCGCCGTGGTGGACAAGGTGGCCCGTAAACACAATACGGTTGAAGTCGCCGGCGAATATTTGCGTTATTTGTACGGCAAGGAAGGCCAGGAAATAATCGCCAAGAACTTTTACCGCCCCATCGATAAGGAAGTGGCGGCGAAATACGCCAAGCAGTTTCCGGCGCTTGAATTATGGAATATCGCTCAGCTAGGCGGCTGGACGGCGGTACAAAACAAACATTTTGCCGATGACGGTATTTTCGATACGATTTATGGGCGATGACATTTGGCAAACGTTGAAATATTTAATAAATCTACTTAAACAGCCGCTTATCCCAAATGACTTTTTTCGGTTCTGAAACCAGTAATTTCCTTGCGTCAGGATGAAAAGGGTTAACTAGCGCGTTCTGATCCAGTTTGGCAATGACGGAAGGAATAATTAATACTGCTGTTCTAACTTCAAATAACCATTGATCGCCAAAAGCCCGGGCCGAGGCGCTTTTTTCCGAATCCCAACCAGGCGGGAGCGCGTTCTCTTCAAGAATTTCCACCGAAACGCCTTTAGGCGCTTCCGCAATGACATATTGATGCGTTTCCGGTATTCGGCCTATGTTCGCATGCGCCAGTATCTCCAGCATGGCGCAAGAATAGGACAGCGAACCATAAATGACCTGCTTACCAGGGCTATTCCACCTGCCGCCAATTAACGCGGCGCCAGAACCATCCCAAATTGGATGGCGCCCATCGGCTATCCGGTATATCCGCACTAAGCCGCGATTCCGTAATACAACCGCCAGAGCAATTCTTCGACCCGGCGCGCCCCTAATTCGGTCATGGAAACATCAAGCGGAGCGCGGTCTTGTAACAAAGGATGCGGTGTATGTAGAAATACCCGCGCTTCATCTTCCGAGTTCCAAACGTATTGAGATGTCGCATAAACTCTTGCCAAGCGTTCGGTACGTTCGGATTCTTCGGCGCTCAACTTGTCCCGGCGCCGTTTATAGGTTGCTTCCGGTACAATCCTATACAGCAATTGCTTGCGTTCTTGCGTGTTGAAACCAATAGTGTCTACAATCGTTTTCAATGCCTGTTTAGGCAAACCATGCGAAACAAGCGTATCCAATTCGGCAAAGGAATGCGGCAAGGGCGTCAGCGACATAAACGAAGCTATCTTTTCAGCTGTTACTGGAACCATTTTGAAACAAAAAAGTATCATTTGATGATTCATATTGAATCATATGAGACATTTTGTCAATTTTTTGGTTTTATAGCGGGAGGGTAATAGGATTGTCGGCTAACTGGTCAGTTATTCCGCATATCAAATTATCCGATAACCTTTTCAATATATATCATTTTACGAGCTATTAAACATCCTCTATTATCTTATCCCGACATAAGCAAAAGCCGTTTTGGGAAAAAATGAGTCAAAGCCATATCATGCCGGGTTTTAAGCCGGCGCTGACCTTCACATTGTTCTATTTAGGGCTCATCGTGCTGATTCCGTTAAGCACGCTGGTTTTTAAAAGCCTGGAATTGGGCTGGGACGATTATGTGGGCATTATTACCCATAAGCGGGTGTTGTCATCGTTCCGGGTGAGTTTTGTAACGTCATTGATAGCTTCCATAATCGCCGGTTTATTCGGTTTTATCATAGCCTGGGTGATGGTGCGTTACCCGTTTGCCGGCAAGCGTTTCCTGGATGCGTTGATCGATTTGCCGTTTGCGTTGCCGACCGCGGTGGCCGGGGTGGTGTTGGCGACGATATACCAGCCTAGCGGCATATTGGGCAAATGGCTGATAGAGACGTTTGGCGTCAAAGTCGCCTATACCCCGCTGGGTATCGTGGTGGCGTTGATTTTTATCGGGATTCCGTTTGTAGTGCGCACCCTGGAGCCGGTGCTACAGGAATTTGATCCGACCATGGAGGAAGCCGCTTCCAGTCTGGGGGCGTCCCGTTTGCAGATATTCTGCCGGATTATTCTGCCTAACATTTTCCCGTCCTTGCTGACCGGCGTTTCCTTGGCTTTTGCGCGGGGCGTGGGCGAATACGGTTCGGTTATTTTTATCGCCGGCAATTTACCCTATGTTTCGGAAATCGTGCCTTTGTTAATCGTTACCAAATTGGAGCAATATCAATACGCAAGCGCCACCGCCATTGCTCTTACCATGCTGGTGATTTCGTTTTTACTATTGCTGACGATTAACTGGATGCAGCATTGGGTGCGAAAACGCTCGGGACAAATTTAAGTAAGGACAGCCATGCATGTTGCGCCCCATCCCATAATCGATACATCCGGATTGAACGGCCGCAGGTGTGTTCGCGACCCGCGTTGGGTAAGATGGGTTTTGACAGTTACCGCCATCTTCTTGATTGTCGTGTTCCTGTGCGCGCCATTGGGATTAGTGCTCTATCAAGCTTTCGCCAAAGGCTGGGAAGCTTATTTACACGCGCTTACGCAAACGGACACCGTGGCGGCGATACAGCTAACTTTAATCGTGGCGCTGATAACGGTGCCGCTTAATACCGTGTTCGGCATTTCCGCCGCCTGGGCGATCACCCGCTTCGAATTTCGCGGCAAAAACCTGCTGCTGACCTTGATCGATTTGCCTTTCTCGGTATCGCCGGTAATTTCCGGAATGATATTCGTTTTGATGTTCGGTACTCAGGGCTGGTTTGGCGCTTGGCTGTCGGAGCACAATATCAAAATTATTTTCGCAACGCCGGGCATAGTTCTAGCCACTATGTTCGTGACTTTTCCGTTTGTCGCCAGGGAATTGATCCCCTTGATGCAGGAAATGGGCAGTGAGGAAGAAGAAGCCGCGCTGTCATTGGGCGCCAGCGGCTGGAAAACCTTTTTTCAAATCACGCTGCCGAATATCAAATGGGGGCTGCTTTACGGCGTGCTGCTGTGTAACGCCCGGACCATGGGCGAGTTCGGAGCGGTATCGGTGGTTTCCGGACACATACGCGGCTTGACGAATACTTTGCCCTTGCACGTCGAAGTTTGCTACAACGATTACGATGCCGTGGGCGCTTTCGCCAGCGCCTCGATTTTAGCCGGCTTGGCGATAGTGACGCTTATTTTAAAAACCCTACTGGAGTGGAAACAAAGCAGGGAATAACTTGTTTTGGCAAGTTTTCCATTCCACAACCAAAGGAGAGTAGCATGAGTATTATTTTATCCGATATCAGTAAAAACTTTGGCCGGTTCGCCGCGTTGCAGAACGTTGGGCTGGAAATTCCGGAAGGCGAACTGGTGGCTTTGTTAGGGCCGTCCGGTTGCGGAAAAACCACATTGCTGCGGATTATCGCCGGTCTGGAAAAACCTGACCAAGGCAGGGTGCTGCTGAATGGCGAAGATGTGACCGACCAGCATGTCAGCCGGCGCGGCATCGGTTTCGTATTTCAGCATTACGCGCTGTTCCGGCATATGACCGTATTCGACAACGTGGCGTTCGGTTTGCGGGTTAAACAGCGCAAGGAAAGGCCCGGAGAAGATTACATCGGCAAAAAAGTGAACGCCTTGCTGGAATTGGTGCAACTGGGCTGGTTAGCCGACCGCTTTCCCGACCAATTATCCGGAGGCCAGCGGCAAAGAATCGCCTTGGCGCGGGCTTTGGCGGTGGAGCCGAACGTGCTGTTGCTGGATGAGCCTTTCGGCGCGCTCGACGCCAGCGTACGCAAGGATTTAAGACTCTGGCTGCGCAATTTGCATAAGGAATTGCATGTCACCAGCATATTCGTGACCCACGATCAGGAAGAAGCGATGGAAGTCGCCAGCCAGGTAGTGGTGTTGAATCAAGGCCGCGTGGAACAGCAAGGAGCGCCGGACGAAATTTACGATCATCCCGTTAATCCCTTCGTATCCAAATTTATCGGGCAGATTAATGTTTTTCAATTGGAACGGAATGACAGCGCCTGGTTAAAAAGCGTGGGAATCAATTCCGACTCGGCGCAAGGTATCTATGCGCATGTGCGTCCGCATCATATCGAGATAGAAAAGGCGGCGGAAAATTCTTCGCCGGTGACTTTGAAAGATTGGCAACATTTAGGCGCGATAATCCGCATCGAATTGAGCAATCCCGAATTCAACGGCGATGGACAGAGTCTGTTTGCGGAAATGCCCAACGAGCGTTTCCGGCAATTGCAATTGAGCAAGGGCGACCGGGTGGCCTTGCGCATCAAGCATGCGCACTGGTTCGCCTGATCGTAGCTCACCCCCGCGCCCGTAAAATCAGGCTAGGCGGGCCACGAATGTATTTTAAAAAAGTTTTTATAAAAAATTATGAATCTCAATCAACTTGAACTATTGCGTATTTTGCAGGAAACGAATTTCAACCAATCGAAAGCCGCTGAAATGTTGAATGTCGTGCAATCGGCGGCCAGCCGGCAATTGCAATTATTCGAGGAAGAGCTGGGTTCGCCATTGTTCGAACGGCATGGAAAAAAACTGTTGGGCTTAACGCCGTTGGGCGAGAAAGTCATGGAGCAGGTGGAGAGCATCAATCTGTCCAAGAAAAATATCCAGTCCATTGCCCATGATTTCCGCAATAACCGTAACGGCGCTCTACACATCGCCACGACGCATACGCAGGCTAAATATTTTTTGCCGACGCCGGTACAGAAATTCAGGGAAAAATTTCCGGGCATCACTATTTACATGCTGCAATCGTCTCCGGACGATTTAATTCGGCATTTGCATCATCACCGCGCCGATATCGCCATCTGCACCGAGCGGCTGGACGAAGACGATAAATTAGTGGTGACGCCGTGCTATGAGTGGCAGCACATCGCGGTCGTGCCGCGCAACCATCCCTTGGGGCAGGGCGACATTACGCTCGGCAGGCTGGCTTCGTTCCCGATATTGACATATTCGCCGGGGTTCACCGGCCGCTCCAATATCGAGAAAGCGTTTACTAACGCCGGCAAGACGCTCGATATTACGCTGTCCGCCGCCGATTCCGACATTATCAAGACCTATGTGAGACTGGGCTTGGGCGTCGGCATTATTGCCGGCACTTCCTACGAACCGGGCAACGACAACGATCTGATTGCGTTGGATTTATCGCATTTAATTCCGCGTTCCGTCACCAAAATCGCTTATTTAAAACATTTGTATTTGCCTAAATACCTAAAATATTTTATCGATGAGCTGGTCAACAGGTAATCAACTTGCGTATCCATGGCTATTGCGGCCCGATAACATAAATCGCGGAAACCGGTATGGAATCCCTTAACCCCCCGTTATATTTTCTGCGCGACCACTTCCATACTAACGCGATATCTTTCACTAATTCCATACCGCTTCGGTACAAAACCAAATTCCGATAACAAAGAATAAAGTCTTGTTCGACTAAAATTATGATAATGCTCTATCTCACCCCAATAAGGGTTGATATTCTGATTATTCATAACCTCCCATATAACATTTTCCGAATTCGGCATTGAGACCAAAAGAACCCCTCCATGCTTAAGTAAATTATTTGCCGCAACCAATGACTCTTTTGGGTAAGGAATATGCTCTAAAACATCCGCCATACTTATAACGGAACATTTTTCTTCAAGCATAAGCTCCGTAATATTTTTATTATATGCTTGTATTCCTAATTGATTTATTATCGCAACGTTATCGATACGTAAATCCGTTCCAATAGGATTGAACCCATATTCCCGCGCTGTGAATAACAAAGAACCATTGCCAAAACCGACATCGAGCCAATATCCATCCGAGACAAAAGGTAAAACCTTTTCAATCATCTTAGACGAAACCAATCTATTCTGCTCAAGATTCGCCCCAACTCTCTGATTGTCGTTAGTTTTGGAAAAAATTAGATTACAAGCCTCATCGGTATAGAATCCTTCCGTAAAAACGTGCCCACAATCCGAACACTTGTTCCAAGTAATCGCCGACTTCAATTTTGTATTATAAAGAGGATGATTTGAGCAATCCGCTACTTTATACAAAGATATAATTTCAGATTCGCAAAGAGGACAACTTTCATAAATTACTCTTTCTTCCATTAAACCGCCCTCGCTTCAAAATTGTCTAAATCTAAAAAAACCATCATATCGCTTCATTCGTACCGGTTAGATTTGAAGCGGCCTTCGAACAAAGTAACCGTGCGCCGATATTTAGCCCGGCGGTAATAATTGATTCAATTCCGGTTTGCCGATCTTATCTATCGCATAAGCGGCGTTCGCGCGGATACGCGGTCGCTGGCTGGGCGGAGTTGCCGTTTGATTCAGTAGTTTTAGGCAGGCCTGCAAGGATTCTTGATAATGACCCGCCCAATAAGCAACAATCGAAAATTCATCCAGTAGACCGTAATCATAAATCCACGGCTCTAAAAATAAGCCTTGCGATGGCGTTTGCACGTTCAAGGCGTGGTTGGCGAGTAGGTAAGCTTGTTGAAATTTATTGCGCAATCGGCAAAACCGGATGGCGTCGTGCAGGGATTCCAGGCGCGCCGGCATCACTTCGTACGCCGCCAAATATGTCTGAATAACCTCCGCCTCCGGATACGCCAATTGTTCTTTAAGACGGCCGGCGTTTAGCAGGCTGATGAAAACTTCTTCATTCCAGTAACCCAATTCGGAACGATGGCTATACGCTTTAAGAGCCTGTTCGGGTTTGCCGCCGTCCCGGTAACTTTGCGCCAAGTAAAATGCATAACGGGAAATTAAAAACGGGTCGGTTTCGGCGGCGATTGCGTTTTCCAAAACCTGAGCGTCGTCCAGAAATTTAGTGGGATTATGGCTTCTGGCGCTGTCCTGCAGGGGGTGGTTATAAAATGCTGTTACCGTTTCACGGCTGCAAGTTTGCTGAATATCCAGGTACTCATGCAAAACCCCTTTAAAGCAGAAGGGCAGTTTGTTTCGGAACAGCTGCGGCCGTAAATAGCTAATGCCGGCGTAACAGGTTTCGATATCGTAAATATCGCAATTAAGATTTTGTTTGAACAATCCGCTGTCAAAATCTTCCGTAAACACCAGTATTTCATCGGCGTCTATCATTAAGGCGTAATCAATATCCTGGCGTTCGCGCAGTTTTTGCAATGCGAAACTGCGATTGTAGGCAAAATCCCGCCAGTTTTCCTCCAGCACTTCGCCCGCCAGTCGCCGGTCGTTTAAAAATTCCCGAATCGCTTGCCGGGTATGGTCGGTCGAACCGGTATCGACTATCAACGCATAATCCAATAAAGGCAGGGCGCTTTCCAGGCAGCGCCGGATGACGTGCGCTTCGTTTTTAACGATCATGCAAAGTGCTATGCTGCTCATGCTTTTCCGGAGCGCTCCATAAGTAATTGCCGGCGCAATTCTTCCAGGCGCCGATAAGGTTCGGCAAGCCATGTTTGGCGGATTGACAGGATCTCGGGGCTCGCTTCGGCCAGTTTGGCGGCGCCATCGGCTTGAAAAGGTTGGCTTGGGTTTTTGGCGTTGGCGTTATATACATTCCGAACCGCCGCTAATGAATTTTCGTCGAGATTAAGCCGGAAATGATTGGCGATACGGGTTTCCAGCGCCATCGGCAGCTCCCGGTAATTAACCGGCAAACCGCCTTCATGGCTTTGCAAGGCTTGATAAGCGCACTCCAAGACTTGCCCCAATACCCAGCCGGCATGCGCCAAGGGCTTGATCAACAAATCCTCTGGCGGTTTTAGCCCATGTTCCATTAAAACGCCTGGAATGTTGATCATACCGGGTAGCCGGGCTTGCGAAACAAGAACCTCTACAGGATCGCGATAAAGGAAAATCCATGGAACGCCGGGAAAAGCGGCTAATAATCCATCGATATGGCGGATGTGCCAGCAGTCCGTTTTAACAAACAGGCGCCGGTCGGATAACCGGCGCGCCTGACCCAGCGCCGCCAGCAAATCTTGCAGCCGCCGGGATTGCAGGTTCTTATCGCCGGAACCGGAATTAATTCGCCAGTGTATTAAAGCGTCGAAGCAAGCCGGTTCGGATAAAACGACCGTATCGTCTAACGCCGCCAGGGCTTGGGCGCACAGGGTAGAGCCGCAGCGCGACATGTGAAAAATCAAGCCGTTTAGTGTTAAACCCGGATGCGTATCGGCTCGTTCAGCCAGGTAACCGATATCGGTTTGCGGACGGAATAAGCGATTAAATGGCCGATAAGCGAGTTTTCGCAAAGTGGTTTCGGAAAAGGGTTCTACAAAACGCTCATTGCCCATGTATAGCCACTGTACGTTTCCGTCGCTAAAATTAAACGGAATCCAGCCGGTTAAGCCGTTCGTATTCTCTACGGAATCCATTGCTGGCCAATCCTTTCGGTTTGTCCGCAATAGATTTTTTATTGCCGTTTCCGGCAAGGCTATGCCGGCGGCCGCAGCAATTTCCAGGAGATTCGTTAAAAATTCGTCTTCCGCGTGAATAGCAAAAAGCCTGGCTTGCAATTCATGGTTCCGGAGTATGGTTTGGCGTAATTGCCGGATTGGTTTTAAGCTATCGGGCATAACTTGCGAATTCCGATGTTTGCGTGGCGGTATCGCTCAGTAAATTTAACAGCCAGGCGTCCGCTTTGCAATCCAGAACCATATGCACCCGCATGGTCAGGCCCGGATTAATGAAGCTATGCATGCGGCTGAAG
>JBEKBU010000088.1:0-14498 GCA_050015235.1 Methylomonas sp. | reverse complement strand
GCCTGTTTAGGAGCAAATACATAAAAAGCGGTGTAAGCGGGAATTAGCCAGAAATAAACGATGGGATGCAAAGTCCAGGCGAATAGAGTTCTGGCTAAGCCGGGATCGATAGAGTCTTTCCAACCCAAGGACAATGGTATCAATTGAAAAAGCACTTCCATCGCCACGCCGGCGCTGGTCCATAGCCATAATAAAGCGTTCAGGGTGGTGGCGAACATAGCTAACGGTACGGGTTGCCCTGGATTAGCTGTTTTCCAGCGAAAAAACATCATCAGCATGATGGCGCACCATAACCAGGAACCGACCACCAACAAGACGGCGCCGATATAAAACGCGGCGTGCGCCACAATCGGAGGGTAGAAGGTATAAAGTACCGAAGCCTTTCCTGTCAGCAAAGGGACGGCCGCCATGACCACGCCTAACAACGCTAGCCAGAAACCGCCCCAGGCTAAGGATGGATTCCAGAGCGGCTGTTTAAGGCTGGTTGTTGCAATAAAATAGCCGAAACCCATGATAAAAAAGATGGTCAGTACAAACGCCATCAATACGCCGTGGGTGCTGACCGAGGCAAAATAAACCGTCGGCGAATCTAGGGCCGATATAAACCCGCTACGCTCGAGTACTTGATATTCGCCCATGAAACAAGCCAGGATAAAGGCGATGAAAGCGACCCATAAATGGCTTAAAACCAGCTTGCGATCGATTGCGTCATTCATTTTTGGATCCTCCCGTTACCGGCGGCTTTGCTGGGGCGACCCAGTCCTCTTTGGCGACTACGGATAAATTGCTCCACATATTGTTGTGGCCCAAGCCGCAGTATTCGTTACACAGTATTGGGTATTCGCCCGGCTTTGGAAAAGTCGTGGTAACTTCCGCTACGTAACCGGGCACTATCATTGTGCTCATATTAGTCATGGGAATATGTACGCCATGCAAGACATCCATGCTCACCCAGCGGAAGGTTAATTTTGTTTCAGCCGGAACGGCGATCAGTTTGGGGAAAAAAGAATAACGTCCGGCGACCATTCTGACAGTGATTTTGCCCGTATCGTCAACTTGCACGCCTAAATTGTCTTCGGCAAATTCTTTGTTTAAATGTAAGCTGCTTGAATCGATAGTTTCTACTTTACTGGGTGGATTAATATTGTCAAACAAGGCGTCGAAGCTCATGATACCGACAAAAAAACAAATCACCGCCAGAGAGAGTGTGATCCATCGCTGTTCTAAACGATCGATGGGAATGCCGCGCCATTGCGAGTGGAAATCTTGAAGGCTTTGTTTAAATTTTTGTTTTAGAGATTCTATTTGCATATTGAATCCCTAGCCGCGCGGCAAAAAGACGCCGTAATAAAGAAATATCCATCCGATTACCATGCCGCCTAGAACGGCCGACATCAAAATAAATGTGGCGATTGGCGGCCTTTCCAGAATGCGTTTCCGATCTTCCTCACTGATTTCATCCATTTCATACCTCGTCTTTATAATTATTGAACAACAAATAGGTCATTTGGCTGCTCGGGTTGAATGCGTGGATTGAAAGTTATTTTACGATTAACCCTCTCATTTAGAAATTGCTAGTATATTTGTAAGCATAAATAACAGCCGGTTGATGTTGCGAGATTTCTAATGCGCTTCAAGCCAAATCAATTGGTAAAATCATGTTACGTTTGAAACGCTTTTGGAACATCTGTGATAATTGACGCCATTTTAAGCATATAGTCCAAGTCAATTGCAAATTTTTTAATAATTTCCAAGCCGTTGGGAGTCAAATTGTATTTAACTTATTGTTTTAATTTAATCATGGAAGTTATGATCGAAATTAGGAAATATGATAATGTCTGTCTTGTTAGCATATTGGCAAGAATCGTCGACTACAGCCGCTTTGGTTTTTACGCACGAAGCCTAACGATGGAGATTTTTCATGAATACCAACAAGCGTCTAGCGCGCTGCCGGGAAATCAATAATAACGGCTATAAGTTAACGATAGCTTGCAAAGGAGAGAAACCGGCTAAATTTGCGAGCCTGTTCGCTTGACGCATGGTCGCCATGAAGCAGCCCATAGTTTACTGCTTGTTTGAGACGCCTCTGGGTTGGTGCGGGATTGCCTGGCGGGAGTCTGGCGATTCCGGCGCTCCGCCGCCGGTGGTCTTGTTTCAACTTCCGGAAGCCACGCAGGAGACAACCGAACGGAAAATCATACAAGACTGCGCCGGCCGGCGTTCGGAGCCGCCGCCGGAAATTGCCGGGATCATCCGCAAGGTATGCAAGCACTTGAGCGGCGATCCGCAGGATTTTCGGGACATCGTTCTTGATTTGGAGGGGATAGGCTCGTTCGCGCAACAAGTCTATGCCGCCGCGCGCGCCATTCCGGCGGGTCAGACCCGGACATACGGCGAAATCGCCAGGGCCTTAAATTGTCGCGCCGCGGCCCGCGCGGTCGGACAGGCGTTAGGTAGGAATCCCGCCGCACTCATCGTCCCTTGCCACCGCGTTCTTGCCGCCGGCGGCAAACCCGGAGGATTCTCCGCGCATGGCGGGCGAACGACGAAAGCGCGGATGTTGGCGATGGAAGGCGTTAGCGTCGGTCTGCCGGCGACTATTAAATCGAAACGGGATTTGCGGCGCGCCGCCGACCATCTTAAGGCCGCCGATCCGAAACTGGCCGTGTACATGGCGCGGCCGCTCGAATTCAAGCTAGACCCGGAGCATTCCCCTTACGTCTCTCTGTTTACAGCCGTCGTTCACCAACAACTCACGCCCAAGGCGGCGTCCACTATTTTGGGCCGGGTTAAAGCCCTCTATCCCGGAGCCGCGATTCCAGCGCCCGGCGATTTGCTGAATACCCCGGATCAATCGTTGAGAGATGCGGGATTATCGAGAGCGAAAACCGCGTCGCTAAAAGACTTGGCGGCAAAAACGCTGGCTGGCGCCGTGCCTTCCGCCCGGGAAATCGTTGCGCTCGGCGATGAGGAAATCATACGGCGGCTCACTTCTATTTACGGTGTGGGGCGGTGGACGGTCGAGATGCTTCTGATCTTTAGTCTGGGCCGCGCGGATGTGTTTCCGGCCGACGACTATGCGCTACGCAAAGGCATTGCGGAGCTATACGGGATGGCGGAAATTCCGACCCCGAAAAAGCTAGGCGAATTCGGCGACATGTGGCGGCCGTATCGAACGGTGGCTGCTCTCTATCTCTGGAATTTTCTGGATAACTAGACCGGGCTTAACAGAACCGCCTTTTCTTGATCAGTACCCATTAACCGCTTCGCGTAAGGTTCAATGCTGCGAACGAAGGGTAATTGCTGATTACTTTGGCGCATTATGCTAAAGTTAGCCGCATGTTAAAAGGTTTAAAATGTGCTAATGCAAGACTCCATTATGTTCCCGGCAGGGGGGTGAAAAACAGTAAGAAGGTTTGAATCGAATTTTTACAGGCCTATATTTGAGGAGCCATACCATGAACAGCCATGACCGATTTACATTAAAAAATGAAACCGCGGAAACCGAATATGAATTGAGTACTTTATCCGGTACGGTTGGCCCTAATGTGATCGATATACAAAGTTTGTATCAACGCACCGGATTGTTTACCTACGATCCCGGTTTTACCTCAACGGCGAGTTGCGCCTCCAAAATCACCTTTATAGACGGCGATGCCGGGATTTTGCTGTATCGCGGCTATCCTATCGAGGAATTGGCCGAGCATTGCACATTCATGGAAGTCTGCTATCTGCTGTTAAACGGAGAATTGCCGGATCAAGAGCAATTGCGGGAATTTTCCTATGACGTCACTCATCACACCTTGCTGCACGACCAAATCACCAATTTCTTTAAGGGATTCCGCCGCGACGCTCACCCTATGGCGATCATGGTGGGCGTGGTCGGCGCGCTTTCCGCCTTTTACCATGATGCGCTGGATATCCGCTCCAAGAAGGATCGTGACATGTGCGCGATTCGCATCATCGCTAAAATTCCCACCATAGTGGCGATGAGTTATAAATACAGCATCGGACTACCCTTCATGTATCCGCGCAACGACTTAAATTATGTCGAAAACTTTATGCGCATGATGCTGGGAAACCCTTGTGAGGAATACCGTGCAAACCCGGTGCTGGTCAAAGCCCTGGATAGAATTTTGACGCTGCATGCC
Organism: Methylomonas sp.; assembly: GCA_050015235.1. Taxonomy (GTDB): domain Bacteria; phylum Pseudomonadota; class Gammaproteobacteria; order Methylococcales; family Methylomonadaceae; genus Methylomonas. Next base: position 10,347 of record JBEKBU010000088.1, on the reverse strand, counting down.
GATCACGAGCAAAACGCCTCGACCTCGACCGTACGCCTGGCCGGATCAAGCGGCGCTAATCCGTACGCCTGCGTGACCTCCGGCATAGTTTGCCTCTGGGGGCCGGCGCACGGCGGCGCCAATGAAGCGGTGCTGAACATGTTGCTGGAAATCGGCGACGTTGCCAATATCGACCGCTACATTAAAAAAGCCAAGGATAAGAACGACCCTTTCCGGCTGATGGGATTCGGACACCGGGTTTACAAAAATTTCGACCCGCGCGCCAAGCTGATTCGCGCTACCTGCCATGAAGTGCTCAATGAACTGAATCTGCATGACGACCCTCTATTCAAGCTGGCTTTGGAACTCGAGCGGATAGCTTTGGACGACGAATATTTTATCGATAAAAAGCTCTATCCTAATGTCGATTTCTATTCCGGCATAGTGCTCAAGGCCTTGGGCATCCCCAGCAACATGTTTACCGCCATGTTCGCCATGGGCAGAAGCGTCGGCTGGATAGCGCATTGGGATGAAATGATTTCCGATCCCAATCAAAAAATCGGCCGCCCAAGACAGCTTTATACCGGAGAGGCCCAAAGGTCCGTGACGCCGATGGCTGCAAGGAGCAAGACTTAAGGCGTTTATCATTACACACTTCTATCCGGCGCTAACCCGTTACGCGATAAAGCGTTTGCTTTATACCATCAGCATTTCCAATATAAGCAAATCGACTATTTCGCGTACTGTTAGAGAGCAATCATGAAGTTTTTAAATTGGCTGTTATATTATCGCCCGCTGTGGGATATCTGGATGATAATCTGGATAAGTTTTGGTTTAGTGCTAGCCGCCAGTTCCTTGGTTATCGGTTGGCGCCGCTTAAAGAGAACATTGACGCCAAAAAAACATGCGCTAAAGTAAGGTCAAAACAACTTAAACCTGGCCAGATATCCGAAATGATCGGAAACGATCGGATAAAAATGGTCGTTGAAAATGAGCTCCATCGATTTGACCCGCATCGGGTCGCCATTGCGTTTGAAGATATAATCGATACGTTTCGGCGGAGAATTTTTCCAGCCGTCGATCCGGCCGTGATAGCTGGGTTGATAAAAACGCTGGGGATGCAATTCGTGATATTGATCGACATATTCCGCATTGCCCACGATATGGTTATAGGCTTGTTCTCCGGCTGGAGCATTGAAATCGCCGACCATCAAATCGCCCCTCACGCCGAAATGATGACGAGAACGGATCAATTTTTTCAGCCTGGAATATTCTTCATAAAAGCCGTGATGCGCCCAACTTAAATGGACATTGGCGATATGTAATAAACCAAACCGTGGAGCGTCTATGCACGATACGGTGATATTTCGAGACATATAATTTGTTTTGCTATGATCGTTGGAAACATAAGCCGAATAATTATGCAGCATGGGGTGGCGGCTCATGATGGCTGTCCCTTCCCGCCAGCGGTAAAATCCGATGTGGCTCCAGTCCTGATGGATATTATACCAATGCCCCCACTGGCGTAATTTCGTACAAATCCGAAAAGCCATATTGGATGGCGATTCTCCGTAAGGGACGGAAACCGGGTCGTGCAGATACTCCCCGACCTCCTGAAAACAAATGACGTCTATCCTTAAATGCGCAATGGCTTCGGCAATGATATGCGCTTCACGCTCATGTTGATGCATGGTTTCGAAAGGGCAGTGACGGGGGTGTTGTTGATAGGTATGCAGGTTCAATGTCAGCAGTGAGAGTTCCATGGGCTTGGTATGTTTGCCGTAACCTTAAATTATGATGCCAAGACTAAGTATGCGCATCGGTTACGATTAATGCTGCATTATTATTTCCGCTCGGTCAATTTTTATAACCACACGCCCTTTGGTACGAATGTTGCTGCACTGTTAAACGAGTACAAAAGTTAAGTAGATTTAAAGCCACGTCTTTGATTTACAAAACTTATTGCATGATGGATGTTTGATAGCCGACAGAAATTGGAACGTACTCGTCAATGTTCATACAACACTTTATATAGGGGTATTCATTATGGCGGAGTTTTATGTTGAGATAAATGCTCAAAGCAACGGGGAGCACTTGGTTCATAAATTAGGCTGCTCATTTCTTCCCGCCAAGGAAGCGATTAAATATGTAGGTTCGATCAGCAATTTTGACAGCGCCTTGAAACAAGCCAAAGAGACATATAGACAAGTAAACGGCTGTTCTCACTGCGTAAAACCATAGGGTACCTAGAAAAACCTGCCTTTTATGCTTCGGCAGGCTCAGCACGAACGGATAAGCTATTGATTACTATAGACCACCGTTCGCACTGAGCTTGTCGAAGCGTGGTTTTTCGAGGTTCCCCATAGATTGCGTTTGGTTTGTTTTGATCCCCTCTCGGCAAAACTGCATTATGCGATGCTCCAACTCTTGCATCCATGCAGTAGGTCTAAGCTTCTCCAGGCGGAGAGGGGATCAAAACGCCGAATCAAAAATTTAGGTTCTTTACCGGCTGATTAACCGCTGTTTTACCTTCATCGTTACTGCTTGGCGGCGAAAGGGTTTCCTTACAAGATTTTTCGTAACTATTTAGCGCAACAATAAGTTCCCGATAACCATCAGGCAAAACCGTCAAACCCATAGTGGTTCGACAAGCTCGCCACGAACGGCTTAACTTGATAACCAATCAATGCCGAGGGATGAATTTATCATCCATGCTAAGTTATTAATTTTACAAAATAATTCAAAAAACCTGTGACGTATCTCACTTACATTGAGTGATATTTATCACTAAAATCAATTGCTTATGTCGCCGTTTCGTCATATTTATCATTTATAATATTTCCAACGAATAAGGTTGACGCCTGCTTTTGCCGCTAAATTTTCTCTTTCATCTCCTGAGTCTAAGGGATGTGAAATTTAGTTCGACCCGTAACGCCCGCTAGACTTTAGTAAACCCTTTACTTGAAGGATTCAGAATCGTGCGCTCTAAAAATGCGTCAGTTAAGAATGGGTATGTTCATGAAAATGCGTTGTTTTATTGCTTTATTTGCGCTCGTTAATTGCTTGGAAGCCCATGCCGGCGCTTATAATCAGGCAATTACCAGCGGTGTGCAGTGGTTAAGTACACAACAAAATAGTGACGGCAGTTGGGGTTCTAATCAGAGCATCCAGCCGCTTTATACCAGCGCCGCTGTTAGAGCGCTTTCAACGGCCTATCTGCAACAAAATGCCTACTATGCCGGGATAACTTGGCTGGAGAACAACGATATAACCAATGTTGATCAGACCTCACGATTGACGGATGCCTTGGTCAGCCACGGCGATGATTTGTCTTCCGCGCAAACTTATTTGGAAAATGCGCAGAACGCTTCCAACGGCTGGGGGCTGTCCGCCAATTATTTAAGCTCAACATATGATACGGCCTTGGCCTTAATCGCTCTGGCGGATTTGAACGCCAGCAACGCCATTACTAATTTCAGTTCCATCACGCAACCCGCCATCAATTTTCTGATATCCAGTCAGTTGTCCGGCGCCGGCTGGTCAGTTTATACCGCTACAAGTACGGATCCGGGCACGACGGCATTAGTCCTTATAGCCTTATCCAATTACACAGCTCAAGACCCAACTTTATCAACCCCAATATCCACAACGATAACTTGCTCGGTCATTACCTGCGGTATGGCGGCTCTTAAGGCGTCTGTTACATCAACTAGCCCCACGGCCATTCAAGCTATGGCGATGCAAGCGGCTTTGGCCAACGATGACAGCGTCAACAGCGCGGCTTTTCTTGGTTTGTTGACTGCCGATCAGATCACAAAAAGCGGTAGTACATACGGCAGCTGGAGCGGCGATGTTTATAGTACGGCATTGGCGATTCGGGCGCTGGCAAATGCCGGTAATTCATCGTCGCTGGCGGTTGTGGTGGATATTCAGGATCAGGGCCTACGCAAAGCAATCAATTTGACATTGGGGCACAACGCCATGGATAGCATTACCCAAGGCGAACTGCTGCAATTAACCAGCTTAAACGCTTCCGGATACGGCATTAGCAATCTTGCCGGATTGCAAAATGCGACCAATCTTACCAGCCTTAATCTGAACAATAACAATCTGAATTCCATAGCAGGATTGTCTGGTTTGACTCAGCTTTCTGCTTCGGCGATATCTTGGACGGGTAATCCCGGCAATCCTGGCGCAAGTGGCGCCGTCAGCGTACCCGCGTTGCCGCCTTTGGCCCAACTGCTATTGGCGTTGGGATTGTTAGCTATTATGACTTATTTCCGCAGACCTTCAGCTGCATAAGGAGCATTTCAATGCGTATTTATTTAGGACTGCTGCTGCTGATGGTGGCTGCTACGGCGCAAGCCGGATCGAATTCCAACTCAAATAGTATAATGGCGCCGGCAAATTCACTGCCCGCGGAAACAATCACCGCCATTCAGCGAATTAGCCATAACGTTCTGCAAGCCAAAAGGCAGGGTAGGCTACAAACCGACAATGGTTCAGACCAGGTCTCTCAGTTGAATAGCGTATTGAATCAATTAATAGCGGTTGAGCAACAAGCGTCTCAAACCAATGCGATTAATTTGCCAGGCAATTCCGCAACAACGCCCGTTACTCAAACTTCAAACGGATTAATCGCCCGCATGTTGGCGCACAATCAAGCCTGGGACGCCGTTAGCGCGTTGCGGCTACAGGCCGAACAATTACAAGGCCAAAACAATACGCCACCGCAAGTAAAAATATATTCCGGCGGGTTTTCCATCGGCGAGCAACGCGGGCGGCTATTCGATAAATGGGCGGACGAACTCGAGGCGATACTCGACAATAACACGTCAGACCGCTTGCCGCAATTGACCGCTTTTAAAGCGAGACTGCAACCGCAATCCACAATCGCGAACCTTAACGATAATTTGCCTAAAACGCCTACCTTGCAGGTCATGCCTCAGCAAAGAAAGCTCACTTTAATTCCGGCAAGCAAACCTTAAAATTTCATTTACCGATACGGAATCGTCATGTCATTATCCCAACATTTATCAAGACTGATCGGCTTGTTTACGCTATTTTCAAGCATAACCGCCAATTTGCCTGCGCAAGCCGCGACCGCTACCGCCGCCGAAACGGCCGAAACCACCGAAATCGTGTTCAATCCCAGCACCAATAGTCAAGCTCAACAATTAAACGCCATGGCCGGCCAATTAGGCAACGCCGTCTCGATTTACCAGTATGTCTACAATAATTACCAATTTTCGACCTATCACGGTTCCCGCTCAGGCTCGATTAACACCTTTGCCGGACAACGCGGCAGCGATGTCGATATCGCCACCACCTTGATCGCCATGCTGCGTTCGCAACACATACCGGCCCGTTACGCCGTCGGCAACATCAAGTTATCCGCGGCGCAAGTAACTAACTGGCTTGGAATGGATCAAGGCGGCAACGCCTATGTCGCTGGGCAAATTTTGGTAAATCAAGGCATACAGAATCTAGCAGAATACGTCGACAGCAATAACAATATCGTCTACTTTTACCTCGAACATGTTTGGGTTGAAGCATTGGTGCCTTTCGCGCAATACCGGGGCTTGAGCACCGGGGCGGCATCGGTGGACTGTACTCAACCGGTCAACGCCAATCTTTGCATTTGGGTTCCCCTGGACGCCAGCTTCAAGCAGATGACTTACAATGGCTTATTAAGCCTTGATCCCTATACGAACAGCAGTGCATACAATGCGAGTACCGGCACATATAATGTTAATAGCAGTTCGTATGACGTTAGCACGCAGTATTTTGACTATACCGGCTATTACAAAGCCATTGTCGACAACACCACAAATCTGCTAAACAAGAATCCGCTGACCATCCTGGAAGAAAGTATTTCAAGCTGGTTACGGAGCGCTTATCCAGGTAAAACCCTGGAAGATGTCGCCGATGAAGGGCAAATTATTCCAATCAACGACGGTTTATTGCCTGCCTCGCTGCCTTATCAGGTTGTTAGTAATATCCGTAATTACGATTGCATTGTTGCGGCGGATTGCACGGCTTCGCATGACGCAGCCGTGCCCGCCGTTGAATCCGCCGCATGGGCAAAATACGTAACGGTTGGGGTCAATATCCCCACAACAACGGCTACTACGACCAATCCTTTGATAGGCAACATAAAATTAAATTTAGCGATGCTCAACACCCAGCCTTTAACGCTGACGGCAACCGTGCCTTCCGGCGGCGGCGTGCCTACAGTGCAGGTTCTGTTAGGCGGTAATTCACAGGCCTTTATAATTACTAGCCCCACAGCCACGGCGGGCAATAAACTGTTCGATCTGTTCACCATTAATGTCAGCATGGACGGAGCCCCGGCGGCAACTTCGGGTGATACCGGTTTTGAGATTAACGCCACTTATAACGCCGAAATCGGCGGTTATTATCTTGTGGCGACCGGCGGCGAGTCGTCCAACTGGGCGCAAGTGCATAACGCGGCGGCCCAATTATTGGCAAACGACGCCCTATACCCTATTACCTTCAATCCGGGGGCAACCAGCACCGTTAACAGCGGTTTAGCCTGCAGCGCAGCCAACAGCGTGGGATGTACGCCTTATCTAAATAACGGTTTAGGCTATACGACCAGTAACGAGCTGATCAATAATCCCACGGCTCTTAACGCATTAACGGGCGGCCTTCTATATGTCGCCGCCAGCCAATATTACGCCAATCAGCGGGATATGTTCAATCAGGCCGATTATCTGATGAAAACCATATCTCCGATAATGGGCTTTATTGGCGTGGTCAGCTCACAGTACGGCGCCGAATATATCGACAGCACCGCCTTTTCCATCCAACCTCAGGGGCTTTTGATCGATATGAAAGGGATAACCTTGGCCGGTACTTTTCGAGCTTATGACACCCCGTATCAGAATATTGCCATGAACAATTACAGCAATAGTCAGTTAACGTTTCTTGGGCATATCATGTCCTCTTTGGAGCATGAAACCTGGCAGGCGCTGACCGGCTTCGACGCCATATCGACGGTGCGCGGATTTCAAAGAGCATTGACTCAAACTCAAAGCGGCTCGACTCTTACGTCTCTAGCTGAAGGGCAAAACAAAACGACCGCACCAACCAACAACACCGTGGCGAGTTTTATTAATCAATTAGTGGATGCGGCAACTAGCACATTAACTACCGCTTATCCTCAAGCGTGGATTACAAATGTCGAAAATAACCTAAATGGCAGTTCAACCACTGTATGGATTGATTACACATGCCCAACCACTATGGTCAGTGTGCCATCGACAGTCAGTAATACCGCACCCAGTTATTATACGGTAGATCTGCGCCGAGCCTATTCCACTATAAACAATATCACAACCGCAAGTGGGAGCGTGACGCCGATTTTAGACTCATTAAGTTTTGAAATTAGTTACTAGGAAACTAACATAATGAAAAAAATAAACTGTTTCATAACACGCCATACCCGTAATTGCCTAGCTACGGCATTGATTGCATTCTGTATCGCGCCCGTGGAGGATTGTTTTGCCGGCGGTTACGTGGATGGCACGGATCCGATCGATCCCGCTAGCTTTATCGCGGCAACGTCCCCTGGCGCCTCGATCGTCCCGGATCCCGCGACAGCCAATATTCTGCCGACCTTTAATAACGATCAGTTCACTAATTTGCTGACGGTGGGCTCGGTCAACAACGATCCCATCGTTACGCCTTCCACGGACGATCCGGTTTCGACCGTTACCGGTAACAATTACCACGACGAAACCGATTTTCAGATACACGGTCGCAATGGCCTGAATTACGTTTTTACCCGCACCTATAACAGCGCCCCCAGCTCCACTACGGTCGATATGGGCATGGGCTTTGGCTGGGTGCATTCCTACGGCATGAAACTGGTTTCCAACGATTTCGGCAGTTGCCCCAATTGCACCAGCGCCCAGGCTTCCGGCAACGGCGACGGCAAAACCGGTTCGATTACCTATACCGACGAGCGCGGCGGCCAGCAGAATTTTGCAATCAATCAAAGCACTTTTGCCGTGACCAACCCTACGGGCATTTTCAGCACCTTAACCGTTACCCCTGGTTCTTATACCATTAACGGTTACTCATTTACCTTAAGCGCCGGCTACTACGCATTAACTTTCCGCAACGGCGTGCAATATCTGTTTCAGGATTTAAATTATTCCACCAGCGCCGACATGAGAAGCAAGCCTGGCAGAACGGCTAATTTGGTTCAAATTAGCGATCCGTACGGCAATCTGATCAAATTGAGTTATACCAAGAACTCTCTTAATACCGGATGGAATCTGACCGGAATAGCGGATAATCTAAACATCGCCAACCGCACCGGGCTGGTGCTTAAATATAATACCGATAGCCCCGTCAATCATCTCGTCAGCATTAGCGACTGGTCGTCGCCAACGGTGCGGACATGGGCTTACGGCTATATCAGCGGCAACTTAACCGTTTATACCAATCCGCTTAGCCAAACCACGAGCTACAGCTACCAAACCGGTAATCTGTTAACACAAATCACCAAACAGCTGCAACGCAACGGAAAAAACGTGGCGACCACTTTTAATTATTATCAAAACGGCCGTACCCTTAACGACCAGGACTCGTTAGGCGACAAGGAAACCTTGGACTACGACCTATTCCGGATGAGCGCCCGCGTCACCGACCCGAACGGCAATATCCGCGAATACGATTACGATAACACTGGCCGTATGATTAAACTGATCGACGCCGATGGTGGACAGCTCTATTTCAAAAATCAGAGCGACGGCCTGCGCTATCAAAAGTACGATGCGCTGGGCTACGGTACGCAATATAACTATAACACCACTGCTAATTCCTGGGGAACCGCTTCAAACAACGGTGGGAATGTTAGTCAAGTACAAGACGCGCTGGGCAAAACCATCACCACGACTTACGGCATTTACGACCAGATTACCAGCGTAACGGACAAAAACCTCAACACCACCAACACCAGCTATTTCTCCACGGCCAGCAGCGGCTGCGGCGTAATCGGCAAGCCGAGTACGGACAGCATCGCCCAGTTAACCAGCGGCGGCGTTACGGTGAATAACGCCGTGCTGCGTAGTTATTGCTGGAATACGGACGGCACCCTGAACACGTTGACGGAATACCCAACCGCCGGCGCCGCCACCCATCCGCGCACCACCACCTATACTTACGACACCACCGCCCACCTGAACGTCGCCACCAAAACCGTCAGCGGCGCCGGCGTCAACATCGTCACCACTTACACATACGATAATTTAGGCCGCAAACTGACTGAGTCCCTGAGCCGCTCCACCTACCCCAATCCGATTACCGCCTCCACCACCGCCACGGCGCCGGTGTTGCTGACCAACAGTTATCAATACGACGCGCTGGACAGAGTCATCCAGGTCATCACCCCGGACAGCATCGTGCGTCAAACCATCTACGACGCCAACGGCCAGATTGCGCAGCAAATTACTTATTACCCCAGCACAGACGGCCGCCAGGGCTGTCTGGCGCCCGCCGCCTTCAACGGCGGCACTTATGTGCAATGCGTGGAAGCCGCTTACCAATACGACGCCGCCGACCGCAAGATTCAAAGCACCGACGTGTTGGGCAACAACACGTTTTTTGCTTACGATAACAACAGCAATCTGATTAAAATCACCGACGCCAACGGCCATGTCACCCAGTATCAATACGACAGCATGAACCGCCGGACGGCCGTTATTAACGGCAACGGCCAAAAAACCACGACAACTTATGACCTGGCAGGTCACGCCACATCAGTTACGGACGCCAATGGCAACACGACCTGTAGCCTATATGACCCGCTTGGCCGTCTCACCCAACTGACTGATCCATTGGGCAACACTACAACTTACAAATATGACGCTAACGGCAATAAAACCTGCATGACGGACGCCAACACCAACCCCATTTCCACAAATGCCTGTAGTCAGCCTGTAGCCGCCCAAACGAGCTGCACAGTAAGTTATACTTACGACCAGCTCAACCGCCCGACGCAAATAACCGATGCGCTTTACAACAGCACCCTATATACTTATAATTTATATGGGAGCCGTGTGTTTGTAATCGACGCCAATGCCGGCGCCACGAGTTATCAATACGACGATCTGGGCCGTCTGGCCCAAACCACCGACCCGCTTTTCAATATCGAAAGCTATGTCAACGACGAGGCAGGTAACGTTATCCAGATGACCGACCGCAAAGGCCAGGCGACGCTATACCTGTACGACGTCATGAACCGCAACACCCAGGCCTTTCATATGACCGACACCAGCCAGGAGTTTATGACTTACAACAGCATAGGCGACCTGACAGGCATACAAAACGCCGTCG
>JBEKBU010000087.1:0-14562 GCA_050015235.1 Methylomonas sp. | reverse complement strand
ATCGATGATGACCGGGCCGTCGCCGCCAACCAGGACGTTATATTCCGACAAATCGCCGTGCACCAAGCCATTACATAGCATGCGGACAATTTGAACAATTAAAAAGCCGTGATACGCTCGCGCCTGTTCGGCCGGCATTTCCAAATCGTTCAGCCGCGGCGCCGGCTGACCGTCGGCGTCGGTGACCAGTTGCATCAGCAACACGCCGTCGATGAAATTATAGGGCTCCGGTACTTTGACCCCAGCTTCGGCCAGCCGATACAACGCCGTTACTTCGGCATTTTGCCAGGCCGATTCCTGCTCCCGGCGGCCGTAACCGCTGCCCTTTTCCATGGCGCGGGCTCGGCGGCTATTGCGTACCTTGCGGCCTTCCTGATAGAGGACGCTCTGACGAAAACTACGTTGGTCGGCTTCCTTATAGACCTTGGCGCAACAGATACGATTGCCGCAGCGCACGACATAGACGGCCGCCTCCTTGCCGCTTTTCAGCGAACGGATCACCTCGTCAACCAAGCCGCTGTCGATTAAGGGTTCGAGTCTTTTTGGAGTTTTCATATCGCCATTATGCCATTTTTTATATCTTAACAGAAATATGACTATGCTCACTTTGCGTTTAAGCGATCGCCGTTTAGCCAGACGCATGCAAAATCGGCTAAGGAGCCGCGCCTCACTCAACCTAACGGCATCGCCTACTTACGAACTTTTCCTTAAGCGCCGGCTTTCGGCGATCAGATCCCGTAACTGGTTAAATTTAGGGGGCTTTATCAGGTGGTGATCAAATCCGGCCGCTTCCAGCGCCTGCTTGCTTGGGGCATAACCGCTCAAGGCGATAATTAACGCCCGTTGGCTACAAGGCTGTTCACGCAGTTTTTTGGCGACTTGGTAACCGTCCAGGTCGGGCAGCCCTATATCCAGCAGGATGACGTCGGGCGCCTGGGCCTGTGCGGCGGCTAGGCCCTGCGCTCCATCGTATGCGACCGTCACGTGATGCCCGATCTGCTCAAACCATACGGCAAGGCTATCGGCGATATCCCGATTATCGTCGATCAATAAAACCCGCAGACCCTGATCGGACGCCGAATTTAATTCTTGAGCGGCTAATGGCTCCGTCGGCGCCAATGCTTCAACAATTCCGGGTAGCCGCACTACAAATTCCGAGCCTTGATCGGCGCCCCGGCTGTGCGCCGTAATTTGGCCGCCATGCAGCTCAACCAGTTTCTTCACCAGGGTAAGGCCAAGCCCCAAACCGCCTTCGGAACGGTCCAGCCCTCTTTGACCCTGAATAAATACATCGAAGATATTCAGGAGTAACTGGGGTTCGATGCCCATGCCGTTATCCCGGACGCGAACGGCGATCCACGGCCCTTCGACACTGGCGCCGACAGCAATACGGCCGCCCACGCCGGTATATTTAGCGGCATTGTTAAGCAGATTGGTAAATACCTGGGTGAGACGCACCGGGTCGCCTTCCAGGTAGATGGACTGGCTAGGCAATTCGAGATTTAGCGTTTGACGTTTCGTTTGGATTAACGTCTGCACCGATTCCGCCGAGTATTTGAGCAAGCGCCCGAGCTCAACGGGCTCCCGCTGGATTTTCACCAATCCCTGCGTGATACGCGAGACGTCCAATAGGTCTTCGACCAGTTGGGTAATATGGGCGACATTACGGCCAATCACCTCGCATGCCCAGGCAAGCTTAGCCTCATCGAGAGGCTGCGAGCAGATCAGCTTCACCACGTTATTGATCGGGGTGAGCGGGTTGCGCAGTTCGTGGCCCAGCATGGCCAGGAACTCGTCCTTACGCCGGCCGGCTTCCCGCAGGGCGGCTTCGGTCTTTTTCTGTTCGGTCAGATCGGTGATGAACGCGTAGTATTGCAGCGGCTCGCCCATATCGTCGGTTATCAGATGAACCAGCAGTCTGACCGGCACGCGTGCGCCGTCCTTGCGCAGGTATTCCTTTTCATAACGCACCGACTCGCCGGTTCGATGGAGTTCTTCGAGCTTGGCCCGCTCCAGTTCCGTCCATTCGGCCGGCGTGAGCTCCTCCGCCCAATTCATCGCCATGAGCTCATCGTTAGTGTAGCCGGTGAGGCGCTCGAACGAGGCGTTGGCGTATACAATCCTGCCGTCCGGATAACCCATGCCGAACGGCTGATCCGATTGTTCCAGGATGATGGCGAGATGCTTGTTTTGCAACTCGCTCTTCCGCAACGACTCCTCGGCCAATCTGCGCGCGGTCATTTCCTCCAAGGAAATGATGACGCCGCCGATCTCCCCATTTTCGTCCGTCCAGGGATAGGTAGCCCAGCGCAGCCAATGGGGGCTGCCGTCGGCTTGAATCCAGAAGTCATTATCGTCCTTGAGGAAGGCCCCGGCTTGCGCCTCCCGGTGTATCTGTTTCCACTTCTCCGGAATATCCGGGTGAACCTCATAGTGGTTAAGGCCGATCAGGTGGCCGTATCCTCGGCCGTAATCTTCGATCCAGCGCCGGCTATGGGCGATGTAGTTCATGTTCCGGTCGAACATGGCGATGCTGATGGGCGCCTGTTCGATGAACAGGCGGAACTGCGCCCGGCTCTGACGCAGGATCGCGGCCTGCCGTTCAAGCCGGCGGCGCAGGACGGCCTTTTCGATCGCATTACGCAGGGTATGGCGCAGCTCCGCGGCCGTGACGCTACCCTTCACCAGATAGTCCTGGGCGCCCTGCTTCATCGCCCGCACCGCCACCGCCTCGTTGCCATGCCCGGTGAGGAAAACAACCGGCACATCCTGACCATGGTCTTCGGCGCGCAAACGGGCGAGGAATTCCAGACCGTCAATATCCGGCAGGCTGTAGTCGATCAAGATGCAGTCGGGCGGTTCGGAGCGGCAGCGCCGCAAGCCCTCTTCGCCGCAATCAGCCTCGGCGAGACTGTATTCATTAGCCGCTCCCTTCAGAATCAGGCGCCGGTACGCCTCCCGATCCTCCGGGCTGTCATCCACAATCAGAATGCGGTATGGTTCAGTATTCACGCTTAGCTATCTTGTTTAGGCAGAATGACGATTTCGAACCAGTAATCCTTGAGCAACTGGATCGCGCGCATGAAACCTTCCAAATCCACCGGCTTCTTGATATAGCTGTTGGCGCCCATTTGGTAGCATTTCTCGATGTCCCGTTCGTCGGATGAGGTGGTGAGCACCACCACCGGGATAGTCTGTAATTGTTCGTCATGCTTGATCTCGGCCAGCACCTCGCGGCCGTCGGTTCCCGGCATATTGAGGTCGAGCAGGATGACGCTCGGGCGCGGCGCACTGCCGGGCTCGGCATACGCGCCGCGTTGATGGAGGAAATCGAGGGCGTCGTCGCCGTCGATACAATGATGGATAGGGTTGGCGAGCCCCGCCTTTTTGAAGGCGCGCCGCATGGTCTCCGTGTCTTCGGGGCTGTCTTCGACCAACAGGATGGGATGTCTGGAATTTTGCATGGGAGCTAGTCCTCGGTTGCTAGTGTGAAATAAAAAGTGCTTCCCTCGCCATAATTGGATTCTATCCAAATACGCCCTGCGTGCCGCTCGACGATCTTCTTGACGATGGTCAGGCCGGCGCCCGTACCGCCGCCAAACTGGTCCCGCGCGTGCAGGCGCTTGAAGATGCGAAACACGGCGTCGAGATGCTTCTCGCGGATGCCTATGCCGTTATCGCGGACGTAAAACACCTGTTTGCCCGCGGCGGCCCCCGGCCCATTCCGCGGCGGCCGCGTAACGCGGCAACCGATTTCTATCCATGGGCCGGGTTTGTCATTATATTTAATGGCGTTGCCGATCAGGTTGCGGAACACCTCGGCGATCCGGACCCGGTCGCAGCGCACGCTAGGCAGCGGACTGGGGATGCGTACCTGGACGCCGCGTTCTTGCAGGTTGATCGACAGCGAATCGAGCACGGCGGCGACTACCGCATTCATGTCCGTTTCCTGGATGGCCAGATCCACCCGGCCGACCCGCGAGAACACCAGCAACGAGTCAATCAAGTCCTCCAGGCGTTGCGCCAGCCGGCCGATGGTCGCCAGCTTCGCATGGCCGTCGGCGTTGAGCTTGTCGCCGTAATCCTCCATGAGAAAGCTGGAGTAGTTATGGATGCCGCGCAAGGGTTCCTTGAGATCGTGGGAAGCAATATAGGCGAAATCGTCCAACTCCTGATTGCTGCGTTCGAGTTCCGCGTTTCGCGTCCGGAGGGCGTCGGCAAAGAAACCGATCTGCGCTTCCGCCGCTTTCCGTTCCGAAATGTCGCGGATCAGGCCCGTGAAGTAGCGGACATTTCCCAGCCAGAATTCGCTTACCGCCAGATCCATCGGAAACGTCGAACCGTTCATGCGCCGCCCGGTCACTTCGCGTCCGACGCCGATGATTTTCGCCTCGCCGGTGGCGAGATAGTTCGCCAGGTAGCCATATCGTGCCGACCGCGGAACGGTTCGGGCATCAGCAGCGCGATGTTCCGCCCCAGCAGCTCGGCGGCCGTGTAACCGAAGAGCCGCTCCACGGCCGGGTTGGCCGATTGCACGATCCCGCGTTCATCGATGGTGACGACGCCGTCAACGACGTGCTCCATCACGGCCCGTAACCGCTCCTCGCTGTCGCGTAGCGCCGCCTCGTCCGCCATGCGCGCGCTGATATCGATAATGGAAGCCAAGATGACGACGCCCTCGGCCATCACTACGGGGTTAAGGCCGATTTCCACCGGAAACTCGGCGCCGTCCTTGCGTAGCGCCAGGAGGCTTCGTCCCTTGCCCATGAGCCGCGTCTGGCTATCGGCGACAAAACCTAAGCGCATGAACTGGTGAACTTGACGGAAACGTTCCGGCAAGAGCATTTCGATGGATTGCCCGATGAGCTCCTGACGGGCATAGCCGAACAGCCGCTCGATTTGGACATTGCACTGGAGGATGGCGCCGGCTTCGTCGACGATGACGGCGCCGTTGGGGGCGGACTCGAAGGCTACGCGCATCAAGGAATCGAGCGAGGCGGGGCCGCTTGTGGATGCGTCCGCCTGACATGACGCCGCATCGGTTTCGGATTTTGTGGAGTTCAAAGAAAAAATACCAAAAAATTAGGGCATGGCTAACTGGCTAAAGGTTTCATAACCATAGGACGGCTTTATCAAGAACATAATACGGAATAAACATACTATAACGCAAATACCCCACTATTTTACATATTTTGCAACCATTCAGCGAATTTTAAACCAACGCCGGCCATTCGGTTTTTGCGGATAAGCTCCGGATGCCGCGCTATAAAGCGGTCCTCTAATTGTGCCGCTGTTTAGGAGCTGGCTTATGGCGAATTTCGAGCGTTTTTTTCCAACTTTGTTACGGTTTGAAGGCGGGTTTGTAAATGATCCGGACGATCCCGGCGGGGCAAGCAACAAAGGCGTCACCTGGCGGACTTTCCAAAAATATGCGGCGCCTTTGTTGGGCGTTCAGCCGACATTGGAAAATTTGGAAAAGCTTTCGGCCGACCAGGCCGCCCTCATATATAAGCTTGCTTATTGGGACGCCGTGAAAGGCGATGACATAGACGATCAAAATTTAGCCGATATCGTCTTCGATTTTTATGTTAACGCCGGAAATCACGCCGGCATCCTGTTTCAACGTATTCTAAACAGCATGGGCGAACGCCTCGCCGAGGACGGCCAAATCGGCGCCGAAACGCTGGCCGCGCTTAACAAATACGATCAAGCCGCCGTTTATAAGACCTACAAACAGGGCCGGATAGCTTATTATCGAAATTTAGCCGAGCTGCATCCGCTATTGCAAAAATATCTTACAGGCTGGCTCAGGCGCGTGAACAGTTTTCCGTAGGTATTTATACGAATTGTTTTTATTTTTCTTTATGCGCATTATAAAAAAAGAAATATTTCCTAACTACCGGCGGTAATGAGCCGGAACATTTTTATCGTGAGGTGAAAAATGACTAAAAACGCGGAAAAACTTAAACAAATACCCAGCGCTGAATCCCATCATACAATAAACCTGCCGAATTACGACGCTAAAATCGCCGAGCTTGCTTATTACAAAGCCGCCAATAGAAATTTTGAACCGGGCCGCGAGATGGACGACTGGCTGGAGGCGGAACAAGAATATATGCAGGGCGAAATGTAACAGATTTGCCGTCGATATCGAGAGCGTGAAAACGTTGCGGCCGGGATGAATATCCCGGCCGGCATCGATTCGGCTTTTGCCTTAGCGGCGCTGATAAGTTCCAATCAACTCCGTCTGGGCGACGATATGCCCCGCCATCGCTTTTAAAAGCTGGTCTTTATTCGGCAGATGCAGATCGGGTAGGACGGTATCGAGGACGTAGAGTTTATGGAAGTAGCGGTGCCGGCCGATAGGCGGACAGGGGCCGCCGTAACCTGCCTTTTGCCAGTCGTTTTTGCCTTGCAGAGCGCCCGGCGGTATATCCTCGGCGGCGACTCCGCCGGCGGTCGGCGGTATGTTGTAAAGTATCCAGTGCACCCAAGTCATTTTGGGATTCGCGGGGTCGGGCGCGTCCGGGTCGTCGACGATTAAGGCCAGGCTTTTGGCGCGCGCCGGCAGCCCCGACCAGCCTAGAGTAGGCGGAATGTCGCCGCCGTCGCAGGTAAAAAGCTTGGGTATTTCGCCCTGATGGACAAAGTCCGCCGATTTAAGTATGAGTGACATGTTCGATTCTCCCTCGGCTAACGCAAATGTGGTATAAGAAATAGCCGAAATTAAAATTAACAAGCGAATCAAGCCGGGTTGTGCGAGGAACAGCATGGCTAACTCCGGGTAAAATAACCGTTCAAGTTTTATTCTAATAAATCATACTTATCGACCCAAAGCAAGCAAGGAGTGAACAATGACGGCAAATCGGCGCGGCGACATATTGATCTCCTCCCTGCGGGACGCCTGTTGCTATCCTCATCCGGCCGGCGACATGCAACTTCTGGAAACCCATATCTCCTGGGTATTATTGGTTGGCAACTACGCGTACAAAATAAAAAAACCGCTGGATTTAGGCTTTCTCGATTTCAGGGAGCTGAGCGCGCGGAAATTTTATTGCGAGGAAGAAATCCGTCTGAACCGCCGTCTGGCCCCGCAAATTTATCTGCAAGCCGTCGCCATCGGCGGCAGCGCGCGACAGCCGCGCATCGGGATGGAGCCGGCCATCGAATACGCCGTAAAAATGCGGCGCTTCCCCATAGCCATGCAGCTGGATAATCTCCTGGCCAACGGCGGGCTCGGCGCCCGGCATATCGAGCAACTGGCGGTTAGTCTGGCCGCATTCCACGCCAGCTTGCCCGCCGCTCCCGCCGATTCGGGCTACGGAACTCTAATGGCTATCGTTGCGCCGTCGCAACAAAATTTTCAACAACTGGCGGATCTGGCCCCTTGCGGCGATGCGCCCTTGCTGGCCGAATCGCAGTCCGCAAACCAGAGCCTTTATACTAGCTGCATCGGCCTGTTCGAGCAACGCCGCCGGGCCGGTTTTATCCGCGAATGCCACGGCGATCTGCATTTAGGCAATATCGTTTTGCTGGACGGCGCGCCGGTCGCGTTCGATTGCCTGGAGTTCGACCCGAAACTGCGCTGGATAGACGTCATTAACGACATCGCTTTTTTGATGATGGATCTGCAACGCCACGACCGTCACGATCTGGCGTTTCGTTTCCTCGACGCCTATCTGCAAATCGGCGGCGATTACGGCGGCCTGGGCTTGCTGCGCTTCTATCTGGCTTACCGGGCGCTGGTGCGCGCCAAAATCAGCCTGATGCGGGACCCGGCGGCCGGGAGCGACGCCGCGCTAGCCGAATACCGCGGTTATTTGCGGTTGGCCGGCGGCTATCTGGCCAGGCCAAGACCGGCTTTAATCGTCACGCACGGCCTGCCCGGTTGCGGCAAGACCTTTATATCCGGGATGTTACTCGAGCAAATGCGGGCCGTCCGCCTGCGTTCCGATATCGAACGCAAGCGGCTGGCCGGACTCGCCGGCGATGACGGCAGCGGCGGCCTGTACGAGGACGCTTATTCGCAACGCACCTATGCGCACTTGCTGCGGCTGGCCGAACAGTTGCTCGGCTTCGGTTTTCCGGTCATCGTCGACGCGGCATTTTTGAAACAGGCCCATCGCCGGCGGTTCCGCGACCTGGCGGCAAAAATGCAAACCCCTTTTGTTATTTTGTCGATACAAGCCGGCGCCGACTTATTGCGTCAACGCGTCGAACAACGGCTGCGCCAGGGCAACGACGCTTCGGACGCCGATGCCGGCGTAGTCGACAAATTACTAGCGGAGCATGAACCCTTACAGCCGGACGAATTCGCCGCTGTAATCGAATATCCGAATGACGCGCCCATTTCGGAATCGAATGCTAATTTTATCGATCTGCGCGCCAGGATACGCGCCGTTTGCGGGGAATTAGGCGACTGAGCCGTACGTAGCCGGCATGATTTGAAAATATGGCTATGGTATATTACAGTATTTGTACGGGGTTGTCATTTTAATAAATATTGTGATATATTTCAAATATCCGACTATTTCTGTCGGATGTTTACCCACCTAACAATGCCGTAATGATCTGGAGAAATTATGATGAAAAATAAAACACTTAACAAATCCGTGATGTTGGCGATTTTCCTGTCCACCCCTATCAGCTCCGCCCTCGCCGGCTCTTACACCGTTCAGACCGTACAATCCACGGCCAACCCAACCTTTACGCAACTGCTCGGCATCAACAATTCCGGCGAAATCGCCGGCTTTGACGGCGCCACTGTCGCCCAAGGCTTCACGCTGACGCTGCCTAACAACTTCACGTCCGAGAATTTCCCGGGTTCGGCGCAGACCATGGTGACCGCCATCAACAGCGCCGGCAGCACCGCCGGCATTTACATCGATACGGCGGGAACGACGCACGGTTTTACGGATATCGGCGGCACGTTCAAGACAGTCGATAACCCCGGCACCGTCTTCAACCAGCAGTTGGGCATTAACGACTCCAACACCACGGTAGGCTATTCCTCCGCCACCGACCCGGCCGGTCAAGTCGGTCAGACGGCTTACAGTCAAGCCGGCGGCGTGTTTACCAATATCAACGCTTTGCTGCCTTCCAATCAGAACAGCCAGGCGGTCGGCATCAACAATGCCGGCGAAGTCGTGGGTTTCTACCTGCCGACCGCGACCACCTCGATCGGCTTCCTGGACATCGGCGGAACGATTACCACTATCGATCCGTTCGGTTCTACGTTTACCCAGGCGCTCGGCATTAACAATAGCGGCGAAATCGTCGGCTTTTATCAAGACTCCGCCGGCGTCCAGCACGGTTACACCGACATAGGCGGTACATTCACCTCGTTCGATCCTACCGGCTCAACGAATACCACGATCAATGGCGTCAACGACCTTGGTCAGATCGCCGGCTTCTTCACTGACGCCAACACTAACACCATCGGCTTTGTGGGCACGCCTACGAGCGTACCGGAACCGGGCAACGCCGCGCTGTTCATCGCCGGATTGATCGGTTTGGCCGCCGCCGTACGTAATAGGTCCGCCGCTTAGTTAGACTTTCACAAAAGGATGCGCCGAATCGTTCGCGACTATTCGGCGAGATTTAAGGATAGCGT
The DNA here is from genome assembly GCA_050015235.1 of Methylomonas sp. Taxonomy (GTDB): domain Bacteria; phylum Pseudomonadota; class Gammaproteobacteria; order Methylococcales; family Methylomonadaceae; genus Methylomonas. The sequence continues at coordinate 4,949 of JBEKBU010000087.1, read as the reverse complement.
CAGCTACACGGCTTTTGGCGCCGGACCGCCTAGCAGAGGACGCGGTGTATACATCCGTGTAGCTTTCGCCCGGCCTCCATGCCGGTCAAACCTCTGCTAGGCGGTCCGGAGCCAAAAGCCAAGCTGGTCAGCTATCGGTCACTTATAAAAGCGTTTCTTGAGAGTTACAGTTATTGTTTATATTAGCGCTAGCCCCTATTTTCCAGGCCGTCAGGCGTATGTATCCAGCCTATTGCCGCTGGCGGTTTTGTTGGCGTTATTATTATTGCCGGCCCCGCCGCTCTGATTATCGGCGGCTTGATTTTGCGCTTGTTGCCGGGCTTGTTGCGCTTGTTGCTCCTGCATTTCCAATAGCTGTATTCTTTCTTCAAGCAGTTGAATTTTAAGCTGCTTGGTTTCCGCGTTGTCGCTGCTTTGCTCCTCCGTGCTAATCTGCTGTTGCAGGGCTTTAATCTGCCGGTCTATGTTTTGCGAAGAGCCGGCGCTAGCCGTCGATTGCGTGGCGGAGGTGTTTTGAACGCCGGTTATTGTGGACATGATAGACTCCTTTATAGTGAACCGAGCGGGTAAAATCTCGGTTACATTCTCTGTAAAGAATAGCGGCTAACATGCAAAAATCTTTAGCCCCATCCCGGCCCGGCGCATTTGGATGCTCATGAAGTAACGAACTCTTGATAACATCTTTTTTTCTGATATAATTATTAAGGATGTGAGCACACATAATTTTGCTTTTCGCGCCGTTATGCTGCTAGTCGAAAAATCTTACCCTCACCTGTCGATTTTAGGCTCATCAATCTTGAGAAAATCAAGCAAACGCAAACATTGCTAAGTTTTTATCAACATTACCGCCATCCTGTCTAACACCGGCTCTTAGGTGTTATATGCAAACAATACCGATAAACCCTCAACTCACGCAATAAATTACTTACAAGGTTTAACCATGTCAATTAAGAAAATATTTATCACGTTCATCATGTTTTTTACGATGCTGGGTCTTTCCGGTTCAACATTTGCTAAAGAAGCCAAAAAACATGCGCCCGATGTTTTGAAAGAAGTCGACGCCAAAATTCAAACCACTTTGGATTTAATTCCCGCCGGCAATGCCGAAGCCGTGGTTGAATCGATCAAGTCAGTACACGAAACCGCCACTGAACTCAGCGCTAACTACAAATTCGAATTTGAAAAAGACAAAGTGTTGATGAAATTGAAAAAAGCAAGAGACGCCGCTAAAAAATCGGATCTTGCCGGCGCCGAACAGGAATTGAAAGCCGCCCGCGAAGGCTTTGCAAACCTGAAAACATTCCTGTAAGGGAACCAGCGGTTTTAATCATTACCGAAATACAGCCATGACTTAGGTTTATGGCTGTATCTCCGGATTCAGAAATAGCCCCAAGGATACTCAGGCTCCAAGACCGATTGATAATTGCTGGGAATCGGAAAAGGCGCGGTGACGAATTCGTAGACGCCGACCAGCTCCCGGCCGGCCATCATGCCCACCCCTTCAAACAGGCCTAACGGGAAACCAAGCGGGCCGCCATGGGCTTCTGTTTCCTTATTGAGTTTGGCGGGAACTTCCAGAACGCCGAGGACGATGTCAGCCATGCCCCGGCTGAGTTTTTGCAGCGCGGTATCGGCCTGTACATCCGGATTGGCCAACAAAATCAGAGCCGCCGCCGTTATTGAAGCGCATATTTTTTTCATGATTACTCCCGAAGATGCGACTCCGCCTCATCCAAAAAGATGCTATGCCCGCAGTCACTATTCCTTCACTAAAAACCCGTATCCGAATAAGATAATCAACAATCGAAACTTTGTCGACGTCAATCTCGGCGGGTTTACCGTTAGCTCGGGCATAGCCAAGGAATCGCCGGTTAAGTAATTTGCTAAAAGCAAGCTCGCCGACAATTTACTATCTCCCGTCATAATGATGTACGGCGCGGAAGAAAGTTCAATTACTCTTCCCTAGTTTAAATGAAATATGGGATAATTTTTTATTATAGCGGCCGGCGCTTACTAGCGGCCTTTCAGCTTAGCCACGGGGAGCAGCATGAACGAAGATACCTTTAACATCGAAATCAGGCGATATTTAAAAACGGTAGGCATCGCCTCGCAACGCGAGATCGAGCATGCCGTGTATAAGGCGATTGAAACGGGGCGGTTGAGCGGTTCGGAAACTTTCGAGATAAAAATGACGCTGGAAGCGCCGGCTATCGGAATTAGCCATACCATCGACGGCAAAATCGCGCTTGAGTAGAAAGCTAGGCGCCGTGGTTTTAAAACGGATGCCTGCACCGCTAAAGGTTATTGCTTAAACATAGGCTATCGCGTTGCTTATTAAATAAAATAATGCGCAATTTTTTACATAGATCATTACGAGGCGCCAACGGCCACTTGCGGTTTAATGCGAGCTCTGAGTTCTTGATAAATGGGGATGTTCACGCCTTCCTTAACTTCAAGCGTTACCGCTAGACCATAAGGAATGAGATCATCCAAAGAAGCGGTGGCGTCGGCTTTGCATGTCACATGTATCAATATGTGTTCCCCATCTTGATAAGCCGATATCTGTTTCTCTCCTTCCAAAACTTCATGTTGTACCGTTCCTCGGTGGACTTGGTTGTGATCGACATCCTGCCGAGCTAGTTTCAAGGGAATTGCATCCCATTTTTCCGGTGAAGAAAGCTCCAACTTTGCCTCGCGTAAATTGCGATGATTGGGATTGATAGGCGTAAACCAAGCCAAGGTGACAACCAAACGCCGCCAGTCCTTTCTATTTGTCAATGCCGGCGGTAATGGAAGCCGATATTCATGAACATCGTTAGCCTTAATTTCACCGCAACCTAGTATTGTGCCACGTTGCTCTGTACATCTCATAACTCGCTCAATATCAACAGCCCCATAGCCTAAATATCTGGCTAATACTTCTTTTATCTTTCGCGAATTATCTGGCTTCTTTAGCGCAGCAGTAAGTGAAGACTTAACTTGTTCATTATGACGCGCGCCATGAACCAATAATGTTTTGATCACTACTGAAATGAGCTCATCCCTAATTTGCTCCCCATGCTCAATTTGTAAAGTTTGCAATACATCATAGATAAGTACGCCGCTTCGCGTAGCCAAAGCAGTCGCATTGCTTGTTCCGCGTGTATGGACGCATTGGGAAAGTTCGCCTTCTTGTTTACTATCCCAGGCGACTTTCTGCCCTGGAGATTGCTTGGTTTTATCGATTCCGCATAGGCTTCCCTTGGTTGAACTCGGCGTTCGGTAAAGTTGCCGGCCACCAGCCAATAAAATTTCAGGTTTTATGGATTTTCTAAATCCGTGCCCGAATCTGGAAGCTGGACTAAATAAATTAATATCGGGTAACAAGTCAATCCGATAGTAAGCAGGGTAATCACCGGATTTGTCATCATGCAAGGCCCCAACGGTTAGCACGTTCATAGCCTCCGCAGGTGATAACAGCCGGCGCTCGGATAGCTGCTGCTCTATACACTGTATTGTATGGTAAATTTTCTCTTCATCGGAAAATTTTGAAAATTCAAGTGCCGATACCTGCAAATCGATATCGCCGCCAAAATTGCCAGCACTCACACAGAACAGGATACGATATTTCCAAGCTAACCAGTCTAATAGCCTAGCCAAAGGGCTTGGCGTATGGATGAATGGCCTGAATGGATCACCTATGGATAAATTAACGATTTTTACATGCGGCGCTTGGGCAGGAACGTCACCTTCTCCCTCCAACATGCGCTTAATTGCCATAAATATTCTATCCTCTAAAAAAATCTTTTCGGGCACATGTTCATCCCGATCCAGACTTTGAGGGTTGGGCTGCATGATGGGCCGGTGATATACTTGCCTGGCTAATGGCTTTATATTCTCATCGTCAAGATCGCCATGCACCACTAAGGAAGCGATGGACGTTCCATGACGTCTTTCCCCTGGTTGATAGTTTTCCGCCAAATTTTCTGGATCATCAAGCAGCAGCCTATCCTTCAAAGCTTCATGCTGAAGATTAGGTACGCCGTCCAAAATGGCGGCAACCGGGGGTAAATCAGGAGCTCCTATAGGAAAAGTTGAATCATGGCCTTCATCTTCCTGCATAGTCGCCAAGGATTGTCCGGTCGGCCTAAAATACATGATGTTAGGAAATTTGAACAATGGAATATGAATATCAATTTCTTTATTGGAATTACTGATTTCATCCAAGAGTAAAATGATTTTACCTGCCGGCAGTTTCGCCTTGACTGCATGGAAAGCAATATCCGGATTATCAATGAACGGACTAATAGTTTGCCCTGCAAGGTTTTGCAGCAATGCTGCAACTACATTTTCATTTTGCCGGCGTTTTTCTAGATTACTCCTATAGAAAAGCTCAATCTGAAAGTAAATTTCCTGATTAGGGTTGAAGGGGTCAATAATCTCTCTCCAAAGCTCTAGCATGCCTGTTTCACCCAAAGTCTCTTCTATTCCCCAGCGGCGAATCAGAACTATTTGGCTGAAAACTTCACGCCACTTTTTCATTCCTGATGGCAATGCCGCCTGATTTCTCCATTTTTCCCATAGAGACAAAATTTCCTGGAGAGCCCGTTCATTGACAAGAGATAAAAACAAACGGCCCGATACATTCTTGTCAGATCGTTCCTCTCTATTATTAACCTCGTAAAAATCGTCGTCAGGCTCAATATCGTCTAAATCCCACTCTCCCAGCCATTCCAGACCGGCCGCCTCGACAGCCTGCTTGAAATCGTCAACGCGCCCCGCAATTTCAACGACCAGAACCGTTTCAGGCTCTAAGCCGGCCACAGCGCCACTAATCGAAGCTTTGTAGTTGGACGAAGCCGCTAACGCGGAGAAAACCCCTACGATTTAATTGAATATAAAATGTAACCTCAAGCCCTCCTAGGAGGGGAACATTCACCACGAATCATGAGGTTACACGTCAATGAAAA
>JBEKBU010000086.1:0-14571 GCA_050015235.1 Methylomonas sp. | reverse complement strand
TTTATTGGCCCTCATATCCTTAATCTCGTTAATGCGGATGGATTGGTGGGGACAATGGGCGAACTGGGTTTAACCTTTTTACTGTTCATGGTAGGTTTGGAAATCAACTTTAAAGAAATCCAGGGAAAAACGTTAGCATTAGCTGTCGGTGGTTGGTTTTTATCATTGACAGTAGCAATGGTCTTTATGTTCATTGCGAATTCGCTGGACTTGATTAAAACCCCGTTATTAGCGGCTGTGGCCTTATCAACTACCGCCCTCGGTGTTCTGGCCCCCATTCTACGCGATAAAGGGGTTCTGGAAACCGAGTTTGGTAAGTTATTGCTATCCGTTGCCGCGATGGGCGAACTCGGCCCCCTCTTGGCGATTTCTTTCCTAATTATCCCCGAACATTCGCCGGTTTTACTTACGCTATTTATGATCGTTTTTGCAGGAATAATTTTGCTGTCCGCCTACATGGCGACGCAGGTTCGATCTTCAAAAATCATTGATTTGTTGGCGCAAACCATGCAAAGCAGTGGTCAATTACCCGTGAGAGTTTGTATCGTTTTACAGGCGCTATTGGTGGTGCTTGCCGCTAAATTCGGCTTTAACGTTGTCATCGGCGCATTTGCCGCCGGCATGGTGGTCAGTCTTGCTTCCGAGGGTGAAGGAGGCGTGATGCTTCGTCAAAAGCTGGATGCAATTGGTTACGGATTCCTGATTCCATTTTTTTTCATCGTTGCCGGTATGAAGTTTGAACTTAGCGCATTATGGGCATCGCCCGCAACGCCGGTTGAGATTATTGGCCTACTGGTTCTTCTGTTTGTTATTAGAGGTGCGCCGGTTTTTCTCTATGGTCAAGCGCTTGCGCAGAACGAAAAATTGCCGTTCGCGCTATATTCGGCCACCGGTTTGCCTTTGATCGTAATCATAACAGAACTGGGTATTACTTCTGGACTCATGGCGCCCGATAAAGGCGCAGTGCTCGTTTGTACAGGCATGATTTCAGTATTTCTCTTCCCCATTCTGGCAGAAAATTTATTGCGGAAGAATAATGACAAGCTTTGAAAAATTGCATTGCTGTAAATTATTGACTTTAATTCAAACTGGAGTTGTAATTTGATGAGCTCAAAATAGCGATTTGTCGGCATCAAAATATTAGTGGTGATTTTCATGATAACGATTATGCAGGAAACCGAAGGTAAAACATTGGTGGTTCAAGCAACAGAAAAACTAACCAGTCAGGATTACGAGAACATTTTTATTCCTAGCCTTAATCAACTGATAGAAAAGTTCGAAAAAATCAGATTGGTATTCTATTTTGCTGAAAATTTTACCGGCATAGAACTAGGGGCTGTATGGGATGATGCCGTATTTGGTATGCAGCACCGACATAATTTCGAGAAAATAGCGGTTGTGAGCGAGAAAAAGTGGGTTGAATGGGCTACAAAAATCGGTTCTTATTTTATAGATGGTCAAGTAGCTATCTACACGCCGGCAGAATTTAAGGATGCGGTAGCATGGGTAAAGCAATCATAAAAATTCCAAAAATGTTGGACTATCAATTTTTTTTGATGCCGCAAGGATACGATAAACGGTAGCCTCTCCAATATCCAACTGCTTGGCAATGTAAGTTTTAGTCTTACCTTTTTCAGCAAGGGAAACAACTTCTTGACGTAATTCATCAACCAGGGGTTTGCGGCCTTTGTATTTACCTGCCGCCTTGGCTTTAGCAACACCTTCCCGTTGCCGCTCAAGCATCTATTCTCGCTCGAATTGTGCGACGCCACCCAAGACGGTCAACATCAATTTGCCGGTTGGGGTCTGGGTATCCATGCCCAGATTAAGAATCCGTAAGCCGAATCACTCTTCCCGTTCTTTAAACCGCCTTATCCTCCAAAAGCTTCGCATGCGCCGCCGCCAACCGCGCAACCGGGATGCGCGGCGCCGAACAGGAAACGTAATCCAGACCCAGATCGTGGCAGAAACGTATCGAACGGGGATGGCCGCCGTGTTCGCCGCAAATGCCTATACGCAGCTCCGGACGGTGCGAGCGGCCCAATTCGATCGCCATTTTCATCAGTTTACCCAAACCAGAGATATCCAGCGTCTCGAACGGATTATCCTCTAACAAGCCGGAATCCTCATATAAAGGTAAAAATTTGTTTTCGGCGTCTTCCCGAGAGAACGAAAACACAGCCTGAGTCAAGTCGTTGGTGCCGAAAGAGAAAAAATGCGCGATTTCCGCCAGTTTGTCCGCGCGCGTACAAGCGCGAACAGTCTCTATCATGCTGCCAAACTTGAAGTTGAGTTTAAGCCGGTATTGGTTTTCTACCTCCGTCTGGATTTCATCGACGAATTGCTTGACTTTTTTCAACTCCTGCGCGGTAATCACTTGCGGAACCATGATTTCGGGCTCGATGGGAATGCGTTGTTTCACACAACGCGCCGCCGCTTCCAGGATCGAGCGGATTTGCATTTTATAAATTTCCGGATAACTCATGCCCAAACGCACGCCGCGATGGCCAAGCATGGGATTGACTTCATACAATTCAAACACCTTGGCCAACATCATTTCTTTTTTACGGATAGCCCGCGTAATGAGTTCTTCATTCAGCAGATTAAACGGCGCCGGCAACTCCGCCGTAGCGCCCAAGGTTTCAAGGGTGACGCGCTGACCTCTAAAATCGGTCAAATAATGTTTTAAAGCGTCAATTTCCTCGACTAACTGATGCTCGTTCGGTAAAAATTCATGCATGGGCGGATCGAGCAAACGCACTGTCACCGGATGCGGGGACATGGCCTCAAACAACTGTTGAAAATCATCGCGCTGAATCGGGAATAATTTCGCCAAGGCGGTCTCCCGTTCCTCGGTATTGCGCGCCAGTATCATATCCACGACCAAAGGCAAGCGGTCCGCGGCATTGAACATGCGTTCGGTACGGCACAGACCGATACCTTTCGCGCCGTAGCCGGCGGCGATCCGCGCCGTCTCCGGCGTATCGACGTTGGCGAGCACCTGCAAGCGCGCCTCTTTATCGGCCCAGCTCAATAAAGTCTTGAGTTCTTCTGAAAATACCGGCGCCAGAGTGGGAATCCGGCCGAGATAAATATGACCGCTGCCGCCGTCCAGGGTAATCAAATCGCCTTCCTTGATCAAAATATCGCCGACAAACGCCTGCCGGGTGCGGACATCTATCCTTATATCCTCCGCGCCGGCCACGCAAGCCTTGCCCATGCCGCGCGCGACCACGGCCGCATGAGAGGTTTTACCGCCGCGGCTGGTCAGTATGCCTTGCGCGGCAAAAAAACCATGGATATCCTCCGGCTTGGTTTCCTCCCTAAGCAATATAATCTCCGCGCCGGTTTTCGCCAGACGCACGGCCGTATCCGCGTCGAATACGCATTTGCCGCAGGCCGCGCCGGGCGAAGCCGCCAAACCCTGGGCGATGGGCGGCTGGCCGTGATGAGGCGCCAATTGCGGGTGCAACAGCTGCTCCAAAATTTCCGGATTAATCCGCAACAAAGCCCTGGATTTGCCGATTAACCCTTCGCCAACCATGTCAATCGACGATTTGACCATGGCGGCTGCATTCATTTTAGCGTTACGGGTTTGCAGGCAATAAAGCACGCCGCGTTCGATAGTGTATTCATAATCCTGAACTTCCCGGTAATGGGCTTCCAGTTTATCGCGCAATTCTTTTAACTGTAGATACTGTTCAGGCAATTCAACGATCATCTCCTGCACCGGTTTCGGCGTGCGAATGCCGGCGACGACATCTTCGCCTTGCGCATTGACCAGATATTCGCCGAACATTTCGTTATCGCCGGTGGCGGGATTGCGGGTAAAACCGACGCCGGTCGCACAATCATCCCCCATGTTGCCGAACACCATGGTAACGATATTAACCGCCGTCCCATCCGCTATATCGGGAGTAATATGGAATTGACGCCGGTAATCCAGCGCCCGTTTTCCAAGCCAGGAGTTAAACACCGCTTTAATGGCGATTTCCAACTGGTCGTAAACATCTTCCGGAAACGGACGCCCTGTTTCTTCGTAGACTACATTCAGGAACAATTCGCTGATTTCCTGAAGTTGGTCGCTATTCAAGGCCACATCGGCTTTGATACCGGCTTTACGTTTAACGGCCTGAAAGTGGAAATCGAATTTTTCATCTTCTATACCCAACGCGACCTTACCGAATAACTGTATAAAGCGCCGGTAGGCATCGTATGCAAATCGGGTATCGTCGGTCATTTCAATCAAAGCCAGCAGCGTCTGCCTGTTCAAGCCGAGATTGAGTATGGTGTCCATCATCCCCGGCATGGAGACGGCGGCGCCGGAACGCACCGAAACCAGTAACGGATCAGCCGCGCCGCCGAAATGTTTGCCGGTAATTTGCTCCATGTCGGCAATATGCCGGCGCACCTCCTCCATCAGTCCGGCCGGCAAACAGCTATCACGCAAATATTCCCGGCAAGCTGCCGTGCTTATCACAAAACCCGGCGGCACATTCAAACCTAATTGCGTCATTTCGCATAAATTAGCGCCTTTTCCGCCGAATAGCGCTTTATTTTTACCGTCACCGTTGTTGAATGAGTAACAAAATTTAACGTTCATACATTCCTGGAAAAAATTTTCGATAAGTTTACTAAAAAAATCAAGTAACGGTTTAAAGCTAACGAGCTGACTCTAAAATCGCGCCTTATGCTAAGCTTTATTAATAAATAGGCATTCTTGCTTATGGTTTAGTTGACAATTTTACTTACTATCTACTCAACAAGTCAGTTAATTTATTTGTAACTATTCGCCAAACGGCTAACCTACTAAAATTCGCCGGTAGCTGACCATATTGGCTGTTGGAGGCCGGGTAGCTGACGCTAGCTTAAAATTTCGCCGAATAGTTATTTTTACTTATTTTTGAAATGTTTTACAAGTTGCATTTAAAATTTGCTAATATTAGTTTTGCGCCTGAACCCTGCCAATTACCGAAAAATGACATCTGACCGCCGACCGCTTTCACCGCATTTGCAAGTCTACCGCCTTCCGCTAACCGGCCTGTTTTCCATCACGCACCGCATCACCGGCGTATTGCTTAGTTTCGGACTTGTCCTGTTCGCCGCCATACTGATCAGCATAGCCGGCGGCGCGCAGAGCTACGCGGCCATGCAGAACTTTATGTCGCTGGGCGTCTGCCGGCTGATATACTGGGGTTTTCTGTTCGCCCTGTTTTTTCATCTCTGCCATGGCGTTCGGCACTTACTCTGGGATATCGGCGAAACTTTCGACCGCGCCACGCTGGACCGTTACGCATTATATGAACTGGGCGCCGCCGCGCTGCTCTTTCTACTGGCGTTGATCATTTCATAAGGCGGGCTAATGCAATATAAAAACCTACTGGCGCTACTAAATAATATACCACCGGAAATTTCAGCCGTCAGTCATTGGCGTTATCAGCGCCTGACCGCGGTGGCGTTAACGCCGCTCACGGTTTGGCTAGTGATATTTCTGCACAAGGCGCTGCATGCGCCTTACGCGGAAACCACCGCCTGGCTTTCTTCACCGGTCAATGCATTAGCCATCCTAGCTTGGATATTGGCCGTCATTTATCATGCCGCTTTAGGCATGCAGGTAGTTATCGAAGATTATATCGGCCCGCCGCTCAGAAACAGAGTTATTAAAGTTGTCTGGCTGGTTTTATTCTCACTCGGCGGCATTGCGCTGCTCGCCACGCTCGGCGTTATTTTCTAAAGGCGGCAAAGATTATATGGGCTCGGCTTACAATATCATTGAACATCAACACGATGTCGTCGTGGTCGGCGCCGGCGGCGCCGGTTTGCGGGCAACCTTCGGCATGGTGGAAAAAGGCCTCAAAACCGCTTGCATCAGCAAGGTATTCCCTACCCGCAGCCACACGGTCGCCGCCCAAGGCGGGATTAGCGCCGCACTGGGCAATATGGGCGAAGACGATTGGCGCTTCCATATGTACGATACCGTTAAAGGGTCGGATTGGCTGGGCGATCAAGACGCCATAGAATATATGTGCCGGGAAGCCATTCCTGCGGTTATCGAATTGGAGCATTACGGCGTCCCTTTCTCCCGTACCGCCGACGGCAGAATATACCAGCGCGCTTTCGGCGGCATGTCCACCCACTACGGCGAAGGACAAGCGCAACGCACTTGCGCGGCGGCCGACGTTACCGGCCACGCCATTTTGCACACGCTATACCAGCAAGCGTTAAAACACAAAGCCGAATTTTTTATCGAATATATCGCGCTGGATTTGATTATGCATAACGGCGCATGCGTAGGCGTACTGGCCTGGTGTCTGGACGACGGCTCCATCCATTTTTTCCGTGGCCATCAAACCATCCTGGCCACCGGCGGCTATGGGCGCACTTATTTTTCCTGCACTTCGGCTCATACCGTCACAGGCGACGGCAACGCCATGGCGTTAAGAGCCGGATTGCCTCTACAGGATATGGAATTCGTGCAATTTCATCCCACCGGCATTTATGGCGCCGGCTGTTTAATGAGCGAAGGCGCACGCGGCGAAGGCGGCTATTTAACCAATTCCGAAGGCGAGCGTTTTATGCCGCGTTATGCTCCGCACGCCATGGATTTGGCGTCCCGCGACGTGGTAAGCCGCGCCATCACCGTCGAAATCAATCAAGGCCGCGGCATAGGCCCGAAAAAAGACCATGTGCATTTACATCTGGAACACCTTGATCCGAAGGTCGTCCATGAGCGTTTGCCGGGTATTTCCGAAACCGCGCGGATTTTCGCCGGCGTCGATGTCACCAAGGAGCCGATACCGGTACTCCCCACGGTGCATTACAATATGGGCGGCATACCGACCAATTACAAAGCCGAAGTCGTCACTCTGAAGGACGGCGACCCCGATTTTATCGTGCCGGGCTTAATGGCGATAGGCGAAACAGCTTGCGTTTCCGTACACGGCGCTAATCGCTTGGGCTCCAACTCCCTGCTGGATCTAGTGGTATTCGGCCGGGCGGCCGCCATCCGTTGCGCCGAGCTCATTAAACCGGGCATGCCGCATTCCTCTATGCCTAGCGGAATTTGCGAAGCGGCTCTGACGCGCTTCGACCGCATCCGCCACGCCAACGGCGGCTTGAAAACAGCCGAAATCCGGCTGGAGATGCAAACGACGATGCAATCCAAGGCGGCTGTTTTCAGAACGGAAGCCACTTTGCGGGAAGGCATGCAGCGTATGACCGAAGTGGCCGCTTCGTTTGCCGACGTTAAAACCGGCGACAAATCCCTGATCTGGAATACCGATCTGGTGGAGACGCTGGAACTGGACAATTTGCTTGGGCAAGCCCATGTCACTATCCATGCCGCCGGCAACCGTCAGGAAAGCCGCGGCGCCCATGCCCGGGAGGATTTTCCGCAACGTGACGACCGGAACTGGTTAAAACATACCCTGACCTGGCGGCATGATAATCAAGTCAGCATAGACTACCGGCCGGTGCATTTGCACACGCTAACCGACGAAGTCGCTACAGTGGCTCTTAAAGAGATGGTTTATTAAATGGTGGAATTTTCTTTACCGCAAAACTCGGTGGTCAAACCCGGTAAAACCTACCCGGCTTCCGGCGCTACCAATATCCGCCTGTTTCATATTTACCGCTGGGACCCCGACAGCGGCGAAAATCCGCGCATCGACAATTATGAAATCGACATGGATAACTGCGGCCCCATGGTGCTGGACGCTATCCTTAAAATCAAGAACGAAATCGACAGCAGCCTGGCCTTCCGCCGATCCTGCCGGGAAGGCGTGTGCGGTTCCTGCTCCATGAATATCAACGGCAAAAACACCCTGGCCTGCACCAAGGCCATCAGCGATTACAACGGCCCCATCCGCATATATCCGCTGCCGCACCTGCCGGTGGTCAAGGATCTGGTCGCCGATATGAGCCATTTTTATGACCAATACGCCGAAATCCAACCCTGGCTGACGAACGATAACCCGCCGCCGGCCGCGGGAGAACGGTTACAAAGTGTGGAAGAGCGCGCCCGCCTGGATGGTTTATACGAATGCGTATTATGCGCCTGCTGCTCAACCAGTTGTCCCAGTTATTGGTGGAACGGCGATGAATACCTGGGCCCTGCCGTACTGTTGCAAGCCTACCGCTGGCTGGCGGACAGCCGCGACGACAACGACCGGGAACGCTTGGCGCAACTTGACGACACATTCAAACTATACCGCTGCCATACCATCATGAACTGCACCGATACCTGTCCGAAAGGTTTAAATCCGGCTAAAGCCATCGCCGAAATCAAAAAAATGCTGGTGCGCCGTCCGGCCTCATGAATGAGCTTAACAAACTGCGCTGGCGCTGCCGGCGCGGCACCCTGGAATTGGATTTGATATTACTCGGCTACCTGGAAAACCGTTTTGCACGGGCTGAAAAGTCCGAGCAACAGCAATTTTTACGCTTGCTGGAATGTGAAGACGACGAATTAATCCGCTATGTCATTGAAGGGCATGCCGCGCCAGATGCAAATCTAAACCAATTGGCGCATCTGCTGACGCATGGCTAATCCCGAATTTCATTTAGCGTTTACTTACCGTCCAGCTGCCGGCTGACCAACGGCGTTCGCCGCCGCTCCGATTTTCTTTTTTCCTGAGCAGTCCGGCTATTTGCGGCGCCTTGCTTTCTTTGATCGTTAAACGGATTTCTAACCATATATTCCTGCACGGCCAACGGGGCGCCGAATAAAATTTTGCCGTTAAGATTTTTTATTACGCGCCGGCTGACCTCAACGGGAAACACTTCGCAGATACAATGATATTCATAGAAAGTATTCCGAGGGCCGGCGATTTCAATGATGCGTAAAGACTTAAGTTCGCCGCTTTTTTCCCAGAAACGCCCTTTAATAAAGGGATGAAGCAGTTTTTCAACTTCATTGGCGTTCAAAACGGCCGGCGGATCTTTTTTAATTATTATTATCATAAGAGTAATTACTCTGCGTAAATAACAGTAACCGTCCAACGAGTGCTTAAACTTTCCAAAACCCGCTGATAGCTGACGCTATCATCACTCACTGATTAGTTACCCGTCAGGATTATAAGTCATGTGGATTTATTCCTTGTAACCGCTGCTTTGTCCGGTATATCCACTGTTTTTGTTTATTTTCGCATAAAGCCTTATATTGACATTATAGTTCGATTCTTTTTCCATGCGCCGTTTATTGAGTTTAATACATCGACATAAAATTCATTGTAGCGTTTTTACAGAGGGAGGGATATCCATGGAGATAACCGAACATCAGTTTGCAGGCAGCGTAGCTAGCAATATGGCGTTGCTTTTGAATACCGCCCGGCATTGCATGCCGGGTTTCAAGCCCATGTTTTCGGCGCTTTGCCTGGTGATCAGAACCGTCAAACTATCGCCGCCCGGCAAGTAGATGACAATTTCCGCATCGACGTCCGCCAATTGTACGCGGCTGACGATGCCTAAAAGTTGATTCCTGGCCGAAATGCGGAATGTATCGGGACCGGTAAACAGGCTGATTTCATTATTATTGATGAGCGCCAGCACCTCACGGCCTACGGCAAGCCGCAAGGCTTCCGCTTCAATATGGCTAAGAGTCGAGCAAATCTTTTCTCCCCCCTTGAGCTTGACATGGACTTCCGTATTGACGGCGCCGGTTATTAATTCCGTGACCACGCCGAATAATTGGTTGGCGGCGCTGGTTTTGATGGTTAAGGGTTTCAACAGCAGCATCACGTCCGCATCCGCCTCTACGATTTGATTCAGCTGTAACAGAAATTGCTTATGTTGCGCCTCTAGCTTGGCGAACATATCGAGCAGTATGCGGCCGGATTGAGTCAAACAAGTCCCGCCGCCCTTAGCGCCGCCGGTTTCCGAAGCGATCAAGGTTTTGGGCGATTGATTGTTGGCGCGTTCGATTATCGTCCAGGCGGTTTTGTAACTTAAGCCTAGCCGTTTAGCCGCCTGATTGATGGAGCCGCAGTCGTCTATAGCCCGTAACAGGTCAAACATACCGTTATCCAGCCCATCTGCCAGCCTTATTTCCCCCTGGACACAAAGGGATAATTTTTCCATTTTATGCATATCGGCCCGAATTAAAAAATTATACCGGCTCCAAAAGCCAATGCCGCCAGCTTATCGGCGGTTTTTGAACGTTTAATCTTTTGGCGTCTGATCGGGTATATTTTAACGTAATGACCGCCATCCGGCATTCTCGTTATTCACTTTTTAATAACGGAATTTAATATCCGCAATTGTTATATTGTGATTGTTGACAATATAAATTATAAGGAGGCATTATGAAAACCAGCGCACGTAATCAATTTAACGGCGTCATCAAAGAAGTGCATATCGGCTCGGTGAACGCGGAAGTCGTGGTGGAATTAAGCGGCGGCGAGTTTGTCGTCGCCTCCGTCACCAAGGAATCGGTGGAAGCGCTTGGCGTCAAACCCGGCATTAGCGTGATTGCCTTGGTAAAAGCGCCGCAAATCATCGTCGTTTACGACTTTGGCGGTTATAAGTTGTCGGCAAGAAACCAATTGGCCGGCAAAATTTCCGGGGTCACTCCCGGCGCCGTCAATGCGGAAGTCGATATCGAGGTGAAAGGCGGGCAAAAAATCGCCGCTACGGTGACCATGGACAGCGTGTCATCATTAGGTTTGCAAAAAGGCCAGGCTGTAACGGCTGTGTTTAAAGCCGGCGCGGTTTTACTGGCGGTACCCGGCTAACCGCGCCTTAAATTGAAGAGCCGCCCACTGGCGGCTCTTTGACAATTACTCTAAATGAAAATCAAGACATTAGCCCAACGCCGCTAGAGCCGCGGCATAATCCGGCTCGTCGGCTATTTCGCCGACCAATTGCGCGTGTAAAACTTGATCGTGTTCATCGAGCACAATGACGGCCCTGGCGGTTAATCCGGCCAGTATGCTGTCCAGCAAATGTACGCCGTACTCATGGGCAAAATCGGAACGGAAGCTGGATAGCGCTTCGACATGTTTAATGCCTTCGATTTCACAAAAACGAGCCTGCGCGAAAGGTAAATCGGCGGAAATCACCAACACGGCGGTATTCGGCAGATGCGCGGCTTTTTCGTTAAACTTGCGGGTTGATGTTTGGCAGGTTGGCGTGTCGAGACTGGGGACAATATTCAGCACCTTACGTTTACCGGCATAAGCAGCCAGGCCGACATCCTGCAATTTGCGGTTGGTCAGTTTAAAATCCGGCGCCGTTGCGCCGACAGCCGGCAGTTCGCCTACCGTGTTAATGGGTTTGCCTTGAAAAGTGATGACAGCCATATTGATTTCTGGATTGTTGTGATTGTAAATGATTGGCAGACTCGAATAATAACAGCTTGAACGGCCATTGTTAAATAAAATTGAGCTTTATTAACTAACCGTTAATGACCGTAAGGATTCGTGCGAAAATGGGCAATAATAACTAAGATCATGTGATTTCTGTATCTATGATGGGGATAATTATCATGTTTAACCTGCTGTAGGAAAGCACTTAAATCATGCTGAATATGAGCTACTGACCGCCGTGAAAATAGCAGCAGTTGGCCGATTTGTCTCTGTAGGTCTAATTTCAAAAGCAACAAGTCAACAGGCATGATGAGTTAAGCATTGGCTTATTTGATTAATGGCATATTGAGAAAACAATATATACGAACTTTTTACTCACCGCTTATATCTATTATTTTATTACTTTCCCCCAATTTCTCCAACTCCAGACAGTAGGATCTTTTGGCGGGCGTTGATTTGAATATCCTAACAAGGAAGTTAGGCCTGATGTTACATTAATTACTACAAAAAGATTTTCCCAGAATCTTAAATATATATCACTCTTCAATTCTAGTTTTAGAACTGGAAAAAGAGATGAAAAACGATCCGTAAATATTTGAGTGATTTCCTTTATACCTGGATGGCTTATGACTATATATATAACATTTCTAGTACGGGTTGCTGCAATATGATCACCATGAGTATAGTCTTTTATATCCAGGTAAACGGGTGTAGCCACGCCAGACTCGCTTAATATTGACTGCCATGTGACTGCACATGGGGATGTAATACCATCTGAAAGGATGATTATTTGTTTTTGTTCCCAGTCTTGAATATTTGATATTTGTTCTAAAAAAATTCCTGAACTTGTCTTAACTTGAGACCAACTTTCAATTAAAGCGTGTCGGCTTATTGAATGATTGGCTATTGATCCAAACGAAGAATTTACAAGTTTTTGAACTAACGCAGATAACATAATCACTGATTTGCAATTAACAAATCTCTGATCTCGTGATGGAAGATTTGAGCAAGTTATATTTGCATTAAAACTGCTATTCCTAAGTATGTTGGAAGCCGCTCCATTTTCGTCTCCGGTGATCAGTAAACAAGATCTTTCTGGTCTGGAAGCAATAATTTCTGCAACTTCAATAGCGTCAGAGTGATTACCCCTTAAGGAAACCAAAATCGGTAGACATTGAATTTGGTTATTTTGGACATACTCAATCGGCGTTGAAAAGCGACTTGGCTTACAACTAAGACTTTGAATAATTGAAGTGCCATATATTGCTGAAATCTTAGCTAAACCGGACGCTATCCAGACAGAAGAATTTGCTTCCTTAATTAAAGTACTTGCTTGTAACGGCTCACTTGAAAGTAATCGTTCTTCCCATAATTCGAAATCTGATTGATCCATCATTATTGACTGCTTCCTTTAACATATTTCAATAAATCTTGCCAATTTTTCACGGCGACTCCAAAATTTCGGTCGGCAGGTTCGCCTTGTAATTCTCTGACTGCATCAACTAGATACATTGAAGAAAGCTGATAGTAAACCAGACATTCTCGTATTTCAATTATTAAACAACCATTTTCCATTTGATAATCTCGCTCAACAATAGCTCGTTGCGAGACAGATAATTTAGAGGATGGCTCAAGTATAATCTCAACTTTTGTATTCCAACTTGTGTCGGCCTCACTGCCAATCCATTCAGTGTCCATATCCTCCCTTACATCCAATATTCTGCCTGGGACTATATCGGTGAAAGTCCTTTTATCAGCGTCCCATGCTCGGATGTGCCAACGAATTTCAGTTTCTACTATTGTATGAGGACAGATCGTTTTCGATGTAGGAACATCATTCTTCATTGATTGATAGAGTATCGAAATAGGGATTCGATGAAGATAGGACCGAGAGACTGACATTAATACGAGGTCTGAAATACTGCGTTTGATAGGCTTTACGGGGACACATTGTATAGATCTTAAAGTCTTGTTTTCGAAATCATTGGTCGCTAACCATAATTTATGGTCTTTCGGAAATAATGGGCAAAAGTTGTCGCTTTTAAAGTAAATTTTTTTGCTTCCATTATACAGCATATTTTTTGGAGCAAGCTCTTGATAAAGTTTTATGTCGCTCGACGCCTGCTGTAGTGAAATTGAAAATCGGCTTACAAGATCTGATCTATTGAGCTCTCCAAGCCAAAAAATGCGGTCTTCAAGCCATTGCAATCTGGCCTGAATTGCCTGCCCGTTACGAAATCTTGAAAAAACATCTAGTGGGTTATTTGACATCTATCTAGTAACTGTAATAATATAGATGCAGTAGATGATACCATAATAAGGATGGGAGTAAAACTATGTTGGCGATAGCTAATGTTCAATATCAGTTCAATTTGATGCAAGGCCCTGACCTTCCTGTGGCGGCTCTTCAATGTGAAAGATCGATTGATAATGTCTCTTCGGATGATCTTGAGCTTCGAAAAGATCTTGTAGAGCAACTTAGGAAAATACCTAGCGAGGCTTTAGGCTATATGCGCCATTTCCAAGCCCAAGTTGGGTGTTTAAACAGGTGTAGTTTTTGCAGCCAAAATGCCGGAACAACTCTCTGGAACATGTCAAGAAGCTCATTAGCAAATCTAGTGGCTGCTCTGAAGACTGTATGTTTAGAGCAAGCCTTAAAAAATGGAAAAATTGATACTTATCCATTTAACGATGATCATGTTTATAGTGAACACTTCATAATGCCAGAATATGGACTTTTGGGGGCAGAAAGAAATGACCGGCCAGGAGTTATTTATTGTTACCTTGATAATGATCCTTCCGCATATCCATATTTAGATGACTTAATACAGTGGCTTTATGAGGATCTTGGTGTAAAAGTTCGTATTGCAACGGTAGGATATAGTCGTAGAAACTGGATTATTCAGAATATGCATGAACGCATAAGCAATAATTTGATGCAGGGAGTTGCTGGACTAAGAGTTTCTTTTTCGCCATATACCTATGGATGGACGACTATAGCTGAAATTGTGGGCGCAGCAACTAGAAATGACTTTGAGCTTGATGTAGCTAACTTATTAAGAACCTATAAAAATACATTTTTATCCAATAGAAAAGGCCGTAAGGGTTCATGCATTGAACTCAGATTTAAGCCTTTAGTAGTGAGCCTGTTACGTCCACCTTTATTTAATCCCCAACACCAATTTTAATCCCGATGTCCTTCAGGGATTATGAAGACAACAACCCTTTTTTAAGGCAAGACAAATCCAGGTATTAAAAGGCTGGCACT
>JBEKBU010000085.1:0-14674 GCA_050015235.1 Methylomonas sp. | reverse complement strand
CTACACGGCTTTCTTTAATTCTAAAGCTGTGAAATTTAGCGCATAATTTAAATTAAAATAAAAACAGTTTCACATTTTAAATAATTCATATATAAAACACAAAAAACTAATTTATTTTTCGGCAGTTGAATACGCGGACGGTTATTGCCACGAACACCGGAAAGTAAAGCAATAACCGGTATTCTTCGGGAGGCATGAAGGGGCTGGATGGCTCCAAGTAGGATCAACGAAGCGAAGCGCATCGTTCGCGGCCGAATTGGGCTTATGCCTTTTTTCCGCGCGCCAGACTTATACCCAGTAAGCCGATGGAGAACAGGGTGAAGGCTGACGGCGCCGGAACAGAGGATGTCGGAGCGACGGCCGTAGCGTAAGCCAACACATCATTGACGCTAGAGTAGGCGCCGCTGCCCTGATTGTCAATCCAAAAAGACAATTGATAATTATCGCCTATTTTCGTAGCCAATTGCTGGCTGATTCCATCATAACTCCCGGAGCTGCCGTCGTAAAAAACGTTGCTTTGGCCATCGCCGGAATAAATTCCCAAGTTTATAAATTCACCGGTGAATCCGGTTGCGCCACTTGGATTGGAATAAGTCCAATACGGGTCTGTCGTCGTGAATAAGGTTGCGGAAACAAAATTCGCGTCCGTAATCAGATTGGCGGCAGACCCCGAGGTCGTGTCCGTGAGACCGATATCGCTTAAGTAAGTAAAGCTTGGATCGTTACGTATGGCGAAGGCAATGTCGGTTTCCGTGGCGCTGGCCGTGAAAGATACGGAGTATTCGGTTACGGCGCTTGCGACGGTTTGGCCGAATAAATCCAAAATTGCGCCCGGGGGCGGGATGTCGGCATTTGCATGGCTTACAGCTAACAGCGATAGCGCGGCTATCGTGAATTTAAATTTTCGCATATATTTATCCCAAATTATCAAAAATTAATATTTTCAGAGAGAATCCGGCTGTTCATGCCGCATATACGCCAAGACTAACCTCGGCGCATGACGATGCTAAACAGTTTTTTCTCTAGATTAATATTAATAGATAATCAAGAATGTTCAATTGTAATGCTCTATTACAGTAAAGTTAATACCGGCATAATTACAAGCGTCCAAACTGGCCCTGCCTTTGACTTTACAAAATTATTTATTTTTAATATCAATTACTTATTTAATTGCTTATTCGACTTTACACTTAACTTACTTACTGTTAAAATTACTTAACTTTATCGGCCGGACTAATTCTTAAACGTTTCGGCGTAAACTTTTATGTTAAAGATGCGAAATTTATCGCATTATTTCAATAAATAAAAATAACGGTTTCACACATTTTAATTACTATATATGAATCACAAAAACTAATCAGAATAAACTATTTCCTGATTAACAACTTCTCAACCAAGGGGAAACTGCTTGCGTAGGGTGGGCATGATACAACGCGTTAAGGGATCCGGACTTTTGTTATGATTAATTTACTCTATGATTTCTTTGGAAAACTCGGTTATTTTCACCCCATACATCCGCCTTTTACCCATGGCCCGGTTGGCGCTGTCATCGTCGCGTTTTGTTTTGGGCTGGGCGCTATGTTTTGGCGGCAAAAGAATTTATCCCAGTCCGCTTATTACGCGTTGGCCATTGCTTTTGTCTTGCTGTTTCCCACCGTATTGGCGGGAATTTTGGACTGGCGGCATCTTTATGCCGGCGCTTGGCTCGCGCAGATAAAAATTAAAATCGCGCTGACTGTACTGTTGCTGATATTTTTGACGATTACCTTACTGGTTGGCCGCATTCCGAATGTCCGGCCTGCTCTAATGCTGTTTTTGATCACGCTGTGTCTTTTGAACGTCATCGGCCTGGGTTATTTCGGCGGGCAACTGGTTTATGCCGGCCGCATTCCCGTAGCCGATGAAAGTTTTTTTCCGGGCCGGGATATTTTTGTCAGCCATTGTTCGGGATGCCACGCTAATGGCGGCAATGTTTTCTATCCTAACCTGCCCTTGCTGGCGGCGCCGCAGTTAAAAAGCTATGAGCATTTTGTTGAATTTTTAAGGAATCCCCGCTTACCGGACGGTTCGGAAGGGCCTATGCCGGTATTTACGGAACAGGATCTTTCAGATCAACAAGTGCTTTCCGTTTACGATTACATCATTAACGGCATTTCCATGCCCAGGAAAAACGCTAAACCCTAACGGATAATGTCCACGCAATGCCGTTTAGTTAAGGCATTCGCCCTTCGACAGGCTCAGGGCGAACGGTTAATCCTTAACTTAATGGCATTGACGCTATACCGGCTTTTCGCAAACGCCCCGCATGAGCAATTCCGCAAACTGTTCGGCGGCTAGCGGCTTGCTGAATAGATAGCCTTGCACTTCGTCACAGCCTTGGTCTTGCAGATAGGCCAATTGTTCCGCCGTCTCCACGCCTTCGGCTATGGTTTTCAAGCCTAGGCTTTCGGCCAGGCTGATAACGGCGCTGACGATAGCTTTGTCTTCCGCGTCGGTACTGATGTCGCGGACAAACGACTGGTCGATCTTAAGTTTGTAGACCTTGAATTTCTTTAAGTAACTGAGCGAAGAATAGCCGGCGCCGAAATCGTCAATCGACATTTTGACGCCGCGTTCGTGCAGATTGTTCATAGTGGCGATGGCCGCTTGCGGCGAATGCATCGCCACGCTCTCGGTCAATTCCAACTCCAGATAGTTCGCCGGCAAACCCTCTTCATTCAGTATGCGGGTGATCAAATCCGGTAAATCGGGATGACGAAACTGCACGACGGAAAGATTCACCGCCATTATCAATGGCGAAAAGCCGTCATTCAGCCATTGTTTGGCCTGCTGCACGGCGCGCCTTAACACCCATTCGCCGATGGGCAGGATCAGTCCGCAATCTTCGGCTACCGAAATGAATTCCCCCGGCGCCACCATGCCCAATTCCGGATGGCGCCAGCGCAACAAGGCTTCCGCTCCGATAATGCGGCCGTCGCGTAAGGATACTTGCGGCTGGTAAAGCACGAATAATTGCTCCAGCTCCAGGGCGTGGCGTAAGGCGTTGACCAATTGTAAATTGCGTTCCGAGCTCGCCTGCATCTCCGGCGTAAAGAAACGGTAGCCTTGGCGGCCTTCCTGTTTAGCCCGGTACATGGCCGTGTCCGCGCTTTTGGAGAGCGTTTCCAAGTCCAGGCCGTCGTTTGGATAAAGCGCTATGCCTATGGATGCCGTCAGCGTTAAATTATAGTGTCCGATCCGATAAGACTGAATCAGCGCATCCAATATCTTTTGCGCGACTATTGCCGCGCCGCGCGTATCTATGCCCGGCAACAACAAAATAAATTCGTCCCCGCCCAATCTGGATACGGTGTCTTCCTCACGGAGCACTTTGCGCAGACGCTGGGCCAGCTCTATCAGCAATTTATCGCCGACGCTGTGGCCGAGCGTGTCGTTGATGTCTTTGAAATGATCAAGGTCGAGAAACATCAGCGCTAAGTGCCCGGTGCTGCGCTTCGCCAAACTGAGGGCGTATTTGAGGTGGTCGTTCAAGCGGGCGCGGTTCGGCAACCCGGTCAGCGGATCGAAATTCGCCAGATAATGTATCCGTTCGTCGGCCTGTTTTTGTTCGGTGATGTCTTCGTATACGCCCAGTATGCCTATCGTTTCCCTGGCCTCATTTTGCAACGGGACTTTCGAGGCGCGGAGCAAAATGGTTCTGCCGTCCGGCGTGGTCTGGGGTTCTTCATAAAAAAGTTTCGGCTCGCCCGACGCCATGATCAAAAGGTCATCCGTCCGATAACTGTCGGCCTGTTCCCGCCACGCCAACTGATAGTCGTCTTTTCCGATCAGATCCGCCGGATTAGATTCGCCGGCGTCTTTGGCGAAGGCCGGATTGCAACCTAGATAGCGCAAATCTTTGTCTTTCCAAAAAATACGCATCGGGGCGGTATCGATAATGGCTTTTAATAAACCATGCGACGCGGCCAACGCCGCCTCGGCATGCTCGCGTTGGCGCTCGTGCTCGTAATTGTTGATGGCGTAGTCTATATCTATCGCCATCTCAATCAGCAAATTTTGCGTGGTTTCATCAAAGGCGTTGACTTCATGGGCGTAGAGATTAAAAATCCCGACAGCCTTGCCGTTCCGGTGCAAAGGCAGGCTGGCGGAAGCGGCCCAGCCGAATTTTTCCGCCCGCTCGCGCCAAGGGAGCGTGGCCGGGTCATTACGGAAATCCTGGCTCCAGTAGGGGCGGTCTTCACGCAACGCGATTCCGCTCGGGCCGCGCCCGATCGCAATTTTTTCGTCCAGCGAAATTTGAATGTTATCCAGGTAATCGGCGCCGCATCCAAAACAGGCCACGGGCTTGATTAGTTGGCTTTGCTCATCTATCGATCCTATCCAGGCCATCGCCATACCGCCGAAATTGACCACGCCACGGCAAATTTTTTCAAATAGCTCCTCTTGACCGCTACTGCGCACGATCGTTTGGTTGCACTGGCTCAATGCCGCATAAAGCTTAGCCATGCGCTGATTGGCGGTTTGCATTTCCCGGCGTTCGGTTTCTATCAAACTGAGTTTGATCTGCGTTTCCGATAACCAAGCCATGACGCTGTTTTCAGAACCTTTACCTATCGGGATCACGCTGGAAAAATCGCCGCTGCCGAGTCTGGCGATGCGCGCATAAAGTTCTTCCAACGAACCGCCGAGCGTATTTAACAAAGTCCGGTATACGCGGCTTATCATGTAAACCGATTGCAAGCCCAATAGTATGACGGCCAGGCGCACCACGACCGCCATATCCTCGGCGGCGTGGACGGCGTCCAGAGTGCGTTGATCCATCATCCGGTAAAACTCGCTGATCGGGCGCATGATGGCGTATTTGGCCTGATGATATGTGGCGTCGTGCAACATTTGGCTGGCCTTAAAGCGGACGTCCTCCGTGGCGGGCGCACTGGATTCGACCAAACTCATCGCCGCGAATTCCGTACGCGTCAGGGCGTCTGAATTAGCCTTGGCCTGGGCGAGCATGGCGAACTCCTGGTCCGTGAACTGGGCTTGGCGCATTAAATCCAGCAAGGCGGCCGGCGGCCCGAATTGACGCGGCCGCCGATCGTCGGCCATCACCAGATCCCAATAGATATCCTGATACTCGACAGGCCGGGGTTTTTTGCCGTCCCGGATGTCGAGAATTTCCTGAAAGTGTTGTTTGTAGACAGGGTCGCCGGTAATCACATAGCTACGCACCATGCGCGTCAGGTCGTCGGACGACTGCCGTAATTCGTCGGCTAACAGGAAAGATTTTTGCCGTATTTCATGGGCGCGGTCAATTTCTTTTTCGAAATGCACGTAAATGCCGAAAACCACGCCGAAAACGATAAACAGGCCGAACGTTAACCAAAGACTCCGCGAGAATCTTGATAAATTGTCATTGCGTGTGCTCATTATCGGTTTTTATTATTCAGGCGTATTCTAAACAATTTCATTTTATCGCAGTCTATTGGTTACAACTGTTAAGAGCGCCAAAAATCCGTATAATTCCGAAGGGAAATGAAAATACCCGCCAACCTAAATTTTCCGCGATAAATACGCCGTATTATTTCAAAAATCATTTGCCAGACGATTTTATAACTATATAGAGAACAAATAAACTGTCTACCGGTTACTTTCCGGAATTCTTACAAAATACCGCTGCTTCAGGAACTAAAGCGCATCAAGATGTTCGTACGCCACTTCCTTCCAGACAGCTTCGGGTACTACAATAGTTTTGAACAATTTTGGCAATAAATCCGCTTGCCCGCTACGAAAAAGGGTAATCAACGGTGAGGCGTTGATTACCACGTTTTCAATCAACATCCCGCAATTCCTCTTGCAACTCTTCGTCTGTATATTGAAATGGGCAAACTTGGTAACGTGATAATGCATCAATAAAAGCCGCTCTGGACAAGCCGGCAATCTCCGCGCCTCGGCCTCGCGATATTTTTAGCAACTCATACCATTTTACCGCTGCGGCTATCCGCATTTCCCCTGCGAACTCTTTAGGGGTTTGGTGTAGAGTCGCAAATATTTCTTCCGGCATATCTAAGGTCAACTGTGTCATTTCAATCTCCCGAGCAACTAATCGTTTCCTACGCCAAGGGCAAAAGTTCTTAACATACTTACGGCTTAAAAAAATAAACAAAATCCGCAAATATCCCATCCTTGTTCATCTAGAGCATTTTCATTACGCGATAAACACAAGAATAGTTTACATTAAATTGATTGCTGATGCCTTTAACGACTTAGCGCATCGAGCGCCGCTTCCGGGGCTTTGTCCAGCACTTTGAGTAAAGCCTTGGCTGCTCCGGTCGGATTACGCTTACCTTGTTCCCAGTTACGGATAGTTTCCAGTGATACATCTATGCGTTGCGAAAACTCAGCCTGACTTAGACCCAAACGCTTGCGTACCCGCCGGTCGTATGCGCATCAATTGTTACGCGTACTGTTTTCATAGTGTTTCGTCTCCCGTTTGTCGGCTTTTCGGGCCGAGATAATGCATATGGCTTCATTTCTTGGCGTGTAAACAACGACAAATAAGCGCTGTTCGATTTTGCCCATCAATTGATACCGTACTTCGCCATGGGAATGGCGGTTATATCATTTTTAAAATGTAGTTCATTGGCCTATTTGAGGCAAATTTTTCCCGGTATAAGCATTTACGATTAATGGTTGTTTCGGAAAAGGCATTTGTATTCCCGCTTGAATTACAAAAAATTCGCATAAACTTCGCGTAATCCTCGCTATATCCTTTATCATGTCTAGAATAAGATATATAGCAATTGATGGAGCTTCAATGACAAAAACAAGCGATTATTTCGATTACACGCATGACGCCGACGGCAATCCATGTCTGGAAGTTTTTACGCGCGGCAGTTCTTTATTACGCATGCCGGCCATTAATAAAGGCACGGCTTTTACCCGGCAAGAACGCATCGATCTGGCGCTTGACGGTTTTTTGCCGCCCCAGGTCACCAATCTTGAGCTGCAGCTTGAACGTCTGTACGCGAATTTTCTGAAACAGCAGAACGATCTATTGAAGTACCAGTTTCTCAGATCGGTGCAGGAACGTTCGGAAGTGTTGTTTTATGCATTACTGGAAAGGCATTTAGAGGAAATGGTGCCGATTATCTACACGCCGACTATCGGCGCGGCTGTAGAGCAATTCAGCTGGCTGTTCACCACCGCGCGAGGCTTGACGTTTTCGGTCGGCAATATCGAAAGGGCGGACGCTATTTTAGAACATTATCCCTGGCACGATATCCGGCTGATTGTCGTCACCGACGCATCGGCCATACTGGGTATAGGCGATCAAGGCATGGGCGGCCTGGCCATTTGCATCGGCAAGCTGGCGCTATACACCGCCGGCGGCGGTTTGTGCCCTTTTCAGGCTTTACCGGTCAATCTGGACGTCGGCACCAATCGCGGTGAATTACTGGATGATCCGCAATATTTGGGGGTGCGGGAAAGCCGTTTACAGGACGGCCCGTATTTCGAATTGGTCGACAAATTCGTGGCGGCTATTCGAAAAAAATGGCCTAAGGTGATTATTCAATGGGAGGATTTTGCTAAAAACGTGGCGTTTGACGTCTTGGCGAGGTATCGGGAGCAAATTCCAAGTTTTAACGATGACATTCAGGGCACCGGGGCCGTGGCCTTGGCCGGCTTACTGTCGGCTTGCCGGAAAAAAGGCGAGCAGCTGGTTGAACAAACCATCGTCGTCGTCGGGGCCGGCGCGGGCGGCATTGGGGTTGCCGGAGTTATTAAAGAAGGTCTGATGCGCGCCGGACTCACGGCGGAACAAGCCCAACGCCGGATATTCGTCATCGATGCGCATGGTTTGGTCGTTGCCGACTATACCCACGACGCCTACAAATTACCGCTGGCGCATACGCCGGACACTTACCGGGACTGGGGCATAGAAAATGTCCGCGCGCCGACATTGCTGGAGGTCATGACCCACGCCAAGCCTAGCGTGCTGCTCGGCCTGTCGGGCGTAAGCGGACTGTTCACGGCGGCCATGATCGAATCCATGGCTGAAAATCATGCTCAACCCATTATTTTCCCTTTATCCAACCCTACGGCCAATTGCGAAGCAACGCCCAAAGACATACTGGAGTGGACGCGTGGCGCCGCCATCATCGCCACCGGCAGCCCCTTCGCCGACCAGGAATATCAAGGCAAAATCCACGCTATCGGCCAAGGCAATAACGCCTTTATTTTTCCGGGGCTGGGCTTTGCGGCGGTTATCGGCGAATGCGCGCGCATCAGCGATGACATGGTGCTGGAATCCGCCTACGCCTTGGCCGATTATGTACAGGCGCATTATTTGGAGTCCGGCCTGATTTATCCGCCGATCACGGATCTTAAAAATGTCAGTTTGTCCGTGGCGGTCAGAGTGCTGGCGAAAGCCCTGGCGGACGGTTCGGCGAGCCGCCAGGATTTATGCGGCGAGAATCTTGAAAGCTATATTAAGACGCATCTGTGGCGCGCCGAGTATTTGCCTTTTAAATATAAAGTATAGCGGGAAAAGCGAATCAATTTTGAAGCGGCGCCGGTTGAAACTGCTCAATGGGGACGGGCTTGCCGAACAGATAGCCCTGAAAATTGCGGCAGCCGTGTTCGGCGAGGAAATCGCGCTGCTCCATGGTTTCCACCCCTTCGGCGATAACGTTTAAGCCCATGCTTTGCGCCAGCGCCACGATGGTGCGCGCGATGGCGGCGTCGTTTGAGTCGGTCAATAAATCGCGGACAAAACTCTGGTCGATTTTTAACTGGCTCAACGGCAGTTTTTTCAAATAAGACAATGAAGAATAGCCGGTGCCGAAATCGTCCAACGAAAAGCTGACGCCAAGCGCCTTCAGGGCCGACATTTTTCTGATGACGTCCTCAACGTTGACTACCAGCAGGCTTTCGGTCAACTCCAGTTTTAATTTGCTCGGATCGGCGCCGGTGCGGTTGAACAGCTCCCGCACTTGTTTGACAAAGTCCTCCAGCCGAAACTGATAGGCGCTGACGTTTACCGCCAGTTGTAAATCGCGGGTGGCCGGGGCTGTTGACCACGCCACCAGTTGCCGGCAGGCCGTTTCCAGCACCCAGTGGCCGATAGGTAGAATAAGGCCGATTTCTTCCGCCAGAGGGATGAACTCCGCCGGCGACACCATGCCGCGCTCGGGATGCATCCAGCGTATCAGCGCTTCCGCGCCCGTGACGCGTCCGGCGCTATCCACTTGAGCCTGGTAATAGAGTAGAAATTGATTTTTCTGCACCGCCTCATGCAGGTCGTTTTCCAATGCCACGCGGCGCGTTACGACGTTCTGCATGTTTTGATCGAAGAAACGCATGGTGTTCCGGCCGGCGGACTTCGCCGCGTACATGGCGATATCGGCCTGTTTCAGCAAACCATCCACGGTAACGCCATGGCCTTTGAACAACGAAAAGCCGATACTGGGCGTACCGATATATTCATGGCCGCTTAACGAGTAAGGCGCATAGAGGGTGGACAGGATCTTTTCGCCTATCGACTGGCTTTGCGCGGCGGCCTCGCGGAATGTGTGACTCAAGTTTTCAAGCAGTATGACAAATTCGTCGCCGCCTATCCGGGATACGGTATCGCCTTCCCGGATGCAACCCAGCAAGCGTTGGCCGACCTGCTGAAGCAGCTGATCGCCGATGTCATGGCCGAGCGTATCGTTAAGCATTTTGAAATTATCCAAATCGATAAACAGCAGCGCGCCATGCGCGCCGCTACGGGCGCTGGAAGCGAAGGCCTGTTTCAGCCGGTCTTGCAAAAGGCTGCGGTTAGGCAATTGCGTCAATTGATCGTAATAGGCCAGCTGCTTAATTTTATCTTCGCTAAACTTGCGCTCGGTAACGTCATTCAGGGCGCCGACATAGTGACTGATTTCGCCCTGCTCGTTTTTTACCGCGGTGATCGTCAACATTTCCAGATACACTTCGCCGCTCTTGCGGCGGTTCCAGATTTCGCCTTGCCATTCGCCCATCTTATTGACGGTCGCCCACATGTCCGCGAAGAAGGCGGCGTCGTGGAGCCCGGAGCTTAACAGGCTCGGCGTCTTTCCGATAACGTCTGCCGCGCTATAACCGCTGATTTTTGTAAACGCCTTGTTAACCTGTAAGATGATGCTGTTACGATCGGTTATGATCATGCCCTCTTGAGATTCGAAAGCGGTAGCCGCGATTCTAAGTTGCTGTTCAACCTGTTTTCGTTCGGTAATGTCTGAAATCGCGGCGATAAAGCCAACGATGCGTCCATCCGCGTTCCGTTCCGGCAGATAACGGACGGAAACCACGAGCGGGCCGTGGCGGGGGGTGGCCGGCAGCGTCTGGTCATATTCCGTTTCTTTTCCGGAAAGCACCATATCCATGAACGGCAGAGCCCGCGCGTAGGCTTCTTCGCCAATAATCTGGCGCGGATGTTTACCGACAATCTCGGCCGCTTGCACGCCAAACAGATCGGCATAGCGTTGGTTAACGAATTTATAGCGTTTTTCATTGTCCAGATAAGCAATGAATATCGGGGCATGGTCGGTTATGAAACGCAGTTGATGCTCGTTGTGGCGCAATTTCTCTTCGGCCCGCTTGCGCTTGGTAATGACGTCGAAAACCGCCACAAACTGTTCCGGTTCCGGGCTGTATACCGAAATAGAGAACCAATCTTGCAAAGCTTCGACGTAGACTTCAAATTGTTCCGGCGGGCCGCCGAGCGCGACCCGGCCATAGATATCCAGCAGACCGGGGTCGGATTCGCGCAGGCCTGGAATGACTTCGCTAACCTTTTTGCCAATGACGTTTTTCAGCCCCGTATGCGTCTCAAACGCTTTATTAACCTTAAGATAGATGAAATCGTCCGGCCGGCCGTTCCGGAACAGCATGCGGCAGTGAGCAAAACCATTGAGCATGTTATTGAAAAGCGTTTGGTATGAGCGGTCGCTTTCCACAAAAGCCTGTTGCGCTTCCTCCAGTTTGGAAATATCGTTTAAAAAACCGATCAAGTGCGGGCGGCAGTTCATATCGACGATATTAGCTGACGCCAAGGCGTAACCGACTTGGCCGGATTTGCGGCGGTATTCGTGAGCAAAATTGTGGGCGTGACCTTGCTTAGCCAGTAACGCCAATAACTGCTCCCGCTCCTCGGGCCGATTCCAGAGCTTTAATTCTTCACTGGTATGGCCTATCACTTCTTCCCGCCTAAAGCCATGCAGTTTGAGAAAAGCGGCGTTGGCTTCGACAAAAACGCCGTCGGGGAGGCTGGAGATTGCTATAGCGGTATTGGATCCTCCAAAAAGAAGGTTAAAATCCAGGTTCAAAGCCGGAAGGTTAATTGACGCCATATCATTGCAAATCTATATTGAAGTAATCAACGTCACCTTAACGGCCGCTAAATTCGCAACCGGCCAAGCCGCAAGCGAGCGGTTATGTCTTAATCCGGATCGTTTTCATGGCTTCTATCGCAGAACGGGTGATTATGCGTTTGTTTGCAACCGCAGAAATAAACGGTTTTGGTTTCGGTGGCTTCGTATTTAAACGGAAAAAATTTACTGCCGTCGTGCGAACTATCGCAAAAAGGCTGGTTGGCGCTCTTACCGCATGAACACCAGTAATAAGTTTCTCCTTCTTTAACTTCAAAAGGAAAGGGTTTATTGGCGGCTCTGACTGGTTTATCCATATTGATCTCTTTTTTATTTTAATTTTAACAGTACATTGAGGCTTAATGTGCGAACCCGGCAGTTAGACTGGCCTGCCTTCGGCATGTGCAAGGTTTTTCATGGTTCGTTCCGATAATAGATCAATTCATGAGGCCAGGTCAAGTTTCGGCGCGCATAGCGAGCGCAAGGCTGTTTAGCCGGCAACCCACGGGAGAATGGCGCTAACTAAAATGCCGGCCGCGGGCCGTTAAGACCGGATTCCGCCGTAAACGCCGATCACGGTTCGATAAAACCACATCGGGCGGCCGAGGATAATCACAAAAGCGACCGACGGCGTCACTGGGACCGGCGCGATGTCCATGATGAATAAAACCAATAGGCTAAGGAAACACCGGATGCGCACGGTTGCGGTTCGCCGGTTAAAATCCGGGAGCGGCGCATGTTCGTATATATTGCAGGCCAGATCCAGAAACCAACGCGGGCGTACGACTACGATGTACATACCGATCAGGCAACCGGGCGATATAGGCCCGAAACCGATGATGGCGAAAATGCTAAAAACCGCAATACATTTAAGCCGGGCCGAATTCATTTAGTGTTATCCGTAAAAATGAGCTTAACTAAAAGTGTACATGATAATGAAGTATTTAACCGCAAGAGCAAACCACTAAGCTAGGCATCTTTCAAATTTATTCGCTCATAAGCCGAGGATATGATAAAGTTATAAAGTGGTCTCTGACGAGTGATTCAATATTAAATGCCGCCCCGTACCTTGGGTTGGCTCCACTTTTGGACATTGATGGCGTAAGGATTCCATGCAAAGTTTTATATCTAACGTTCGCCAATCGCTCGCGGCGATGATTACGGTCATAGGCGCGATGACAATGAATCCCTCCATATCGCAGGGTTCGGTTATATTTTATACCACGCCGTCGTCATTCGCTACGGCGGAACCAGGATTGCCGGCGCAAGGCTTTAGCGGCGCGAACCTTTTCAACCAGCCATACGTCGACCAAGCGAATTTCCTATCCAGCACGACAAATGATGCGGTCTTCCCATTAGGAAGCATCCTGCCGGGACTGACCATTAGCACCTTAAATCCGGGCCTGGCTAGCAACGCATTGGTTGTATATGCGGGCGCAATCGGAAATAACTGGTTTGGGGACACATTGGAGATGAGCTTCGCGCCTGGAGTGAGCGCGGTTGCCGAAAATTACTTTGCCTCTGTTGCGGGCCAGTCGCCTATAGCCACCAGTTTTACCGAGAATGTATACGATGGCGCTACCCTGCTTGCCTCGAATACCTTTAACGGAGCCGCAAACTATACTAATTTCTTCGGCGTTTCGTCGACAACCCAGATTACCAAAATAACTATTGCCAATAACTACGATAGCGACGCTTCGACCTTTGTCGGCAACATAGCTTTCGGTCCGACCCAGGCGCCATTGCCGAGTCCGTTTTGGATGTTCAGCTCTATAATCGCCGTTTTGATAGGCATGACAGGCCGGCGTCGATAGTTCAATTCCAGCGCGCGCGGCGCCATATTAATTGTTGACGAATTTAATCGTCAATGGTTAAAGCGCTTGAAGTTTGGAGTCCGGATAAATTACGTCATTTCAATCTTGCAAGATCATCGCCAGGAGATGCGCCATGAAAACGCCCCATACCGGTCTCAAATATCTAGCTTTGTTTTTGCCTTGCTTAACTTTCGTCAATCCGGCGCGGGCCGCCGATTTGAAAATCGGCGAATCCGCGCCGCTTTTCCAACTAACCGCCCAGGACGGCAGTCAATTCGAGTTAGCTTCCAGACAAGGCGTAGGATGGACGGTGCTGTATTTTTACCCGAAGGCCGGCACGCCGGGCTGCACCACGCAAGCTTGCGCATTCCGCGACGCTATCCAGGCCATACGCCAGCAGAACGCGGAGGTTTACGGCGTCAGCACCGATGAAGTGAAGGACTTACAGGACTTCCATCAAAAACATAAGTTGAATTTCACCTTATTGTCGGACCCGAACGCCGAGGTTACCGAAGCTTACGGCGTAAAAATGCCGGTTTTGCAGATGGCTAAACGCTGGACGTTCATCGTAGATCCGGCCTTGATCGTCCGCCAAATCGATGACGATGTCGACCCGGCGCTGGATGCGCAAAAGGTAGCGGAAAGCTTGAAGAAACTGAAAGCGGCGGCGCTGGAAAAGTAAGCAGCCGACCCAATCGTTACATGCGAGTCAGGGGGCTAACGCCCCCTGACTCGCCTACAATAATAGAACAGGCTAAAACAACTGATTAAGCGATACCGCCGCGCCGCTTGATGCTAAGCAAGCCAAGGCCCGTTAACAATAGCCAGAACATTTCAGGCTCCGGAACTAATGAATTAGGCAGGATAGGGTTATTGGGAGAGCATTGTTCCACATTGCCTACAAGCGTGCAGGCTAATCCGGCTATCGGCAATGCATAATTATTAAGGTATTTATAATCATTGAAGTAGTCTTGATCGCCGTTGCTGGTATTATAGGTCCAGGCGTAGCCGTAATTAAACGTAGCCTCGGTGCTTGACCAATATTTACCGGATTGTATGTTGGTAAAATCTGTCGTGGTTGGACCGGTTATATGTCCTCCTAACTCGTTGTAGAATAGCTCGCCCATAAGACTGGTGCTACTTACCGCTCCGAACCCTTGGGTAGCCGGGTTTGTCGCCGGCAACATCCATAGCCATGGATTTGAGCCTTCATTGGCGCCGCCGTAATGCTGGTCGTTCAAAAAATGGATAAACGCTTCCGACCCCCACCAGTCGACTTGGCCGCCCGAGCCAAAATCGCTGGTCGAGATGGCGTAAGTTCCACTATTTGGAGGGATATCGTATAGATTCGGTGTGTCGTGGATAACCGGATCGTCAGCTAAAATCGCGTTCACAATGGTGTTATATCCATAGGAACTTTCCAGTGTGCCTAACAAATTGGCGTCTGCCGACCACGTATAAGTTAAGCCATTA
>JBEKBU010000084.1:0-14685 GCA_050015235.1 Methylomonas sp. | reverse complement strand
AACTCCACGGATTCAATTTCTTCTTCAATATATTCGCCGACTTTAATTTCAGGGACATCCATTTGCGCGGCTTCCAATAAAATCTGCCAGCCGGGAAATTCCACATCGCCGTTAATATCGGCATTCGGCTCAACTACAAGCCAGCGCCGGTAAGTGAGATAATCGCCGGTGTGGCGATTAATCGACACACGCACCTTAATGGGATTTTCATACCGTTTAATTGTCGCTGCTTCCAAAGCGGATTCAATGGCTTGAAAGATAAGCTCCTTATCAATCTCTTTTTCATTAGCAAAAACATCCGCAACTAATAGAATTTCTTTATTTGCCACCGCGACCTCCTTTGAGTAATAAATATTCCGGTACCAAGCGCGCCTTACTCATCACCTGAAATGGTATTCTAAAAACTTGTTCGCCATCCTTAAGCAGTACATATTCACCTTCAACAGCCTGGATTTGGCCGGTAATTTTTTTTTGGTTTTCAATGGCGCTAAACAGGCTTACGGTTACCGTTCCGCCGATAAAGCGTTCAAACTGACTGAGTTTAAAAAATGGCCTATCTTCACCGGGCGATGATACTTCCAAGTTGTAATTGCCCTGAATCGGATTTTCAACATCCAGCACGCCGCTCAATTGGTGGCTGACTTTGCTGCAATCATCCAGCAAAATACCGTTCTCGCTGTCGATATAAACGCGCAATATACCATGCTGTGGATGCGGGTGGCATTCTATTCCCACGCACTCATAGCCAAGACCTTCCACAATTGGCTCGATCAAATTCACCAAATGCTCGGGAGCTTGCTTCATTACTACCTCGGTTTTAAGCCAACCAAAAAAAAAGAGCCCGTGGCTCCTCCCTAAATATGTTGTGACTTTTAGTAGGCCACAAAATAAAAAACCCCTAAAAGGGGCTTTTAAAAAACAATCAAGACATGGTGCCCAAGGACAGAATCGAACTGTCGACACGAGGATTTTCAGTCCTCTGCTCTACCGACTGAGCTACCTGGGCGGCAATGGTCTTAAAATTGGCTGCCGGAGGAAAAACATACGATGCATTGAAACGAAATTTTTCCAGGCCTCACATCTTTAACCCGGCAAATTAAAACACCCTCTACCGAATCAATCGAATCATTATATCTTAATTTTTTCAGGATGTAAAACCGGTTTCTAAATATTAATCGTTTGCGGATATCCAAGGTGCGGCGCCCTTCAACAACCCCAGCGTAAAGCGGCCGTGTTAACCGGCGCATCCCATAAATTCAGCAGTTCTTCATCCAAAAGCGTTAAAGTCAGCGAACAACCCGCCATGTCCAAAGACGTGGTGTAATTGCCAACCAGAGAGCGGGTTACCCGAACCTCGCGCTGACGCCAAAATCGCCAAGCCAATTCGTATATCAGATGCAACTCCAGCAGAGGGCTGGCGCCGAACCCGTTGACATGCAGCAAAACCTGCTGGCCGGGCTTGGGATCGAGCGCCTGTTGGATCGATTCGGCCAACTGATCGACAATGCGGCTGGCGGAAGTCAATTTGACGGTTTCTCGGCCATGTTCGCCATGAATACCGACGCCCAATTCAATTTCATCTTCGGCCAAGTTAAAAGTTGGCCGGCCTAAAGCCGGCACGGTGCAACTAGTTAATGCAACCCCCATGGAAGCGGTAGCTCCGGCAACCCGCTCGCCCAGCGCTTTACAAGCGTTAAGATCCAGACCTTGCTCGGCGGCGGCGCCGACAATTCTTTCGACAACCAAAGTTCCGGCAACGCCACGCCGGCCTATGCTATGAGTTTTCGGCAGCGAAACATCGTCGTTTACCAATACTGTGGCGTTAGCTACATCCAACAGTTCGGAAGCCATTTCAAAATTCATCACATCGCCGGCGTAGTTTTTGACGATAAACAAAACGCCGGCGCCCGATTCCACGGCTTGCGCCGCCGCCAGCATTTGATCGGGCGTAGGCGAAGTAAAGATTTGCCCCGGACAGGCGGCGTCCAGCATCCCGTAACCGACAAAACCGCTATGCAAAGGTTCATGTCCCGAGCCGCCACCGGAAATCAGCGCCACTTTGCCGGTTTTTGGCGTTTTACGCTGAATAAAACGCGGCTGGGCATTGAGGCGGACAATATCCTCATGCGCCTTGGCGAAGCCTTGCAAACTGGTTTCCAGCATCGTTTCCGCTGTATCGATAAATTTTTTCATAATGATTCAGAACAATGAATGTCGTTAAGCTTGTTCGCGCAACATGCGGCTTATCTCGCGAATATCGGGTTTTATCCACGTCGGCCGGTAATCGACATGCCTTAAATCTTCTTCAGATGATATGCCGCTTAATACCAATACGCTACGAATGCCCGAGCGGACCGCGCCAAGAATATCCGTATCGATTCTGTCGCCTATAGCTATGGTGTAATCCATATCCACACCCAATATTTCCATGGCCTGTTGATAGATGATCGGTTCGGGTTTGCCGATGATGGTCGGCGCCATGCCGGTCGCCGCCTGTATTGCCGCGAGAATGGCGCCGTTACCGTGAGTAACGCCGAATTCGGTTGGCAAGGAAACATCGCCGTTCGTTCCGATAAAATAGGCGCCGGCGCGGATATTTAAAGTAGCCGTGGCGATTTTATCCCAGGACAAATCCCTATCCAATCCGCAGACCACCAGTTGGGCGCGCTGCTCGGGGCCGGTTTCATAAAGCCCGGTCAAGGTAAAACCTAAATCCAGCAACGGTTGCCGCGCGCCTATGCCGCCGATTACAAAAACGCGGGTATGCTCCGGATGATAGTGTTTGGATAAAAACAACGCCGTCGCCATGCCCGAAGTTAAAATTTCATTTGACGCAACAGCCACCCCCATACGCGCCAGTTTATCGACATATTGCCCGGCCGTCATGCCCGCGTTGTTAGTAGCGAGAACAAACGGTAGTTTTAACTCGCGCAAGGTTTGAAAAAACTCGACCAGACCTTCATGAGGCTGATCGCCGCGCCATAATACGCCATCCATATCTATAATTAGGGCGTGAATATCAGTAAAAGCTTGCATAATCATGATCTCTGCATGTTAATTGTTCAAGTTAACGCTGCTGGAACCCCGGCATCGAGTCGCAATAGGAAAGGGATATGCTCCGCGCATCAATTTTTGGCGCTTGCGCCGGGCTGAGGCGTGCGTTGGCAATATCAATCACATTGTTACTGAGTTTAGTATACTGAGCCTTGCCGCGTAACGCAAAACGGCTCATTTCCGCTTGAGGGCCGGTTTTAGCTCAAGAACGCCCGCGCACAACAAATAAAGCAATAATCCCAAAGTGGCCGATAACCAGTTATTCCAGCCCTGTTCCGCCACTAAGTAGTCTTTGGCGCAATACGCCGTCAGCCCAAAAAGCAGATATAAGCCGATTTTACCCCACGGGTAATCCACCGGATAATAAATCCGCCCTAGCAGCCAGGACAGGCAAACCATGAAAAAATAACACGCCAGGGTAGCCCAGGCCGAGCCTAAATAACCCCATTCCGGTATCCACAGTATATTCAACACAACGGTCAAAACCGCGCCCGCTAAAGACACCCAGGCGCCCAGCCCCGTCCGGTCGGTAAGCTTAAACCACACCGACAAATTGACATAGATGCCAAAACACAGATTGGCCAGCAATAAAATCGGGGTAACCGCCAACCCGCTCCTATATTCCGCGCCTATGAAATATTTAAAAAAATCCAAATACAAAGTCACCACTAAGAATATAAACACTCCGGCCATTACAAAATATTGCATCACCAAAGCATAGGCGCGTTTAGCGTCCGCTTTTCCGGCATAATTGAAGAAAAACGGTTCTCCCGCATAGCGGAAAGCCTGTACAAACAAACTCATCAATATCGATAATTTATAGCAGGCGCTGTAAATACCCAGCATTTTCAAATTGGTGCTCAAATCATAAGGCAATAATAGTTTCAAAATGACTCTGTCCAACATCTCATTGATCATTCCCGCGAAACCGATAATCACCATCGGTAATGAATAACGCAGCATCGGCAACATAATACGCGCGTCCAGACTAAAGCGCA
Organism: Methylomonas sp.; assembly: GCA_050015235.1. Classification (GTDB taxonomy): domain Bacteria; phylum Pseudomonadota; class Gammaproteobacteria; order Methylococcales; family Methylomonadaceae; genus Methylomonas. The sequence goes on along the minus strand of JBEKBU010000084.1, from coordinate 10,633 downwards.
CGTTGATAAATTGGGGGATCAACAGCAAAAATTTAATAAAACTCGCCGCAAGATTGGCCAGAAATATATAGGCGACGCCAAGTTTAGGATCATAATAGCCGGACAACGCGGCGTCCGGCCACAAAGCAACCAGTCTCGGACAGCCGACCAGAAAAAAAACATTGATCGCAATGTTGAAAACGATTTCAGTCATTTTAATGCCGGCAAACCGCCAAGCCCGGTTCTCGGCGCGCAATTTTGCAAACGGTAAAGCGGTAATCGCGTCAAGCGCCATTATGCCGGCAAAATAGAGCAGATATTCCGGATGTTGAGGGTAGCGCGCCCATGCGGCCAGCGGCTGCCGCCAAATATACACGCTTATAAAAAAAGCCAGATTAAAGACGGTTAAAAATCCTAAAGCGCCGGCATACACATCCTGCTCGGCGCCTTGCCGGCGCTGCCGAAAACGGAAATAGCCGGTTTCCAAGCCGAATACAAGCAGAACGGCAAAAAAACCCGCATAAGCATAAAACTCCGATACAACGCCATACTCTCCGGCCGAGAAAGTATACGTATACAAAGGCACCAGCAAATAATTAAGAAAACGGCCGACTATGCTGCTAAGACCGTAAACGGCCGTTTGCGAAACAAGTTGACGTAAGCCTTGCATGCTCGCTTTTAACTCATAGCGGAGGATTGCGTACTGCCCGTAAACCGGCGTCGCAGTCTATGGAACGCAAAATCAAACTTTCCTGAACATCAAATCCCAAACCCCATGACCCAAGGCCATTCCGCGGCGTTCGAATTTGGTTAACGGCCGATAATCAGGGCGCGGACAAAAATCCTGACTGGGGCTGGCGTTGCGCAAACCCGGCCCGGCCGACAAAATTTTCAGCATGTCCTGAGCATAATGCCGCCAATCGGTAGCCGCATGAAAATAGCCGCCGGCCGCCAGCTTTTTATCAAGCAACGCCACAAATTCGGGCCGCACTATACGGCGTTTATGATGGCGGCGTTTCTGCCAGGGATCGGGAAAAAACAACAGTACGCCCGCAAGGCTGTGATCGGGAATGCGCTGCTCTAAAATCTCGAAGGCGTCATGGTTGTAAATCCGCACATTGTGAATGCCGCGCTGCTCGAGCATCAGCATTAAATGGCCTACGCCGGGCTTATGCACTTCCAAACCCAGATAATTGAAATCAGGATTGGCGGCGGCCATATCCGCTAGACTATCGCCATTGCCGAAACCGATTTCAACTATCAATGGCGCTTGACGCCCGAAAACCTCGGCAAAGTCCACGTATTGTTGCGGCGGCAGGCAATACTTGCGCCAATAGCTTTCCAGCGCCAGTTTTTGACCGGCGGTCGTTCTACCCTGGCGCCTAATAAAACTGCGGATTCTGGGCGGATCGATTGTGAGCGGATTCATGCGGGCTGACAAAATGGCGGCTAACTAGATTAGGAGACAGATCGATAAACTAATGTTCAAACGGTAGGCCATTATTACATCAATTACTTGAATTAATCCAGCGTTGCGAGTGGCGGCGACGTATTTTGCAAATATTCAATCAACCGCATGTCTTTTTTAAAAAAATGACCGAATAACCAGCTTTGCATGCGACTCATAATTTCATCGACGCCAAGTTCGTTGGTGATGATATCGGCGCCAATATCATCCAGCTGTATAAGCAAGTCGGCATGCTCGGCGGCATGTTCCGAATAATCCTCGAAATCGCACTGCTTCATTATTTTTTCTTCGTCGTCAAAATGCTCTTTTACATAGTGCTTTAGCGCAAGTAGATTATGATGCGTTTTTTGTGGGTCGTTGGCCGGGTCGGCAACTAAATTAGCAAGTTCAAACAGCTTTTCGTGTTGCTCGTCAATAGTTTTATTGCCGGTTTTGTAGCTATTACGCCAAATAATTTTATTTTCCATTCAAATTCGGTCAAATAAAGTTTGTTAACCTTTTTCTATATACGCCGTAGGCATCCATCCATTTTCCAAAGTTCTAACCTTGGCATTTGGCAACAACTCCCGTACAGCCAAGGTTTCTCCGGGAGCAACATCGAAGTTGTACTGATCTAAAATCAATATTCCACCCGGAGTCAACCTTTCCCATAAAGCCGGTAAGGCTGTTCGTACTACTTCGTATGCCCCACAATCCAAAAAAACAATTTTGAATTGCATGTGTTTCCATTTTTCAAGAAATGGATTAATCTCGGCGACAACATCTAAATTATGCAACTTAAAAATATTATCTAACCCTTGAGCTTCAGTTAATTTTGCAACCCTTTCGTAGCTCTCCGAGTATCCACCCTCTGGCATATTTAAATCATTTGGCCCTGGCAAGTTTCCTTTGAACCAGTCAAAGCCATGAACTTGAGTCAAAGAATTAGCCTCATATATTTTTACCAATTTTGCAAAGAAAAGGCTGACAGCTCCTTTATAAACTCCTACCTCGGCAATATGGCCGGCGACACCCAAAGTTTTTTTGTAAAATTCATAAAATGAAAGATATCGAGCAAGTGTAAGATGGCCGGTGAAACATGGGAAATGCTGAATATAATCATCAAATTCATAATCTAATGATTTTATGACTTCTAGGGAGTTCCGGTAGCTCGCGCGAGCGCCTGAGAATTTCGAACTCTCGAATGGTCCTTCTATATAGCCCTTAACTTGATTATCTTTACTCACTTTTTAACTCCTTAGAAATATTATTTGTGATTTTTTTAAAAAATTCGGTAATTACTCGCCTTAAATAAATTTTACACCGATCTAAAATTCCGATACCAACAGAAAAAAACAGGCGCCGAAAAAATAGGCGCCGGGTCTTGCCTTTTGCCAAATAGATTTAACTTAGATTTTTTGTAACTATTCAACGAATTCCAAGCTAGCGTCAGCTATTCGGCTTTTGACGCTGGAGCGCCTAGCAGAGGACGCTGTGTATGCATCCGTGTGGCTTTCGCCCGGCCTCAATGCCGGTCAATCCTCTGCCAGGCGCTCAGCTATCGGCAAGCTATTGGGGGCATGCTCCATTAATTTAACGGCGCCTAGGTTGTCTTGCAAGATAAGCCAAACACTCGCTCAGCACCCACAGCAACGTTTAAACTTCTCCCCCTGGTCCCTTCCAGTCAGCCCGGCTTTTCCGGCGGCTTTAACGACGCCATCCTGGACATTGCCTTTCTTGATGTTACTGATCTGCAATTTTTGCCAATATGCGGATTCCTTGGAGAAATCGATGGACGCGGGCCATTTATTGGCATCCCAGCTTGCTAACAAATACTCGGCATTACGTTGCGCGTAGGCGGTAAATCGTAAACGCATTATGGCTTCCGAACCGAGCCGCTATGATAGGGTGCGCTGCACTGGCTGTAGATTTGGCCGGAGAGCTGCACAGGCAATCTCCATTTTCGGGATAGCTAATCATCATAGCCGGCTATTTTAGCGAATTTCTTAAGTATCCAATCAAATTAACCCGGAATTATGTTGTAAAGTCGATCCCTTCGGCTCGGGTTCAATTATTTCAAGAACTTTATTATAAACCTCGCGCAAGCTGAGTAGGCAATCTATGCTTTCCATCACTATGGAAGCCTCAACTCCTAACGCTTCCGTCAATATCCAGACGTCGCCCTGCCGCACATAGCGTTCGATGCTGGGCTGATCTTGAGCGACCAGAAGATATTCGCGCAAACTCTCGATTTTACGATAAAGCGCGAACTTGCCGCCCCGATCGTAAGCTTCGGTAGAAGGCGACAACACTTCAATCAACACGGTCGGATTGAGTAAGGTATCCATTTGCGCATCTTCAAATTGCGGCGTACCGCATACTACGGCGATGTCCGGATAATGGTAGCTGTGCGCTTCGACCGCCTTGACGCGCATATCGTTGATGTAAGCTTCACAGGGGCGGTTTTTAAGTTGCAGGCTTAGTTCCCGGTGGATATTGCCGGCAACCAAGTTATGCTTCCGGCTGGCGCCGGTCATCGCATAAATTTGACTGTCATGAAATTCGCTTTTACAAGCCGCGCTACGCTCCAGCTTTAAATACTCTTCGGCGGTGTGATGGGTTTTGGTTAGCACGGCGGACATAAACATTCTCTTAGTATTCGCAAATACAATCAAAATATTAACACAATTTTTTCCTGATTACCCATAAGCCGCGGCGAATTCAAATTCGGCCTGGCGTAAGCATATTCACTCAATCCCTACGCGCGGCGGTATTTGCCTCCATCGCTCTATCGTCCGTATCGGGCGCCGTCTAATCCGATTCCGAACGGCTCCGATTTCGTTCTCAACACCGAGGCGTTCGGGACTATCTGCTGCGCGCCGGCGGAATGCGCCCATTCGGCCGGCTGGCGCGCTAACGGCTGCCGCTACCCTAGTAGTTAAGGTTTTTTTTGATTAAATTTATCAGCTGTATACAGCGGGCTTTTAGAAATTGAAATTGCCCTTCCGCCTTCCATTTTGCGATGGTTTTTTCATATTTAGATGTATTGGTATATTGTGTAAATAACGATTCCATAATCGATTCTAGGTAAATAAGAAATGTTTTTGAAACTCTTAAAAATTGCCAGTAAACGCTAGTATTAGTGTTCTGTTCTTTAGTTGTAATAGCTTTTGCGCATTCGTAGGCAAATTTGGAAAACCATGCCCAGTTTAAATGTGTGCCGATGTTGTCTTGACTATTAATATTGCTTTGCCCATATAAATGCTCCACTAGTGGCGGTATCATTTTTTCCATTTTTGCCAAATTTTGTTTTTTGTAATTGATAAAACGTGAATAATAATAAATATATTTATGTTTAAATGCTTCTTCTTGGCCAGGAATTAAGCATTCCATCTTTTTGATAGCATAAAAAAACTGTATATCCATTTCCAATAGCAAATCAAAGTTTGTATTTAAGGACTGAGTCCAAGAACCAGGAGTATTTATTCTATAAATGCTCATGGGTTTATTTAAATAATATGCGCCTCCACGTTTGGATGCAAAAACCTGTATAAAATAATCGCCACATGGCGGTAGGTTTTCACTCATCCAATTCGCTATTTGAATTAGAGCATTTCGGCGAATAATCATGCTAGCGGAAGGAACATAAACTATTTCATCGGTAATTATTTCCGATAAGGATAAAATGCAATCGGATGATGAACGGACACCCGCAAGTATTTCCTGACCTGTTTGTGCGGATTTGCTATAACAACTATGGATGCAGATATCTATATTGTTAAATTTAGATAGGATAGCTACTTGTTTTTGCAGTTTATATGGATCAATCCAATAGTCATCGCCTTCGCAGAAAGCAATGTATTCGCCCCGGCAAGCTTGTCTGACTCTTTGGCCATTATCAAAACCACCAACGTTATAATCCGAATAAATTACACGTATAATATGAGGAAAGCGTTTTTGGTAATCCAAAGCAATTTCCCTAGTATTGTCTGTAGAACAATCTTCGCCAATAATCAATTCAATTGGAAAATCTGTCTTTTGAGCAATGACGCCTTCAATAGATTGAGCTAGATATGAGCCATGGTTGTAAGTGACCATCCACACGCTAACAATAGGTTGAACACTAAATACCGCGGAGTCGGCAATCTCGTGCTGGAGATTTGATTTATTCATTAGTGCTGGTTTTCTGATGTTAACTAAAAATCCGGGCAACTAATTCCGGTGTTGGAAATCCCTCGACATACTGCTCCCTGTGAACGGAGCGAACGTAGGCGGATGGGTAGGCGCGGTCGATAAAAGTCGGTTCGTCAGCATTGTCGAAGCGTGTGGAGACAGCAATTCGATAACGCCCATCGGCGCCATTGATAGAGCTGCGGTGCAGAGTAAACATGGACATAAATACCACATCCCCCACTTCAACTTCGACCGGCATAAATTGATTTTCGTCATACCATTGACTATCCACTTCCCAAGTGGAATTGCCTTTACGTGACATTGGCCCTAATCCTAAGCGGTGGCTGCCCGGTATCACTTCAAGCGGAAAGTTGTCTTTGTCTACCGAGACCAAAGGCAACCAAACCACGACGCCATCAAGACTGCCTTGTACGGAAGGGAAATCCTGGTGAGGCACAAGTCCAAAGTATCCATTGGGTATTTTAAGTTCATGCGCCATGATGTGAACCACTTGACCGCCAGGCACAAATAACTCCTGCCAGCCAAATGTATCAATTATAAAATTCGTGATGTCGGCGTGATGCAGCAAACGGTATACCGCTTCTTTACGCCACAGAGCCCCCACCACTTTTATATAGCGATCAATATCGAGTTGATGCAACTTTTTCAAGCCCTGAAAAGTGTCGTTTACGGTCTCGGGCCGGGATAATACCGTTAGCTGATCGGTTAAAGTTTTGTTAAAAGAGTTTAAGGTTTGAGCGACTAATTTGCTATCGAGTAGCCCTTTAGCGATATAAAATCCATTGGTTTTATAAGCACTTAATTCTGGATACATAAAATCACCGTAAGTTTAATTTGGCAGTAGCATAAAACGCTGAACAATCAATTAACGATTGCGTTGGAAAATTCCGATTTTTGATAAAAGGAGAAAGTTATCTCAGTTAATTTTGGCCAAAAGTCTTTAAGTAACATATATGCCGTGGGCCATAGTATCAGCGTGGTAATCGCCAAGCCAATAATAATCAGAATTTTGGCATAGGGGATCGCAAAATTAAACCGGGAACCGATCAAGCTCATGACTAATTCAGTACACATTTCAAAGGCCGACAGCTTTAACAATCGACAGGTTAGCCAGTAAAATAAAGCCCCGCTGACTGTCATTAGCAGCAACTTTATTGGGGCTAAGATCGATGTGTAGGCGTCAATTTGCATGATTACAATGGCCATGAAGCTAGCCACAACGAGGTAAGGGCTTATATCTAGTATTTGGCGCCAAGCCGGATAGCGGATAAAGACGCCGGTATAATATGCATTAACAAAAAAACCGATGAGTGAAACCAGAACTTGACTCCAAACCACCGCCATTAACCCGTATGGACTAGCGGCAAGGATAGTGCTGACGGCGATGACTGTTTTGATGATCTCGATACGAAAAAATAAGTTTGAATGTCCTTGAGCCATCAAGACGTTGAGATTGATCACATGGAGAGGCCACAGAACGCCATAAATACACAGTACTTTTAAAATGGGCGCGCTGGGGAGCCATTTATCGCCAAACAAAGTGATCACCAACGGTTCGGCTACAACCGCCAAACCCAGCATGGCTGGAATATTGATGATCATAATGGAAATTAAAGCTTTTTGTACGCCGCGCGCCAACATGGCTTTATCCGCGGAGGCGGCTGAAAAGACCGGTAAAGTGACACGATGCAGTATTGTCGTCAGCAGACCGGAGGGTAATTGTTGAGTGCCAAAGGCGCGGGTATAAAAGCCTAGCTCGCTGGCGGAAAACAGTTTACCTATAAAAGCGAGCAGTAGGCGATTTAATAGCGTGTCCAGCAAGCCCGATAAAAGCAAAAAACTGCCGAAACCGAATAATGAGCGTAATGAAGCGAAGCTGAATATCCAGCTTGGTCGCCATGAATTCCAATACCAAAGCAGGATGACAGTTATGACTGTCGAGGCTAAAGATTGTAGGGCCAGACTCCAGACGGCAAAGCCTCGCCAAGCCAAAACGACTGCCAATATGCCTGAAACAAGCGAAGAGACAACACCAATTTTCATGGGTGTTTTGAAGTCCAGGCGCTTGGTCATCAAGGTTGAATGAATGGAGCCGAATGCGCCGACAAAAAGATTCAAGGCCATTATATAGGTGAGCGCCTGCAAGATTGGTTTGTCGAAATAGGCCGCAATCCAGGGAGAGGCTGCACATAGGCCCAGCGCAACTATCAAGCCTGCCGCAAGATTGAAATAAAAGACAGTGGATTCGTCTGCCGGCGTGATGTCCTGGCGTTGTACCAGAGCCTGACAAAAGCCGCTCTCAATAAAGATGCCGCCGACTCCTGTGAAAAGCGTCATAATGGCGATCAAGCCAAAATCTTCTGGGGTAAGTAAGCGTGCAAGTATGATGGAAAGGAAAAACTGAAGTCCTTGTCTTAGGAAAATATCAACGCCGCTCCAAAGAACGGCTGACAGAGATTTTTGTGTTAAAGACACTCGCGTCAGCTAACCAGAATTATGCTTCTAACGGATGGTTACAATTGCCTTTGAGGGATATAGCGCGCATTTTTCAATTTTCACTTCATCTCTATTAAAAACTTCTTTGAATGCAATGGCTTCGCCTGGTGACTCAGACCAAGTCAGCTCATCAAGTAGAAGGATGCTGCCAGAAATAAGATGAGGTTTGATGGCTTCCAGTGCGATTCGGGTAGGTTTATAAAGCGCCATATCGAAATATGCAAATGCAACAATAGTTTCAGGGTGATCAATGAAGTATTGAGGGGCGGTTTTTTCTACGTCTCCAACAATTAATCTATGACAACCTGAAATATGACCTAATGCATTACTGCCTTCATGGGCGGCCAACAATTCCTTTAGATAAGTGACGTAATTTATGCCAGTGTTGTAAGAGTTTTCTTTCCAAACATCGCTTTTTTTATCTTTATCACTGAGTGCGGTATAGCCATTAAAAGTATCAAAACCAACAATTACTCTTTGTTTATTGAAAGACTCATGAATCGCTCTAAGGTTTTCAAGTAAGATTAAATTTTGCCCCCACCAAGTTCCAAATTCAAGTAATTGACCAGGAATGTCCTTGATGCGTTGATAGATTTCATTCAATACCAGAAATTTAACCAGCACCGAGCTTCTGGTATACATACCAATATTAAATAATTTTTCTTCTGTTGAAAGTGGGCTGTTTTCAAATAACTCAAGAATCAAGTGTCTAGATTTAATTTGATCATCTGAGGCAGTTGTTTCAATTTGAAATGATGTTTCTTGTTGATTATTTATTGATGCCATAATTACGTTTCAAGGTAAATTAATTTGTGATTCAAGTGTTTTGGCGGGCTAATGCCGCCAATTCATTGAGTAAAATTATATGCTAATAAGCGTTGCAAAGTTTGTGGTAAATTTTTAAGCTGGTTCGACTAGATCATAAATTTGGTAATGACCCTTCCCAAACCGCGCATCCTATACCAGTTTGTCCAAAACTGTTGCCGTTATAGAACATATATAAAACACCATCTACATCAAGAAGATAAGGGTAGCATTGCATGGTAGAGTCCCAACCACTTTTTGATAAGCCGATGCCTGAAAGATGATCCGCGCGACGCCATTCTTTTCCTTCGTTTGAATAAGAATATCCAATTTGGTAGCTACCTGCGCCGTCACGAAAGTCAACTGAATCGCGATACGAATACCACATGTGATATTTGCCATCGCTTTTGAAAACTGTAGGGCGGGCTATGGCTTCATTTGCATGCCTCATAGGGATAATTAAATCACCAGATCGGTTCCACTTTATGCCGTCAATAGATGTGGCGTATTTAATACCGTAAATTGGTTCTTGTCGGCCACCGATTTCAATCCAAGATAAGCCGGAAACATACCACATTTCCCATATATCAGTCGATTTAAGAACCCATGGAGTGACAGCCATATAGGGTTCATTTGGAGTCCGATCAAGAATTGGCCCATCAAAAACTCTTTCAAAGGTTTTGCCATCGGTTGCGCTTCGAGCAAGTCCTGTAGTGTTATGATACGGAATGGTCATTCGGCGATTCCACCCACTGTAGTACATCCAAAGCTCATGATTAACCTGAAGCGCACATGCGGGCATGATGCCTTCATCATCGAAAGTTCCCGGTGGGCCAAAAGGCATTATAGGAGATTCTTCAAGTTGAAGTACTTTGGTTGGGTCGTTAACATCAACATCAACGTAACCAGGAAAGCTTTTTCCGTCCGAATTCCTTGCGGCGAAAAATATACGTATTCTATCGCTTATCTTAATGGCCACAGGGCCTTGCATGTGGGTTGTAGATCGAGTGATATCGGGTGGAAGACAAATGATGTTCCCTAATTTTTTCCATGTCATAGGAATAAAGCTCCCGTATTACTTAGTAGCAGGTGGTTATCCATTTGTGAAAAAGGTGCTGATTTTAAAACTTAACCTTTGTGCTAGGCATATTTAATTTTGTTGCTGGGTTTCCTTTGTATACGCTCCAGGCTTCCGTGTCTTTGATAATAGCCGAAGCCATGGCGATAAAGCTACCTTCTGCAATCCGTAACCCATCTCGCAACGTTGAGTTTACCCCGAAAAAACTATAGGCGCCAATTTCACAGTGTCCTGACATGACAACATGAGATGTGAACGTTACATAATCATGAATGATGCCGTGATGACCTATATGATTACCACTCCACAATACAACATTATTTCCAATACTGGTAAATGGTTGAATGGTGTTATCTTCCAAAATAAAGCAGTTTTCACCGATTTTATTATCAAAGACTGTTGCTTTGCTACTAATATAGCTGATGCAATCGTATCCTTTTTCCTTTATGGCCAGAAAAATTGCTTCGCGGTCACGATTCATGTTTTTTGGCGACATAGGGGCAAAAAAACAATAACTGGCCGGTGGGAAAATGGATTCGACTTCTTCAAAAGCTACTATAGGCAAGTTTCGAAAAAAGGCGTTCTCCGGCATGTATTCGCGATTTACACAAAAAGCCACTACTTCGTGAGCAGAG
>JBEKBU010000083.1:0-14769 GCA_050015235.1 Methylomonas sp. | reverse complement strand
CCTATCTCCCTTTTCTTCCAGCTGTTTAACTTTCGATATAAGTTGATCGGGCTCCTCAAGATTCAAGAAGAGCTCGCTAAGAGCCTTGCCGCACTCAATTGTGTTATCAAGATGCTCCTTGAATATAATTTCCAGGGAGCGTGAATTTGGTCGGTCAACAATATCAGTATTCATAGTGGCCTCATAAGGCTTATAAAAGAAGTTCAAACGCGCAATAGAGTTATACTTAAACTTATTAGAGATCCATGCAGGTTTGCTATGGTCAGCTTTGAAAATGCAATCCCGCGGGGATTTTGCAATCGTAACGATACTACAAAATTAGGCGTAAAACGAGGCGTAAATTTAGGCGCACTAGAAAAAGCAAAGGGTCAGCTTTCGGAAAACAACCTAGGGAATAGTATATCGATGGATTGACTGTTAAAGCGCAGCGAGACGGCGCCTTTTGGTGTTTGGGATTCGACGAGGCCGTCTTGAATCAAATCGGCCAATAACGTCCTGGCGCTTCGCTCCTTTAAACCGGTAACCCGTTCAGCTTCGCCACGGTGTTGGCGCCTTTGACTTTTATTTTCCGGAGCGTTTTGGACGCCAAAAATCCCAAACCGCTAATCATAAGCCAAATCCGGCTGGGTTCGGGAACATTGGAAACGCTACTTCCAAAAAGTTGGAACTGAAGATCGATCTGGTTTGAAGTTGAATAGGGCGACATTTGAGCTTGAAAAATGGTATCCGTACCATTGAAAATAAAATTCTGCTCAATTGTCCAACCGCTGTTGATGCTGATTAGTTCGTGATCGCCGGTGGTGTCGCCGACACTGGAATAATTGCCATTTATAATTAATTCGTCTATGAAAGTGCTTCCATTTGCTTGGTTGGCGACTGGATTGTAAATCTTTGAAACAAACCGATCAGAATGAAAATTGAATTTGATCCTGATAAAAACGATAAAAATATCCGTGAACGTGGCATTAGCTTTGAACTGGCCGCTGATTTTGATTTAACAACCGCTTTCATCTGGACGGATACACGAAAAGATTATGGTGAAACGCGTTATATCGCTTTAGGTTATATTAGTAAACGGCTATTTTCGTTGGCATTCACGGTTCGTGGTGATGTAATGAAAATTATTAGCATGAGAAAAGCCAACCAAAGAGAGGTACGCGGTTATGAACAACAAACCAAACCCTGAATTGATCGATGATGAAAATCCCGAATGGACTTCCGCCATGTTTAAGGGCGCAAAAACGGCTGTGGAATTATTTCCTCAACTAATCGAGCAACATAATAAAATCAGCACCACGATTGAATATGATGCCGATATTATTTCGGCTTTCCGAGCGACTGGTAATGATTGGCAGGCCCGTATGAATGATGCGCTCAGAGAATGGTTGCGGGAACATGCGGTATAACTTACATGGAATTTGAAGCGCAGTTGCTGGAATTAGTCCCTTTATGAGCGTATTAAATGTATGAAAAAGCTAGGGCGTAACGATCCCTGTCCTTGTGGCAGTGGCAAAAAATATAAGCAATGCTGCCTAAAAGCCGAGGAAGCCCAGATGGCCAGCGACCGCTCCGAAGCGGTACCTAAAGCGATACAGTGGCTCTTCACGAAATATGGCCAAATAGCGCGTGAAGCGCTCCATGAAGGGTTTTTCGTCGGGCTCGACGACTATGAATGTGCAATGCTCCAGGATTTGCCCGGCGATTGCTATGAAGGCATTATGATCAATGCCATGGAATGGTTCCTGGCGGATGGGGTTATGACTATCAAGGGGCAAGACCATCGTGTTGCAGACTTGCTACTCGACCGGGGTGGCCCGCTCTTTTCAGCAGAACAGCGGCAGTGGATTGAGTTGCTGGCGACCATGCCGCTCAGTCTTTACGAAGTCGTCGCAGTGATACCGGGCGAACGCATGACACTAAGGAACGTTATGTTGCCTGAAAACCCGCCTTTCGTCATCATCGAAAAATCTGGATCACAGCAAGCTAACCCATACGACCTCATGGCAGCACGCATCCTGCCAGTTGAAAATCATTTCGAACTGTCTGGAGCTGTGTACGCCTTCCCCCGCAATCGAAGCTGGGACTTGTTAGAAGAACTCCGGAATGAACTGGAAAGCGTCGAGCCTGATTCGCCTCTCGCCAAAGAAATCACCAGCGTCATCATTCCATTTCATTGGCTCCAGTTATTTGCAAACGCCTTTAAAATGCCGCAATTGGTTGATCATCTGACAGGAGAACCGCTGTTGTTCGTCACCGATCATTACCAGGTTCAGAACTGGGCCGCTCTGGATCAGGCCTTGTCCGGAGAAGCGGATATTGAAGGCAGCCGCGAGGAGGGCTGGAACCGCCTTTTTGAAGGTGAGGATGGTCTGATACGCAGATACCTCAGCATAGATGCTGGCAAACGTAGGGATCGAGTCAAAGTATCTTATCGCACTCAACAGTATGCGGACGAAGGCCGACCTTGGTTCGAAGCAGTTGCAGGCACAGCCATCGTCTTTATCAGCCGGGAAATCTCCGATCCTAAGGGGATGCTCGCTAATTTGCAGCCCAATGAGACCAATGAAACACCGGCTCAAGAGACACTACCGCCCGAGATGCTGACCGAGATCATCGAGAAGAGTATTAGGCAGCTTTATGCTGACTGGGCTGACAAGCCATTATCGATATTGGGCGATAGAACACCGCGCAAGGCGATTCAAACGCCGGAAGGATTGGAACAGGTGAAATTCTTGCTGCATACCTACGAACACGGCGAAGCACAGCAAGCCAAAGCTCAACACCGCGCACCGGTTTCCTATGAATTTCTCTGGCAATCGGTAGGGATAACACCATAGGTAATCCATCGCCATCAATAGATGATCTATAAGTGTTTGCTAATTTTTACCTTTTCGAGGGGATGGGCAAAAATAGCCACGTCTGTTTTCTGGCTGGCGTTTTGTATGTCAATGCCCACCAAGACTCCATTGCTATCAAAATCCAATACCACGCCTTCGGCAACTTCATCTGAATCAACCGATGGATCGGTTTTTTTATCGTAACTTAACTTCATAATTTAAATCTCCGGTAAGACGACTGCAAATCAGCCAGGTTTGTAAATACCTAATCTTTCCATTCTAGATCGCAAGGTGGTCGAAGGCACGCCGAGGATTTTGGCCGCGTCTTGATTGCCGGCGATGCGCCAGGAGATCATTTCCAGGGTTTTGAGGATGTGATTGCGTTCCGCTTCGTCCAGCGTCAGCACCTCCGCCGCCCCGGCTGACGGGGATTCGATAGGATTGACGCAGTCCACGGCCGCCAATTGGTTGATTTTGCAGAGTATGACCGCGCGTTCGATAATATGCTGCAGCATGCCTATATTTTTTTAGAAGCGTCATTCAACGTTTATTGAATGAAATTCAATAATCAATTATTGATACGCCTATATTTCACCCGATTGACTGTTGCATAAATCATATCCGATACCTTATCAATCATTTGTTGCTCTTCCGGTTTAGAGATTAGCACGCCAAGTTCCGTGGCGACTTCCGGCAACGCCAATTCGATATCTTGGATCATGTCATCCATCAATGTGCCGACAAATTTCGGTTTAACGGCTATATCCTCGGCGAAGCGCTCCCAATGGTGAGTCATTAGCCATTGTGGCCGGTTTTCACCGCCGATTTTAAAGGCTAATTTCCGGCTCAAATTAGGATAAACCGCCGTACAAACCAGATCGTAAAATGGCGCCAATTGAGTACAAGCGCCATTGGTTATCAGCGACAGGTTTTTAGCATGGCCATCCATATTGCTTGTCAGTACGTTGAATATTACCCATTCGATCAGACGCTTTTTATCCAAAGCCGGTTGGGCGCTACGCGCCAAAACAGCTTCAAAACAGGTTTTTAACGAAGGCCCGCCTTCCGCCTCGTATTTTTTGCCGGATGGAATACCCAATATTTGGCAAATATCGTTTTGATGTAATCTTTTGAGCCGGCCATTTTTGTCCGTTACCCGATCATATCGTGTTATGACGACGGCGTTCAATTCCGGCGAATAGCGAAGCTTGGCGGTATTCATACCAATTCGTTCAGCCAAGGTCATTATCATTGCTTCATTGACGGCTGTATTTGGAATATCCTGGCGATGAGGTATTGAGGGTTTGATGATGTGGCTGGAAGGGGCTGCGCCCAGAGGTAGCGAAACTTTACCGTGTTCATCGATAAAAACAGCCATCTTGTCCTGGGCGCCTGATAGCGACATGCGAGGCTGCTCACCGGAAATATCCAACGGAATGCCTCTGAAGCGTTCAAACCATTGTCTGATTGATTCCGGCGTTACCGGTAAATAATGCGGTTCATGACTCGGTATAAATCCTTCGGGTAATATCGATAACGCCCCCGCCGTATCACCGCCAAAACGCTCCAACAAGCCGAATATATTTCCAGCGGAAATCTGTGCGGCTTTACTGATAAAATCCAGGACATAGCCTTCAGGCAATAAATTTTCAAAAAAGGCGCTGACGGCTTCACCGCGAAATAATTGTTCGCTAAGCGGCATTTCCGGAGATAGTTGCATAGCGTTTGGCTGCGCCAACCAGTCCCGCGTATAAATAAAGGCTAGGCCGTTGCTATCGCCTTCATGCAGATAGCCGACCAACTGCTCGCCCGCATAGACAGATAATCGTTTCATGGCCGCCTATCCACGATGACGATATCCAATCCCAGTAAATTCAGGATATGCATGACCTTATCGAATTGCACCGTACCCTTGCCGTTTTCCAAATCGCTAATAAAGCGTGTACCAGTCCGCGCCAATCCGGCCAGTTCGGCTTGGGTGAGGGATAGTGCTTTGCGATGGCTGGCAACGATTCGACCCACCTCTTGCGCCGAGGTTATATTACCGATCGGTAGTTTTTCAGACGCCATGACCTACCCCTGTTTAATTTATACCCGCTCGGTAATTTTATGTGATTCGTTATCACTATAACAAAAAATATTACCGATCGGTATTTTTTTATAAGCAACAAACAATCTCGTAAAGTTTACGATGCGCGCATCCGATAGACGCCAGCCTTGATAACTCAGCTTTCGGAAAACAACCTAGGAAATAGTATATCGATGGATCGACTGTTAAAGCGCAACGAGACGGCGCCTTTTGGTGTTTGGGACTCGACGAGGCCGTCTTGAATCAAATCAGCCAATACCGTCCTGGCGCTTCGCACCTTCACACCGGTAACCCGCTCAGCTTCGCCACGGGGCATTTCGCCTTGCAAGAGTTCCTATGCAGAATCAAAAACTCTTCCGGCCGCAGGCCTTGCATTTCCGTATAGGACTTTAATCGGCCGGCTAACTGTTCGAATTCAAACAGCTCGACCATGAATTTAACCTGATCGACACACACGCGAAGGAACCAGCGAACATAATCTATCAGCGCTTTTTGCGACAGATTGCCGCGACCGTCCAGATCGCCTTGCCTTGCTCAAAATACCGCATGAAATCCGCGACAAATTCGCCACCCGGTGGTCAATGCCTGCCTACGGCGACATCATGTTCTTTTAGCGACCGGAAAATACCTGGCGCCATTTTAAAGGTTTGCCGGCCATTATCGATCCAAAGCATTTCATCGGTTGCATCCTTGTAAAATTCCGCGTGAAGCCATTGCAAAAAATCGACCGAAGCCGGTTCAGGCAATGCGTTTTTCGCATGCAAATCGTCAATTAGCCTTTGTACTCGGATATGCGCTCTAGCTTCGATTTGCAAATTCCGTCTTGATCGATCGTTGTCAAACTCATTCGCCAACGCTCGCTCAATGTCACGCGGTTTGGTATTGTGGCCTTCGATCAGGTTCGAGTAATAGCAGTTCATCATAAAAATGAGATCGGCCAAACTCGCGGCGGCATGGATATGTAGCCGCGCGCCTAGTTGCTCTGTTAAGGCCGTCAACTCAGCGATTAAATCAACAATTTCGAGCGGCGGATTATCCAGTAAACAGGGTTCAATGCGATAAGGGGTTTCCGTAGCGATAGGCATGCCGTTCTTAAATTAACTTAATTGATTGTTTTTTATGGACTGATTATACAACTAATTAAAAAAAACGCCGATCTTGACGCCGGTTATTTATTTAAAAATAACGCGCTGAATTCAATATGAATTTTAAGCCCTTTGTTGGTTGATGGCGCCGGTTAGTTTCGGCGGCCGCCTATTTAACAGGGCAAAGCCTAACTTTGTAACCGTGATAATTGAAAATGTTACCACATCAATATCAAAGAAACTTCACTCCTTAAGCTGCTTGCAAATCATTAAAAGGCAAGTGAATATAAAGCGAATCGGTTTTTTATCGTAACTTAACTTCATAATTTAAATCTCCGGTAAGACGACTGCAAATCAGCCCGGTTTGTAGATACCCAGCCTTTCCATTCTCGATCGCAAAGTGGTCGAAGGCACGCCGAGAATTTTGGCCGCGCCTTGATTGCCGGCGATGCGCCAGGAGGTCATTTCCAGGGTTTTGAGGATATGATTGCGTTCCGCCTCGTCCAGGGTCAGCACCGGCGCCGCCCCGGCGGACGGGGATTCGATCGGATTGATGCAGTCCACGGCCGCCAATTGGTTGCTTTTGCTGAGTATGACCGCGCGTTCGATAATATGCTGCAGCTCGCGGATATTGCCCGGCCAGTAATAGCTTTGCAGATCGGCCAGCATCCGATCCGGTATGGTTTGGATTTTTTTGCCGAATTTTGCCGCGTATAGATTGACGAAATGCATGGCCAGGGCCTGAATATCTTCCTTACGCTCCCGTAACGGCGGCAAATGTATGGGAAATACGTTCAAGCGGTAGAATAAATCGGAGCGGAATTTGCCTTCCTGGGATAGTTTCGCCAGATCCCGGTGGGTGTCGGCGATGATGCGCACGTCGCATTTTAAAGTCTGCGTGCCGCCGACTCGCTCGAATTCGCTTTCCTGCAATACCCGCAGCAGTTTAGCCTGAATATCGAGCGACAATTCGCCGATCTCGTCCAGGAATAACGTGCCGCCGTTCGCCAATTCGAACCGCCCCAGTTTGCGGGCGATGGCGCCGGTAAACGAACCTTTTTCATGGCCGAACAATTCGCTTTCGGCCAGATTTTCGGGTATCGCCGCGCAGTTCAACTTAACCAGCGTTTTATCCTTGCGCTTGCTCTGATTATGGATGGCCCTGGCTATCAGTTCTTTGCCCGTGCCGGTTTCTCCGGTCACCAGTACGTTGGCGTCGGTCTCCGCTACCTGTTTAACCAAATCCCAGGCTTGATGCAAGGCCGGCGACGAACCGACGAATGCTTCGCCTTCGCGGCTGGCGATAACTTCTTCCTGCAGATAAAGGTTGATACTGCGTAAAGCCGTGCATTCGGCTTCGGCTTGTTGACGGATTTTTCTATCGTTGATATCCCTGATAATGAGTATATAAATCTCTTGCCCGGTAGCTTCAACGCGCGACAGCGACGCTTCAATCGGGAAGATTTCATCGTCCGCCCGTTTGGCGGTCAAACCTTCGGATACCCAGATGGCTTGTTGGGCGGGAACGCCGTTTTTAAAATTAGCCAGGGTTTTGTATAGCTCCGGCGACAAAAACCGGTCGACGGAGCCGCCGATACAGTCGGCGGCCTTGCAGCGGAACATTTGCTCGGCGGCGGCGTTGAACAGGCTGATTTGCCCCGCGCCGTCCAGGGTTAAAATGGCGTCCATGGTATTTTCGAAAATTCTGGACAGCCGTTGCTCTTTCTCCCGCAGCTCCACTTTCAATTTTTGCAGCGTCAGATGGGTTTTTACCCTGGCGATGACTTCATCGTATTGAAAAGGCTTGGTGATGTAGTCGACCGCGCCGGCTTGAAAACCTTTGACCTTATCGGCGGTAGCGGTTAAGGCGGTCATGAACAAGACCGGGATATCGCCGGTCGCCGGATTCGACTTAAGTTTTTCGCAGGTGCTGAAGCCGTCCATGCCGGGCATCATCACGTCAAGCAAAATCAGATCCGGACGGTGGATTTCAGCCTGCTCCAACGCCGCTTCGCCGCTAGCCGCCTGCAAAACGGCAAAGCCGGTTTCGTCGAGCAGGCCGGCTAGCTCCACTTGATTGAGCGGATTATCGTCTACCGTTAAAATCGCCGCCTTAGCCGACTGTTTTGCTGTTTTCATAGCGTTCGCCATTGTTTGATACGCCGCCTACGTCATATTTTCGGTTAAATAGTGTTGTATTTCCGGTTCGATCTGCGTGACGGCTTGCCGGAGCAAATCGTAGTTTGCGCTCGAATCGGCAAAAACCGATTGCATGCCTTCCGTTTCGAGTTTCTGCGCTATTTCCGCGACTTTAAACGCGCCTATGCTGTTCGCGGAACTTTTCAAGGTATGCGCGGAGAGTTTCAGCGTATCCGCATCCCGGCTGCGCACGGCGCTATCGATCTCGGCCAGCAAATCCACTGATTGTTGCTGAAATAGCGTCATCAGCTGACACAACATTTTTTGCCTGCCGGAAACTCTTTCCAGGGCGGCTTGCCAATCCAACGCCGGCCGCGCGGTTTCCATGGCGTCCCAACCCTCTACCTTAGCCAACAATTCAAGTTCGTGAAACGGTTTCGAAATATAATCGTCCATACCCGCCGCCAGACAACGCTCCCGGTCGCCTTTTAACGCGTGCGCGGTCATGGCGATAATCCGCAGGCGATGGGGCGGCGTATTGCTTTCCATGGCGCGTATCGCCTCCACTGCCTGAAAACCGTCCATAACAGGCATTTGCACGTCCATCAATATTAAATCGAAACTATTATCGGCGGCCAGCAATTCGAGCACTTCCCGGCCGTTATTGGCTACCCGCACCTTATGCCCGCGCTCCTCGAGAAGCGCGACCGCCATGAATTGATTGACCGTGTTATCCTCAGCCAATAGTATGTTCAGTTGGCGCACAGGCGTAACCGGCATTTTAGGCGATGTCCGGACGGATTCGGCGCCATTTTTTTTCAACGCGGATTGAATGGCGTCCCACAATTCGGAATGTTTTACCGGTTTGCGGACATATTGATTGATGCCTAAATCCCGGCAACGCTGAAAGTCGTCCGGCCGGTCGGCGGATGAAAGCATCATGATGGTGACGGGCTCAAAACGGGCGTCTTCCCGGATGGCTTTCGCGACCATGAAACCATCCATGTACGGCATCATGGCGTCTAGCAAAATCAAGGAGTAACCATCCTCCTTGCCGACCTTGCTTTGCAATAAATTTAACGCGGCCTGGCCGTTGTTGACGGTGGTTGGGCGCATGCCCCAATCGCTTAATATCTCGGAAAATACTCTCAAATTGATTTCATTGTCGTCGATGATTAAAACTTGGAGACCTTTTACGTCGATTTCGTTATCGGCTTGGACTTGGTAAACCGGCTGCGTATGCCGGTCGAAGCGGGCCGTAAAATAAAAAGTACTCCCCTTATTCTCCTCGCTTTCCAGCCATAACCGCCCGCCCATCAGCTCCACCAGTTGCGATGATATGGTTAAGCCCAAGCCGGTGCCGCCGAATTTCCGGGTAGACGAAGCGTCGATTTGCGCAAAGGCGTCAAAAATCAATTTTTGCTTTTCAACGGGAATGCCTATGCCGGTATCCTGCACGGCGAACTTTAAACGCACATGTTGTTGGTCGAGCGACTCCAGATTAACTTGCAGGACAATTTCTCCGTGCTGAGTAAACTTTATGGCGTTGCCGACCAAATTGATAATCACCTGGTTCAAGCGCCCGACATCGCCGACCAAGTCGTCGGGCGTGATCGAGTCGACGCGCAGTATCAGCTCCAGGCCTTTTTCGTTGGAATAGCCCGACAGCAGTTTTAAGGTATCGCCCAGGCTTTCCCGTAATTTGAAAGGCGTGTTATCCAGTTCGAGTTTCCGGGCGTCGATTTTGGAAAAATCCAGAATATCGTTGACGATGCGCAATAACGCTTCCGCGGAAGCGTTGGCCAGGTTCAAAAACTCGCGTTGCCTAGGCGTCAATTCCGTGCGTAGCGCCAGTTCGATCATGCCGATGATGCCGTTCATGGGCGTACGGATTTCATGGCTCATATTGGCTAAAAATTCCGTTTTCGCGCCCGCAGCCTGTAGCGCCGCGTCGCGCGCCGATAATAAGGCCAGCCGCATTTTTTCCAGATGCTCGGCCAGCGCCGCCACTTCTGAAATTTGGGTTCCCGAATTAAATTTGCCGGCGTGATTGCCGGCGGCGATCTGTTCCGCTTCGTCGCGCAGGCGTTCGAGCGGCTGTACCAATTTCCGGCCGAATATCCAGACGACCAATAAAGTCATAGCCATATAGATGGCTACGAAATAAACGCTACGCTGATAGATAGTAGCGAGTTCCTGCCGAATGTGTTGTTCGTCGTAACCGAGCCGGAGTATGGATTGCTTACCGTCGGCGGGGTTGATAATGGGCACGGCCAGAAAATAAATGCCGTCGCCGTGTTCGCCGAAAAAGAAATCTTCCTGAAACTGCTGTTTGGCGTTTAAAGCCACGTCGGCAAAAATCTTGCCTTGATCCGTGACGATCTCCGCGAACACCAAGCGGCCGTTTAACAGAAACTCCCCGAGCAGGCCTTGCAACTCATTGACTTCCAGATGGTTGAGCCTGGGGGCCACCAGATCGCTAAACAACAGGGCGTCGGAACGGACAAAATTTACGAATTGCGCCTCCAGGCTAGGTTTGACGACCCTGTATATTCCAAACAGCAACACCGGAATCAACAGCAAATGAACGCCGACGACCACCAATATCATGCGGCCGTTAAAACTATGAAAAAAACGCCTTATTCCGGGGAGCCTTGCCATAATACGTTTACTGATTTGACGCCTTGATTGGCGAGCACTTGATCTTCCCACAAAAAAGTTACTGTTCCAGGTTTTTTTTGCAGAGTATCCATTAGATTTTTCAGGTCGTCAAACCTTTCGGGCCGTTTTCCCCCCAGGCGGAATACCACCGATAATGTCTGATTTTCATAGACATTGGCCGACATAAACGCCACATTTTGCAAAAATACTTCAAAAATTAACGGATCGCTGATATTTAACAAGGGCACCGGCCGTTCGCCGCCTTTCTCGAGCGGCACGCCGAGAAAAAGTTTTCTGGCTTCTTGCACCGTCAACGCCGGCACGGATGAGGAGGAGCTGGTCGCCAGCACCAAGGATCGCCGCGATAAAGCCCAAATAACTTGCGTACTTAGGAAAATCAGCAGGCAAAACAGGCAAAGGCGGCGTAACAGCTTCATGGAAATACCGCGCTCCATTGAAACATGACTTGCTCATAGCGGTTATTGTTCGTCTCGTCGCGGGAGAGCTCAACCTTTAACGCGTTGCTATTGTTGATTTTATAGCGTAAGCCTCCTAACAGCCGTTGTTCGACAAACTTCGGAAAATAAGCCAGATAAGGATCGTTATGTTTGGCCAGCGTGCCTTCGGCGCGGCCGATCAACGTCCAGTCGGAATCGAAATCCCATTCCAGCTGTCCGTAAGCGCTGGCGAACTGGCTGTTGGTTGGGCTGGTTTGGAAACTGTCCATGTGGTTGTGCGCATAGACTATTTCGCTCAAAAAACGGAATTTTTGGAATTGCCAGTTAGCATAGGTGGTGGCGACATATTGTTTAATATCGGTAATGGCCAATCCCACGGCCGGAATATCGGTATAAGCGCCGGAGACGCCTATTTCGCTGACGCCGTAACTGATCGGTTGATAGCCGACGCGAAACGTCGCGGCCGGACGGTGCGCTCCGCCGGGATTCAGCAGATTGACAGGCGCCAGGCTATAGGGTATCTGCGGCGCGGCGGGCGCGCCTATCTGCGGACCGGCGCCGGCGCCTAGCGTATAATAAACGCCGCCCTCCCCCAATTCGTGCAAGCCTTCCCACAAAAAGCCGATTAAATGATTGGGCAAGACGCCGCCCTGCGTTTCAAAGGCCATGATGCCGGGCCGGCTGGTCGTGGATTGCAGAAAGGCGGCGTGATGATATTGCATATTCCAGTAACCGATGGGATTATGGAATCTTCCCAGCCAAAGGCTGGATTCGCCTAGATGCCACCCGAGCTGGAACCGTTCCAGGTAATGCGTTTGGGTGTTGACCAGCCATTCGCCCAAAAAGCGGAAGTGGCGGTAATCGGCCGTATAAAAAGCATTTAATTCAGGTAAACCCTGATTAGCGTTCACCAACTGGTTAGGGCGTTGATCGAAGCTGCTAATGCCGGTCAGATCGGGGAAAAGCAACAAATCGCCCTGAAAGTCGTCAGACGGTTGGACTTGCAAGTGATCGGCATGACCGACCGCGACCGCGCAGGCCGGAACGGGTATGATGGCGGATAACGAGGCTAGCGTTACTAAGCAATTAAGAGCAAATAAATGATTGATTAGTGCGGGGAAGTCACGTTGCCGCATACTCGCTCTCTAGCATTTGATTGAATTTGTTATGATAATTTAAACTAACCCTGTTTATGGGAATGGTGTATATCCCGCAGTTGGTATATTAGGGCGATCTATCCCGGCGAGAATATTGAGTATCGATCAATCTTCAATGGCGGGATTAAATCGCCAAAAGGCGACAGTAACGGATTAAAAATTTTAACATGCCGTTGACGGCTCGACAACATTCAGGCGTACATTCAGGCGTACTTGCCCGGTTGAAGCGCCGAAGCATCATTAAATAAATATGACGTAAAGGCTCTCATCCATTTTAATTCACGGCGCCTAATCTTTATCGTCTTTAGGGCCACTGGACATATTTATTTTATTTGCTTTATCATGGCGAGCGGCATTAACGCAAAATGCTATTTCAATCGATTTTTTACGGGATTAAGAATAATGTGGTTGCGCACCAATTGTGAAATCAGCTTCGAGGTCGGTATACCCACTCCAATTATTCTCATGCTGCGACCGCGCAGCGGCTGGAGTCAATGGATC
Organism: Methylomonas sp.; assembly: GCA_050015235.1. Lineage (GTDB taxonomy): Bacteria > Pseudomonadota > Gammaproteobacteria > Methylococcales > Methylomonadaceae > Methylomonas. Next base: position 1,842 of record JBEKBU010000083.1, on the reverse strand, counting down.
GCCAGAGAGTCCTATACTATAAAGCCCACTATCCAGGTGCTGGAATACGTCGATAATTACGGTAATCTATGCCAGCGAGTGATCGCTCAGCCGGGAGTGCTGTCTATACACACCAACGCGGACATTCATACTTCCGAACAAATCGACACCGCGCCCGGCGCCCCGTTTGACGAGGTGCAGACGCTGCCGGATTCGGTCATGACCTATCTTTTACCCTCGCGCTATTGTGAATCCGACCGCTTCATCGACATGGCCCAGGACATTGTGACTGGATTGACGCCCGGTTACGATCAGGTGGACGCACTCAATCGCTGGGTGCGCGCGCAAATTCGTTTCAACCCGGATGCGGCCGGGTTTCAGCTTTCGGCGGTGGAAGTCAATCTGGCCGGCGAAGGCGTTTGCCGCGACCTGGCGCATCTGGGGATAGCTTTGTGCCGGGCATTATGCATCCCCGCACGTATGGTCGTGGGTTATCTGTATGGTTTGAGACCCATGGATTTCCATGCTTGGTTCGAGGCCTATGTCGGCGGGCGTTGGTACACGTTCGACCCTACTCAGCACGAACCTCTCGGCGGTAGAGTTATCGTTGCATATGGCCACGACGCTTCCGATGTCGCCGTATTTACTCAGTTCGGCCCACCGCTGTATTCGACCCTTATGTCCGTCAGCGTCGAGCGCCTGCCAAATGCTCAGGAATGATGCGTGCAAAGGATACGCATACAACACGTTACGGAATATATATTTTCAACTCCGGTAACTCTCAATCGTCACCGTCTGTTGCTTCGTCCGCGTGAAGGCCATGATGTGCGCATTGAAACGTCGAAGTTGGAAATCAGCCCGGTATACTCCATCGATTGGTATAGAGACGTCTTCGACAATTCCCTGGCGTTAGTTCACTTTATGCAGCAGGCGAATAGACTCCGAATCGCCAGCGACGTGGTTATCCAACATTATGGAGATCCCACACTCGACATGATCGCCAGTAGTTGCGCGCCCATCAGCCCGTTTAGCTATGAGCCAGGCGAATTAATGGATCTCGCAAACTACCAGCAACCGATCTTTAAGCAGGACCAACCGGCATTGCTATGCTGGTTGCGCGAAATCGGCCTTGGGGTAGACGATCCGAACATGCTGTGTTTGCAGTCGACGCTCAATCACGCCATCAATAGTAAATTCCAATATAGAGTGCGGGAAGAGGCAGGCGTACAGTCGCCGTTACGAACCCTAAATCTGGGTAGCGGCTCTTGCCGAGACTATGCCACCCTGTTTATCGAAGCTTGCCGATCTCTGGGCTTGGCAAGCCGTTTCGTCAGCGGCTACCTGCATGCCCCGGCGACAGAAGTCGGCAACGCCTCCACACATGCATGGGCCGAGGTTTATTTTCCGGGCATAGGCTGGCAAGGTTTCGACCCGACAGTCGGCAAAATGACCGGCAACAGTCATATCGCCGTGGCGGTAGCTCGCAACCCCGAAGCAGCGCCGCCTATAGCGGGCAGCTACATCGGGCCAAGACAAATCTCGCCGCGCATGATAGTAAATGTTCAGGTCAATTTATTGATCTGAAAGCGATGGGTATTCGCGCTTCATTTATGAATCCGACGCATATACCCATATGCAGTTTACCGGATCTTGATTTTGCGTTGACTTCGGTAACATTGTACCTACTGAGTCATTTCGACCAGTTTGGCGACGGTATTGATATTCCGCGCCGTCCCGGACATGGCGGCGGGAATTTTCAGTTTTGAGCGTCCTATTCCGCTAGCGTAGTAAACATAAATCTCCCGCCGTCCAAGAGATATTTCCTCATCGCTTCTACCTTTAACCCCCGCCAACGTATCGGAC
>JBEKBU010000082.1:0-21244 GCA_050015235.1 Methylomonas sp. | reverse complement strand
CGAAACTGCTCAGCAAACGATTCGGCCCATTGCCGGCTTGGGCGCGGGAAAAAATGGCGCATGCCGATATTGAGCAATTGGAGGTATGGGGCGAACGCGTACTGGACGCCGAAACGCTGGCGGATATTTTTACTTAATTAATAATGTTACGGCCAGAAACAGAGAAAAGGGGTTAGACCCTAATGGCGCTTACTTAAGCTAGTTCTATATATCAAGCAATAGCTTACATCTATAGGATGTGCCGACGAAGGAGGCGCATCGTTCGCGATTGATGCGCTTCACTGTGTTCAGCACATCCTATTTTTAGGAGCCAGACTTTATTAACTAATTGTTTTATATTGAATATTCAGTTAAGTAAGCGCCATTCTGGTCAGACCCATTTTTTACTACCATAACACCTACAATCCGCATTAAATAGATTTGCAGCCGGAAACTGGATAAGGAAAAAGGATTCAGACCCTTTTTTATTATCGAGAAGCGGTTCGCAATTTGCAAAAATGGCATGGCGTTTTTTTAGTTGGCAACCCCTTAGCTCCTAAGACAAGCTAAAGTTACGTCAAGGAAAAAATACCCGCTTAGAGACGCGCTTATGTTCCCTCCAACGGATTCCGGCTTGCGAAATTCCCGCTTCGAGCTCAAAAAAACCACATACTTGTAAAATCGGTGCGTAACCAAAAATTTAAGGGCTACTTATGAATCAATTAGATCAATCTATCACGAATACCGGCGCTTTCCGATATTTATTCAGATTTTCGTTTATTAAAATCCTGCTGGCGGTAGTGGTCGTGCTAAGCTTGTTAAGCTCGGCGTTTTATACGGTTAATCCATCGGAAATGGCGAATCTGCGCCGTTTGGGCACGATTGTTTATGAGGAGCCGGTCGGGCCGGGGCCCCATTTGAAAATGCCGTTGATAGACACGGTCGATAAATTGCAGGTGAGCCTGACCACTTTGCATATACCACCATTTGACGTGAATACCATCGATAACCAAAAAATCACGCTGGATATGAATTTCAACTTCATCATCCCCAAAAATAAAGTCAATCATCTGTTGTATGAGGTGGGTAAACCGGGTAACGAGGATATTAGCGAAAGCATTATACCGGTGGTGAAAGATCGCACGGGCCGGGTGTTCAATAAACAGAACACCACTTCGATTTCGCAAAACCGGCAAACGATACAGGACGAAGTGACCGACCAAGTGTTTAAGGCTTTAACCGAGCAGTTCGGTATTGCCCCGCATAGTCTGCAATTGGCGCAGATTATCTATTCCCCGGCGTTTATTCAATCGAATGAGAATGCGGTAAAAGCCAAAAACGACGCCGTCGCCGAGCAGAACAAGCAGGTGGTGGAAACGGCCAAGGCTCAACAGAAAGTAATCTCGGCAAAAGGGGAAGCGGATGCGGCGATTGAGGCCGCGACCGGCGCCGCCCGCTCGGTGGTGATTAACGCCGAGGCGGACAAGGACAAGCAGGCGCTGGATGGCGAGGGGCAAGCGGCGCGTTTAAAGCTGGAGATAGGCGTGTTTAATAATAACCCGGAGTTGTATATCAAGTATTTGCAGGCAAAAGCACAGTTACAATGGAATGGACAGTCGCCACTGGTGGTCAGTGGCGGCAACGGCCAGAACGCCATTGTGGTGCCGGTGGGTTTGCCCGCTGTTAACGCCAAATGATTTGGGCGTGCTAAAAAACTTACCTGAGTAAAAAAGGGAATGGCGCTTACTTAAGCTAGTTCTATCTATAAAGCAATAGCTTACATTTATAGGATGCCGACGAAGGAGGCGCATCGTTCGCGATTGATGCGCTTCACTGCGTTCAGCACATCCTATTTTCAGGAGCAAGACTTTGTTAACCAATTGTTTTATATTGAATATTCAGGTAAGTAAGCGCCATTCGGGTCACCCCCCTTTTTTGCAGTATTGAGTCAGTTTGTGCTCTAGTGGCGCACTCCAAGATTTTCAGCGTATGAAATCAAGAAACCAGCCCCATCGGCAAAGGATTCCGCCGCCCTTTTTCATGGTTAGTAAAATTTAGGTAATATTTTTATGGTAGCGTATCTCTATAGTGGCGGTATTTATACCACTCTGAGCGATCCCAACGGTTATACCGTCACTAATACGGCGCCGGCGCCCGCGGTCGGATGGTTGTGGGCTAGCGTTGTGCTGGGCTTGTTAAGCACGGCCCGCCGTATGGCTTAGACCAGACAGGAAAAAAGGGGGCAAACCCATTTTTCTTTTTTAAAATTTGCTTGGTTGCGAGCATGCATACATGCTACGATTTTAAACGCTTCAGTATGACAAGGGTATTCTAGTTAAGTTATTGAAGTTTGGACTAGTTAGTTATAACTGTTGCATTGAGAATAAACAAGACCGTTTAATCAATTGTATTAAGGAACTATTCATGAAAAAATTAGCACGGATTTCCACTAAAACCATACATTTTTTAATATTCGCCCTTTCGTCGCTTCCTTTCAACCACACATACGCAACCGCTCTGGATGTTAATATTAATACCAGCGCCATACAGGGCGCTTCAGGCGAAATAGTATTTGATTTTATCAGCGGAGGCAATACGTTATACAACTCCGCCGGCATTTCCGCCTTTAACACCGACGGAACTTTAGGCGCTTCCACCACGCAGGGGGATGCGGTAGGGCTTTTGCCTTCCACGGTCACTCTCGATACTCAGTCAAACCTGTTCAATGAGCTTGCGCAAAACATTACGTTCGGCGCCAATATAGCATTCGCATTAAATTTTACTCAAAATGCTCCCGACTCGACCGCTCTTCCAGATGCTTTTTCAGTTTTTCTCCTAAATAATTCCGGCAACACAGTTCCAAACACCACCGATCCAACGGCAAGCAATGCTCTATTCCTATTTAACATAGACGGTTCGTCAACCGGTAATTTAATTACTTATTCTTCACTTGATCAGCCTATAACCTGGCAAGTCGCAACCGTGCCGATTCCCGCCACCCTACTATTGTTTTCCAGCGGACTGATTGCCTTGGTTTTGCATGGAAAACCATTAAACAAACGCACTCATTCCGTAAGTTAATATATTGAATTTTTTTGACATTGCACTTGCAGAGTCGAAATATGTTTACCCTAAATCATCACTTTAATTTTAGCGAAAAAAAGTCATAAGGAACATTGAAATGAAGAGACTACTTTCTTTAATCATATTAATTTGGCTAGTTTCCGGTTTTTCAGCGGCGACCGCCGCGCCGGAAGATTTGACTAGCTCCATTCAGGTAACCAAATCCGGATTGGTTTATAACCGCGCCACTAAAACATACAACACCAGTTTAACGTTAACCAATACGTCGCCAACCGCAATATCCGGATCGATCGCCTTATCCGTAATCGTAAACGATCCAAATCTTGTCAGCTTATCCAACTCGTCGGGATTATCCAGCGCCGGTTATCCGACTGTCACCGTCGCCCCGTCTAACGGCGTTTTGAAACCGGGCGATAGTTTAAATAATGTCGTTTTGAGTTTTAATAATCCTAGTCAGGTTAAATTTAACTTTAGTTTATTGATAAATCCGGCTACCGCCCCGGTTTTCGATACTACAAGCAACTATAGCCAACAAATAGCCGTCGTCGGCGCCCAAGCTCGGATTCCCGTTACCGTAAATTCCGTATCGGATACGGGTAATGTGCTTATCTCCGCCGCCAACCTCCCCGCCGGCGCAACGCTATCCGCAACTACCAAGCAAGCAAACGGCCAATGGGCCGCAACTTTGCAGTGGACGCCAACCGCTGCTCAGACAGGCGTAACAGCCATTGCTTTTACCGCGCTGGATAATCAAGAAGCTATTACGTCGAACTACACCATTAATTTCACCGTGCTCAATAACGGAAATGTTGTTAATCGCATTTTGGGCGTCAGGCCCAAAATCATGTCGGTCGGCAACAGCATAAACGGCTTCAACGTGATGTCGCTAGTGGACGGCGGCGAGGCTTTTGGCGCCGATGGTCATATTACCTGGATACACGCCAGAACAAACGCCGCATTCGATAGGGCTCAATCAACCGCTAATATATGGAGCGACGGGGCCGGACTGGATAATACCGGTTGTTATTATTTTGGGGGCGCGGTACTTAATCAGTCCGGATCGCATTCCATACTGAACCATTTGTCGCAAGCCATGAGTTTAATGCTTGAAACGCCTGATATCGTTTATCTGGATAATGTGACGGAAAACGACCTTGGGCAGGGATATGCGCCCGCCGTGATAGAAGCCGCCATCGCGCAAGCGATCAATCTGGTGCAAACGCAATGGCCCAACGCATTGATCATCATTTCCACGCCAAGTCCGAGCCAATCCTACAATACCGCTACCCTGCACGCTAATGTGGCCGCCGTCTCGGCGTATATCAAGGCATTGCCTAATACTTTTAACAATTTATTGGTGGAAAACAATATTTCGACAATCTTGCCCGGTACGGTGGATCAACCAAATCCAAGTTATGTCATAGATGTAATACATCCAAACGAGCGCGGCGCTTTTGTCAGGGCAAAAGGCTTTGTCGCGCAATACGGCTGGCTATTTCCAAATGAATTGGTTATTCCTAGTACGCCTTATAATCCTGCAAATCCTACAAATAGTTATCAATTTAATCCGGTCTTCGCCTATACCGGCGGCATGAGTCAAAATCCGGCTAATGTTAGCGGCTTGACTACCGATTATAACTATACGTCGTATGAGTTTTATCTTGGCGTCAATAACATTGCAAATTTAACGCAAATTCACGGGGGCGGCGGGCTAAACATAACCTTAGGCGCAAACGGCCCCGTAGTCAGCGAGGCCGGGTTAGTGTTTGGCTCCTCTTATGGAAGCGGTTATTATGTCGGGTTACCCCAGGTTAATCCGACCGCCGCATATTATTCAGCGATGAAAGTTAAAGTGGTCAATCCGGTTAATTTGTTTGGGTTTGGTTTTCATACAAATTTTGTTGGCGGAACCACGTATGTTTTAACCGCCGCGCGTTTTGAAGGCGCCTTTGCCGGTAATCATCCGGAAGGTCTTTCCGATTTGTTTCAAGCCGGCGATACTTTTACATTCGTAACGCCAACCTCGGCGCCGGGAGCCGGTAATATTTACGCGGATGATTACGGATTCGTATATGGAACCCAATACATTACTCCCGGCGATCCAACTACCTATCCTAGCGTACAAATAATTAGTCAAAATATATCTAATTAATCACCAAGCGCTTCGGCCAGACTTATTAAGCTTTATCTCAGACGCGAAGCGCTTGAGATAAAGCTAGAGGAAAAAAGTGGGCAATTTTAGCCGCCAACAGGCGGCAACCGCTTCGTTATAACGCTGTAATTCGGCCAACGCTCGACCATAAATGACAAAGCGGGTGCTCAGGCGCAAATTGAACGGCTTTGGTTAAAAGTTGCGCAGCTTCGGCGATTTTGCCTTGTTGAGATAAAACATGCGCTTGTTGAAAAAGGGCAATTTGTTTTTCCGTAGGTTTATTTGATTTCATTGGCAATGACGATGTTGAATTTTAACCTTATAACCGGCGACAAAAACCGAGGTAGATTTTGTTTTGTTTAATGCCGGCATGGTTTTTTCTAGAAAATCCGTATAAAGTGCTATTATATCATCCATTAAACTTAGATAAGGACGCCGATGGACAGGCTTGCGGCGCGGCGATTAATCAAGCAGCCGGCGTTTGATTCACATCCTTTTCCTCGCTTAAATTTTATTTACTATAAAAATCAATTCTTTGAACTATTGTAATGAAATGTTAATATAAAAATATTATATTAATAATTGAAATACAAAGTAATAGTTCCTATGAAAAGATTTTTAATCCTTACCCTTCTTTTGACACTCGCTCAATCCGTTAGCGCGCTGCCTAGCTTTACCCGGCAGACCGGCGAAGCCTGTACATACTGCCATACCCAAGCCTTTGGCCCGAATTTGAATACTTACGGCCGTGAATTTAAAGTACACGGCTATATCGAAGGCTCCAATGATTCGCAATTGAGCCGAATAAGCGCCATGGCGGAAGGATCGGTAACCAATTTAAAGCGCGACGATCCAAGCTTGGGAAATAATAACGCCGTTCTTGACCAGGCGTCCGTATTTTACGGCGGGCGGATATGGCAAAATATGGGCGCTTTTATTCAGGCCACTTACAATGGCGTGGCGAATAAATTTGTTATAGATACTTCCGCCGACATTCGCATTGCCGATGAGGAAGAGTTTTTCGATCAGGAATTCGAATACGGCGTATCTTTTAATAACAACCCGACCAACCAGGATTTGTGGAATACGACGCCGGCCTGGGGTTTTCCCTACGCGAGTTCGCAGGTAAGCAACACTCCGAGCGCGAAGCCCATACTCTCCAGTTTAGGCGGGCAAGTGGGCGGCGCCACGTTGTATAACATGTTCGCGGATATCCTTTATCTGGAAGCCGGCGCTTATACGAGTTTAGCCCGCTACGCGCAAAAAGGCATGGGGCAATGGGATACGCTCCACCCAAACTATAGTGCGAACAGCGGTTCGGTTAAAATAAACGGCGGCGCGCCTTATTGGCGGATTGCGCTGCAAAACGAATGGGTAGGCCATTACGTCAGTTTAGGCCATTTTGGATTCCAGGCTTCGGTGCAACCGGATGTTACTGTCCCAGGTTACGACAAATACACCGATCTTGGAACCGACTTGACTTATCAGTATTTAGGCGATCCGAAACATATTTATGAATTAAAAGGCTCGTACATTCGAGAGCATCAGCAACTGAACGCGACCTTTAATTCAAACGGCGCGGCCCAGCCGAATCAGCAACTTGGGTTTTTAGCCGTTAACGGCATGTATACCTACGATCAGACGTATAGCGCCGTCTTTGGCTTTAACCATATTTACGGTAATGCCGACGCGATCATTTATCAAAACAACACTATCAATAAACCGAATAGCGAGTATTTTACATTCGAACTTGATTACATACCGTTCGGTAAAACCGCAGGTTCCGGGTTAAGTTCGTATATGAACCTTAAATTCGCCGCGCAATATGTGGCTTACACCATGTTTAACGGCTCTATGAAAAATTATGACGGCGCCGGCCACAATGCCGGCGACAATAACACGCTATATTTTAACGGCTGGCTTTCGTTTTAAACATGCGCCGATAATCGGATAGATGATGGAGTTAAAGCTTATGAATGAAGAACTTCCTAAAACAGGCTTGCCTTGGCTTTCATTATCGGTAAAGATGCTGTTTACCGGTTATCTTTTGACCATTGGTTTCGGTCTGTTGATGGCCGGCGCGCAAATCATGCTGACGCACGGCATGGCTGACGGCAAACCCGGTTTATCCGTGGATGATATCGTTTATAGTTATTACGGGCATCGGGACGGCACAACGCTGGAAGCCAAGCTTAACGGCTCCATGAAAAATAAAGCGCCGCCCGAAGCGCGGCTCGCGATTATTAAATGGGCGCGCGACGGGGCTCCGGCGATTGATTGGGAAATCAAATTCAAACCTATTTTTGAGCAGTATTGTACGAGCTGCCACAGCCCGGATTCGTCCTTGCCCGATTTTTCGAAACTTGAGAATGTGCAGCAACGCGCCACCATCGATACAGGGATTTCTTTTACCTCGTTAACTAAAGTTTCGCATATCCATTTATTCGGCATCGCTTTTATTTTTATGCTGATGGGCGCTATTTTTACATTATCGGTCGGAATTCCCGAATCGATCAAAGCAATTTTGATCTTTTTTCCGTTCGCCTTTTTGATTATTGACGTTATTTCCTGGTGGCTGACTAAATTGAATCCGGCCTTTGCGTGGATAACGATTATCGGCGGCTACGGCTATACGCTGGCGTCAACCGCCATGTTGTTCATCAGCTTATACCAGATGTGGATATTGCCGAGGAAGCTGGCGGGTAAATAATCGACTGCGACGGGGGCGGATGCGCCGCCGCGAGAGGCGCACCGTTGCGATTGATGCGCCTCGCGTCGCTCATGCTCCTTATCAAGCGGAAGAAATCGCTTAATTTAAGCGCATTGAGCAATTGCAGTCCGCTGTTGTTTAAAGCAGCGAGTTTATCCGGCTTTAAATCATGCGTTCGGCGCAGCAGGCCAACAAATAAGCGCGCTGCGAGCGGTTTTGGTAAGCGGGCTGTCCATGAGCCGCATTATCTTGGCCTAACCAGTTTAAATGAAGATTAAATCCGGCTTTGGACATGAAAATGACTTCCACTTCCGGAATTTGGCTAATGAATTTAATGAGGCCGAAGGAGTCCGGGTTGGTCGGATTGAGACAGATTTTAGGCTTATCGCAACTCTCGGCGATATAGCGGGTCAAGGCGGCCAGTTCGGCGGGTGTGTTTTTGAAAGGTCTAGAGTAGACGGCCCGACCGTTAGCCCATAATACGGCTATCCAATCATCGGTATCTGTTTTGTCGATACCGACGTAACTTCGTTCATTCATGGTTTTTCCTGGTAGTTGAAAACAATGAAAGTTTATACAATTTAATATAAAAAGGTTATTAATATTTAAAATATGTGGATAAAGAAAATATTAATATTTTGCCGCTTTTATGCGTCTATTTGCAGTTCTTGAATTTTGCGCGACAGCGTATTACCGCCATAACCCAGCAGCTTGGCGGCCCTACGCCTATGCCCGCCGGCCTGTTCCGGCGCGGTTTCGATCAATACCGTTTCCAGACTATGCTGGGCGTTCTTGGCGATATCGGTTTTACGGGCTTGCAATTGTCAAACAACCCATTCCAACAGGGCTTCCCGCCACTGCGCATAGTCGGCGCTGCAGGGGCGGGATAGCCGCGCCGGAAAAACGGGGTTGATTAACGCCCCATTTGATCCAAGGCCAAATTGAGCTTCAACACGTTGACTCTGGGTTCGCCGAACAGCAACCACTGCCTTTCTTCCGTATTGGCGGTCACCAGTTCGCGGATTTTAACCTCGCTGATATGGCGCACGCGAGCGACGCGGCTAATCTGGTAATTCGCGGCCGCAGGGCTGATATGCGGGTCCAGACCGCTGGCGGAGGCGGTGATCAAATCCACCGGCACAGGTAATTCGTTGCCGGGGTCGGCGTCTTTCAGGGCCTGGATACGCGCCTTAACCGCGTCGGTCAGCGCCGGATTGGTCGGGCCGAGGTTGGAGCCGCCGGAAGCGCTGGCGTTATAACCGTATGGCGAAGTGGCGGACGGTCTGCTCCAGAAATACTTCGGCATGCTGAAGGTTTGCCCTATCAGTTCCGAGCCCACTGCTTGGCCTTCCCGGTTTTTAATCAGGCTGCCGTTCGCTTGGTCGGCCATCAGCAGTTGCGCCAGTCCGGTCACTACGGCCGGATAAATGGCGCCGGTCAGCAAGGTGAATAGCAGCAGCATAATTGCCGAGGTTTTAAGGTTTGCTATCATGTGAGTCTCCTTTAAGTCAAATGCAGGGCTACAAGCAGCATATCGATCGCTTTAATGCCGATAAAAGGCACGATCAGGCCGCCGATACCATAAATTACTAGATTATTTTGCAATAATTTTTCGGCGCCTACCGGTTTATAGGCGATGCCTTGCAATGCCAGCGGTATTAAAGCTATAATAATCAATGCGTTGAATATAACGGCCGAAAGTATGGCGCTGTTGGGCGTCGCCAGGCCCATGACGTTTAAAACGTTCAGGCTCGGGTAAGTGGTGGCGAAAGCGGCCGGAATGATCGCGAAATATTTGGCGACGTCGTTGGCGATGCTGAATGTCGTCAGCGCGCCGCGCGTCATCAGCATTTGCTTGCCGGTTTCCACGATTTCGATCAGCTTGGTCGGATTGGAGTCCAGATCGACCATGTTGCCGGCTTCCTTGGCGGCTTGGGTGCCGCTATTCATGGCGACCGCCACGTCGGCTTGCGCCAGCGCCGGGGCGTCGTTGGTGCCGTCGCCGGTCATCGCCACCAGCCGGCCGTCCATTTGATGCTGGCGGATCAGATTCAGTTTGGTTTCCGGCGTCGCTTCGGCGAGAAAATCGTCCACGCCGGCTTCGGCGGCGATAGCGTCGGCGGTCAGGCGGTTATCGCCGGTGATCATCACGGTTTTGATGCCCATCAGCCGCAGTTCGGCGAAACGCTCCTTGATGCCGCTTTTGACGATATCCTTTAACTCGATCACGCCCAGCACGCGTTCGTTGTCGGAAACCAGCAGCGGCGTGCTGCCGCGGCGGGCGACATCCACCACCTTGCCTTGCGCTTCTTCAGGATAGAGGCCGCCCAGTTCAATGACGAACTGGCGTATGGTGTCTTCCGCGCCTTTGCGGATCTGCCGGCCTGGCAGATTGACGCCGCTCATCCGGGTTTGGGCGCTGAATTGGACGAAAGTCGCGTTCAGGCCGGAGACTTCTTGCTCTTTCAGGCCGAATTTCTGCTTGGCGAGTATCACTATGCTGCGGCCTTCCGGCGTTTCGTCGGCCAGCGACGCCAGCATCGCCGCCTCCGCCAATGCTTGCGGACTGACGCTCGCCACCGGATAGAACGCCGACGCCTGACGGTTGCCGAAGGTAATGGTGCCGGTTTTATCCAGCAGCAGCACATCGACGTCGCCGGCGGCTTCGACCGCGCGTCCGGACGTGGCGATGACGTTTTTCTGCATCATCCGGCCGATGCCGGCCACGCCGATGGCCGATAACAATCCGCCGATAGTGGTCGGAATCAGACACACCAGCAAGGCGATCAGCACGGTAATCGTTATCGGATTGCCGGCCCCGGCGGTTTGCACGCTGTAAATGGAAAAAGGCAACAACGTGACGGTGGCGAACAGAAACACCAGCGTCAACGCCACCAGTAAGATGGTCAGCGCGATTTCATTCGGGGTTTTCTGGCGCTTGGCGCTTTCCACCATCGATATCATCCGGTCGAGAAAGCTTTCGCCGGGGTTCGCCGATATGCGCACCACCAGCCAGTCCGACAACACCCGCGTACCGCCGGTCACCGAACTGAAATCGCCGCCGGATTCGCGGATCACCGGCGCGCTTTCGCCGGTGATGGCGCTTTCGTCGACCGAAGCGATGCCCTCGATGACTTCGCCGTCGCCGGGCACAAAATCGCCGGCTTCGATTAACACCACGTCGTTTTTCCGCAACGACGATCCGGCCACCAAGGAATGATTGGCGCCGTAACGCGGCTCGTCCAGTTTCTTGGCGGCGATGTCGCGCTTGGCTTTGCGTAAAAACTCCGCCTGCGCCTTGCTGCGGCCCTCCGCCACCGCTTCGGCGAAATTGGCGAACAGCACGGTAAACCACAGCCATAAAGCCACGTTCATAATAAAATTGGCCGGCGCTTCGCCTTCTCCGCCCAGCGCCTGAAACCACAATACCGTGGTCAGTATGCTGCCCAGATAGACCACGAACATCACCGGATTTTTCCATTGCTGTTGCGGCGTCAGTTTCAGGAAGGCGTCTAGCGCCGCTCTTTTTAAAATCTCCGCATCGTACAGAGACGTGGAAACAGGTTTGCTTGTCATAATGTTACCTTACTGCGTTGAAATCAAAGTTCCAGCCCCCTCTCCCGGAGGGACAATGCCGTTAAGTTAAGCCAGGGACAGTTCCCTCTCCCTCCGGGAGAGGGTTGGGGTGAGGGGTCAAACTAATCATCTCCAGGCATTTGCCTGTTTTAGATCCCCTCACCCTAGCCCTCTCCCGGAGGGAGAGGGGACGGCTTGCCGCTTAACTTAACGGATTTACCTACTACCGAGCCGCTCGATCATATAACGGCTTGGCGGGTTACGATGCTTACGCATCTAACCCGCCCTACATGGATTAACTAATGATGGCCGGTCATTTGCAATTGTTCGACGACCGGGCCGAGCGCCAGCGCCGGTACAAAAGTCAACGCGCCCACCATCAGCACCGTGCCGATCAGCAGCGCCACGAACAGCGGGGTATGCGTCGCCAGCGTACCGGGACCCGAGGGCACGGTTTTTTTCGCCGCGAACGAACCGGCTATCGCCAGCACCGGGATCATCAGCCAATAGCGGGAGAACAGCATGGCGATGCCGAGCATGAAATTATAGAAAGGCACGTTGGCTGAAATGCCGCCGAAGGCGCTGCCGTTATTGTTGCCGGCGGAAGAAAAAGCGTAGAGCACTTCGCTAAAGCCGTGGGCGCCGGGATTGAATATCGACGCTTTGCCGGCGTCCGACATCAGCGCGATCGCCGTACCGAACAATACCAGCATCGGCGGCACCAGAATGACGATGCCGGCCATTTTCACTTCGAAAGCCTCCACTTTTTTGCCCAGATATTCCGGGGTGCGGCCTATCATCAAACCGGCCAGAAACACGGCGATCAGCGCGTAAACTATCATGCCGTACAGACCGGAGCCGACGCCGCCGTAGATCACTTCGCCCAGTTGCATCAGCCACATCGGAACCATGCCGCCGATAGGCGTGAACGAATCGTGCATGGCGTTGACGGAGCCGTTGGAGGCCGACGTCGTCGCTACCGCCCACAGCGCCGAATTGACGATGCCGAAACGGGTTTCCTTACCTTCCATATTGCCGCCGGCCTGCTGCGCGGAAGCCTCCTGATCGACGCCCAGCGCCGTCAGGGCCGGATTGCCGCTTTGTTCGGCCGGCGCGGTCACGGCGATCAACGCCACAAAGACGATGGTCATGGCCGCCAGTATCGCCCATCCCTGCCGGGTATCGCCTATCATCACGCCGAACGTGTAGCATAACGCCGCCGGAATCAGCAAAATCGACAGCATTTCCAGAAAATTGGCTAACGGCGTGGGGTTTTCATAGGGATGGGCGGAGTTGGCGTTGAAAAAACCGCCGCCGTTGGTGCCTAATTGTTTAATGGCGATTTGCGAAGCCGCCGGTCCTAAAGCCAGCGATTGCTGTTGTGTTTCCGCCGCTTCGGTGACCGGTTTGCCTTCGGCGTCCATTACCGGCTTGCCGTCGGCGTCCAGTTTCGGGGTCTGATAACCGACGGTTTCCTGCAACGTCACGGATTGATAAGGATTAAACGTCTGCACCACGCCTTGTCCGACCAGAATCAAGGCCAGCACTAAAGATAACGGCAACAGAATATATAAGGCGCTACGCGTCATATCGACCCAAAAATTGCCGATGGAATTGGAGTTCCGCCGGCTAAAACCGCGTATCAACGCCACCAGCACCGCCATGCCGCTGGCGGCGGACAGGAAATTCTGCACCGACAAGCCCAGCATTTGCGTCAGATAGCTCATGGTTGCTTCGCCGCTATAGCCCTGCCAGTTGGTATTGGTGATAAAGCTGGCCGCGGTGTTGAAAGACGAATCCGGGCTCACCGCCGGCAGCGCCTGCGGATTGAGCGGCAGCACGTCCTGAAAGCGCTGCAAGCCGTAAACCGCCAGCAGGCCGAGAAAATTGAACATCAGCATGGCCGCCGCGTACTCGGTCCAGCGCATTTCCCGGTCCGGCTTGACGCCGCACAGACGGTAAAAAAAATTTTCCAGCCCGCCGCACCATTGGTTAAGTCCGGCCGGTTGCGCTTGATAGATTTTCGCCATATAGGCGCCCAGCGGTTTCGCCAGCAGCAGCAGCACGACGACATAAACGCTAATTTGCAATAAACCTTGATTAGTCATTTAGAATTTCTCCGGATAAAACAAGGCTATCAGCAGATAGATAAACACGGCGGCGGCCATTACGCCGCTCAGCAAATATATCCAGCTCATGATTTCCCCCACAAAGACGCGCAACCGACGATGAGCAAGCCGCTCACCGCGAAAAAGGCCAGCGCCAACAATAAATAAGCTATATCCATCTTTCACCTCGTTTGTTAATATTTCTACCGCGCAAGTACGCCGATGCCGTTTTTGATCCCCTCACCCCAACCCTCTCCCGGAGGGAGAGGGTGCTGTCCCCAGCTTAACTTAACGGTATTTGCCCGCATGCGCCGGCTTTTTTATAATTTACAAAATAGCCGGTAAAATTGTCGTAAAAACATTAAGGTGGAATGTAAAGAAAATATAAAGAAAAAAACTCGTGTTCAGTTCCTACATTATTATTCATGTTAAATTAAACTCATGCCAAGGCCATTACGACTAGAATTTCCAAATGCGCTTTATCATATTACATCGCGGGGTGATAGACGCGAGGCGATTCTTTTTGAAAACCGCGTGGAATCCGCTATGCAACCGTTCGATAAACACGTGTTATCACAAGGAACAGCATGACAACGGACAACCCGTAAAAAAATGAACAAGGAGATATGGCTATGCAAATCACTTTAGAACTGCCTGATGAAGTTGCTCTTCGGGCGCAAGATGCCGGACTGCTGACGGTAGAGGCTATACAGAAACTGCTGGAAGAAGCAATGCGCCGCGCCGCCGGACGCAAACTGCTGTCAATGGCGGAAAGACTGCATGCCGCCGGCATTCCGCCAATGAACGAAACAGAACTGGACGACCTGATTCACAAAGCACGCACCGAACGAAAGGGCCGGAATTGCGGGTGGTTCTTGATACAAATATCGTCGTCTCGGCCTTGATGTGGGGCGGTGCGCCGTACCGTCTGCTACAACTCGGCCAGACCGGTGAAATTGAGATTGTGACATCCCCTGCCTTGGTTGCGGAATTGGCCGATGTATTGGGCCGCTCTCATCTGACGCCGCTCATTGCGGCACAGGATATGTCGGCAATGGCCTTGATCACGCAGGGCCGTAGGGGCGATTAGCTCCAGGCGTAATCGCCCATGTCGAAGCCAAATGATTTAACAATCCAGCCATTATTACACTGATTCTTTCGTTATTCAAACAATCCAAATTAATCAACACGCTTCAATTTTTTGTTGTTTGAAACGCTAACTGACATCATGCGTGCGATTACGCTGACCGCTAATCGCACCTACTCGGGCTGACCCCTGTTTTTCCGTAGCCTTTCCAGCGTTCAGTTGGGTAGGAGTTGTATTGGGCTAGACGAGCATTATGAAGATTTTTCGGAATGACTTTTAAACATGCTAGCATTAAGTTAATTTAACCTTGCCTATTTACCTATTATGGCTAGACGTGGAGCTGGTTTGCAGGGTAAAAAAGAGATGTTGTAATGTGGGAACTGACCCCGTCTTTTGGTGAAATGGGTTTATCATGCTTCGAATCGGTCGTCGCTTTGAACTTACGCTTTGTTTTACATGCTAAATTGGCTTGGTCCATCAAACGACTTATCCGGCGGCGGCTAACATTACGCTTCTGATCAAATAATGCCTTCTTGATGCGCCGGGTTCCATAAGTAGCTCGGCTCTTCTTAAAGATGCTATGTATTGTTGTCGTCAGTTCTATATCTTCCTTTTCTATCGTTGTTTGAGGGCGATGCAGCCATGCATAATAGGCACTACGGGAGACCTGCATAAACCGGCACATCGAATCGATAGTAAATTCCGTGGTATGTTGCTTAATCCATGCGTACTTCACCGTTGCTCCTTGGCAAAGTACGCTGCCGCCTTTTTTAATAGATCCCGCTCCTCGGTTAACTTAGCGACTTCTTTCTTTAGGCGTTTCAACTCATCGTAAAGATGATCATCGGTGCGTACTGTTTTGTCCTCCGATTGGGGGCGGCTGTATTTACCAATCCAGGTATGCAGCGTATTTACATTGATTCCAAGGTCTTTGGCCGTCTGGGCAATAGGATGATCAGATTCGTTGGCAAGCTTGACTTCTGACGCTCTGAATTCGGCTGTGTAGGTTTTCGGTTTTTCTTGGCTCATTTGGATTCACACTCGTTTCACAATATTTTATAGTGTGTGTCCGGTTTAGTGTAGCCACATCAGCTTGACGTGGAGCTGGTTTGCAGGGTAAAAAAGAGATGCTGTAATGTGGGAACTGACCCCGTCTTTTTCGCAAACCGCGCACGTACGCCTGTTGGTAGGGCGGGTTGCAACCCGCCATGGCCGCATGATCAAATAACGGCTTGGCGGGTTACGATGCTTGCGCATCTAACCCGCCCTACACAAATTGTCTGTAACGCGCATGCGCCGGCTTATTCATAATGTACAAAATAGCCGGTAAAATTGTCGTAAAAACATTAAGGCCGAATGTAAAGAAAATATAAAGAAAATGAACGGCTTTATAGCGATCATCCGGACAAAATACCTGTAAATCTTGCAAAATACATGCAATTTTGGTAGGATATCCATAAGCCGATAGTATTTTGATTAGCGTCTGTAGTATCTGGAATTCGCCGTGGCGGTTTTCGGATAAAGTGTTACTAATCGTTTTAAGAAGTTAAAAAAGCAATATGGTTATCCAATTTAAAAAGATACTGCTGGCTGCTGGTTTCGGGTTGCTTATTGCCGGCGGCGCGACCGCTCAAGCCAGTATCGTCTATCTTACCCCTTCCGTCTCGAATCAATCGTCCTGGTCGATTGAAAGTTGGGGGCCGCGCAGTTTCTGGTCCGCCAGCTACAACTTCACGGTGAGTAATTTAGACCCCAATTCAGCGGAGTCGATCAACATCGCTTCGCTATCCTCAACCGATAAAGCGGTGGTTATGCTCGACGGCGTTCGGCTTTTCGCCGAAGCTGGCTCCGCCGGAACGGCTGGAAAGAGTTTGTTCGAATTCAGCCACAACGGCGTCTACACGCCGGTAACGTTTTCAGCCGACGGCGCCGGCTATAACGCGGCCACCTCTTTGCTGACTGACGGCGTCAACACGCTGGACATTATTTTCAATAATACGCTAAATAGCGGCGCCATGGGCTTTAATCTGTCCGGCAGCATCTCATACTCGACGTTAGGCTTGGTTTATAGCGGCCAGGAGAACAGCCCCATACAATCTTTCGGCAGCGGGGCTCCGGGCTCGGCCCCGGCTTCAGCGGCGCCCGAACCGGAACAAGTCATGCTGATGCTGGTTGGCTTAACCCTGATAGGCTACACCCTCAATAAACGGGCGAAGGTTAACGCGCCGGTATAAACAATTAGTCGATCGGTAGGGCGGGTTGTAACCCGCCATGGCCGCTTGATCGATTACGGCTTGGCGGGTTACAACCCGCCCTACACAGGCTGACCTTAACACCGCCCCTACAAACGTCTTAACTCCGTGGGCTGGAAGCATCTCCAGGCATTTTCCTGTTTTAGATCCCCTCACCCCAGCCCCAATGCCGTTAAGTTAAGCGACAAGCCGCCCTCTCCCGGAGGGAGAGGGCGCTGTCCCTAGCTAAACTTAACGGCATTGACCCTTACCCGACTTAAAAGCATAAAAAAGTTATTGTAGAATGCCGGTTCGAGATAAACGATACTATAGCCGGCCCGCCAACGCGGTTCGAAATATTATCATTAACGAGGCATATCATGAGCAAAATACATAACGAAGTACTGATGGCTAACAGGAATTACGCGACCGATTTCAACAAAGGCCATTTGGCCATGCCGCCGGCGCGCCAGTTCGCCATATTGACCTGCATGGACGCCCGTCTCGATCCCGCCAAATACGCGGGCCTGTCGGAGGGCGACGCGCACGTTATCCGCAACGCCGGCGGCCGGGCCAGCGACGACGCCATCCGCTCCCTGGTTATTTCCTATAAATTGCTGGGCACCAAGGAATGGTTCGTCATTCATCATACCGACTGCGGCATGGAGACTTTCACGGACGATGTCATGCGCGCTTTGCTGGCCAGCAGCCTTAAAACCGCAAGCATCGATGCGTCGGGCTGGAGCGACAGCGGCGAAGGCCCGGGCTCGGCCGAAGGCAAATATATCGATTGGCTCACCATTAAAGACCAAGCGGTTAGCGTATTGGAGGACGTAACCCGTATCACGTCGCATCCGCTGGTTCCGGCCGAGATTCCGGTATACGGCTATATTTACGACGTAAAATCCGGGCGTCTGGTGGAAGTTCCGGAGGCCACGAAAGCCGGTCTGCCGCGCTGAGCGGGGACTGGGTTCGGCTATTCTGGTTTGTCTATCCGTAGGGCGGGTTGTAACCCGCCATGGCCGCTTGATCGAATAACGGCTTGGCGGGTTACGATGCTTGCGCATCTAACCCGCCCTACACAGCTTATACTTCCTTTCTGGATTCTCTGTCTTTGTTGATCGTTGAAATCGCCTCCTGCACCGTGGTCATGAACTGGGCGGGAAAGATGATGGTGGAGTTTTTTTCCGTGGCGATCTCGGCCATGGTTTGCAGGGTGCGGAGCTGCAGCGCAACCGGATGCGCGGCGATTATGTCCGCCGCCTCGCCCAATTTGACCGCCGCCTGGAATTCGCCTTCGGCGGCGACGATTTTAGCGCGGCGCTCGCGCTCGGCTTCGGCTTCTTTCGCCATCGCGCGCTGCATGTTTTCCGGCAGCGTAATGTCCTTGATTTCGACGGCGGTTACTTCGGCGCCCCAGGGTTCGGTGTGCCCGTCTATCACGTTTTTGATCTGCAGGTTTATCGCGAGCGTTTGGGATAGCAGCTGGTCGAGCGAGAACTGGCCGACCACGTTGCGCACCGTGGTCTGGCTGATCTGATTCACCGCGCTGGTGATGTCCTCGATGGCGACGACCGATTTTTGCGGATCGATGATCTTGTAATAGGCGACGGCGGCGATATCGATAGACACGTTGTCGCGGGTAATGATTTTTTGCGACGGAATGTTCATGGTGATGGTGCGCAGCGTCACCTTCGTCATCTGCTCCAGGATGGGTATCAGTATGATCAGGCCCGGACCGCGTTGGCCGGTGACCTTGCCAAGAAAGAAAATGACGCCGCGGTCATATTCCTTGACGATCCTGATCGACTTGGAAACTATAATCAGCACAACGATAAGGATGGCGAATAACACTTGACTGTCTATGGACATGCGGGCGCTCCTGATATTTTAGATAAATTGTAACTGTTCAGCGAGTTTTAAGCTAGCGCCGGCTATTCTACTTTTGACGCGGGAGGGCTCTATGCGGGATGTGCAGCGGCCATGGCGGGTTACAACCCGCCCTACACGGAATTATGAGATAATAAATCGGGTTAATGTCATCCGCCGGCTAATCGAGAAAATTACAGTAATTATTAATAATTCATGCAAAAATATGAAGCCAATGACCAAGAATTTATCTGAAGATATCGATAAAAATAATTATTATCTGATATTTTTATTGATATTAATTACCGCCTCGATATTATTGAAGTCGATTTTCGATGAAAACGGCTATTTACCTTCGGACGCAAACAACTATTTAGCGTTAGCTCAAAATCTAATCGAAAACGGCAATTTTTATGTCTACTCGGGACTCGGGCCTGAAAAAACGTTTTATGCGATTTGGCCGGTAGGCTATTCCATTTTTATATTGATAATAGCTAAAATTACCGGCCTGTCCGTGTTTTGGGCGTCCAAGGCGTTAAATATACTCCTTATTTCAATAATATTAATTTACTTTAAGTATATTTTTAAACGCAACGCTTATGCTTACGGCGCCGTTTTGTTATTCGCCTCATTTTTGGAAATATTCTCAAGCTCGTTAAGCGAAGCGCCGTTTATTGCGTTGCTTATTATTTTCGCAGGCTCCATCCATATCGTTACTCAAGAAATAAAACCGACATTTGCGCAATATATCACTTTATTTGTTTCTTCCATTTTACTTTTTTTAACAAGATATATCGGCGCATTCAGTTTTATTTTATTGGCTTTGTTCGGGTTCTTTTTTTTAGTCAAAAAAGAACACGGCAAGGGCTTTATCTTCATGTTGGGCTCGGCTGTCTGCGCGGCGACAGCGTTCGCCTACCTGTATCATAATTTTGCGGTAACGGGCTATTTTACGGGCATGCCTAGAATTCCGGCGCCCGAATCGAGTTTTGAATTAATAAAATCATTAATAGAGGCGGTGATTCAACAATTCATTCCGTACGTTGTCCGCAATACCAAGGGCAATATCCTGTTTTTGGCGATTTATCCGGCGCTATTGTTTTTTATCATAAAAAACAAAAAAGATGTATTCCGGGACGGCGACGATCATAATACATTGGCCGCCATTTTTTTTATTGTCGGCATGTCCTATTTTTTCGCACTGGCCGCATTGCGCTGGACTTCTCATTTCGATAATTTTTGCTATAGATTACTCGCGCCAGCCAGCATTTTGATTTTTATTGCCGCGATAAATTTAATCGAAACAAGTATTACAACTCAATATTTTAATCGGTTTAAACAATTATTATTGGTTATCGGCTGTTTTTCCTGGTGTTTCGATGTCCCCTACCGTACCTTTACGGATTATAAAACCCCGCTATTCGCGGAAAAAATTTCCAGTCTGCAAAAAGATTACTCCGCCGTGGCGAGCGGCGACATTGTTGTTTTCGGCCCGGTCAACCTGCAATTTTTACGCACCGATTTGATTCTGGCGTCCCCGTTTACCAGGCCTTATGCGTCTTATAACGAGAAATGGAGCGATTTTATCGGCAGAATAAATCCGCAAAAAAATAAACAGGTTTATCTGGCGAAAATTGACGATACCAGCCTGGAAAAATACGATCAAACCGTTAAAGATTTTGTTAATGGGCACAAGCAAGATACGTTGATTAAATTACCTTAGCCACGGGGTCATGCCGTTAAGTTAAGCGACAAGCCGTCCCCTCTCCCTCCGGGAGAGGGCTAGGGTGAGGGGATCTAAAACAGGCAAATGCCTGGAGATGATTAGTTTGACCCCCTCACCCCAACCCTCTCCCGGAGGGAGAGGGAGCTGTCCCTAGCTTAACTTAATGGCATTGAGCCACGGGGTCATGCCGTTAAATTAAGCCTTAGAATGCGCCAACGAAGGCGGCGCATCGGTCGCGAACGATGCGCTTCGAAGCGTTCGGCAAATCCTACTTTTTCCGGCCGAATCTAACAGCCGCAAGCAGCGCCGAGCCGAACAGCCACGCGGAAGCGGGAATCGGCGCCGGGGTTGCCGTGGTGGTGACGCTGTAGATCATGACCAGATTGGATTCGGTGTAGCCGCCGCTGCCGAGAGGGGTCTGCAAAGGCAGATAGCCGAACGGGCAGCTGGTAGGGCTATTGCCGGCGCCGCAGGCGTTCGTGGTGGTCAAACCCGCTATGGCGTCGACCACGCTCATGCCGTTGCCCATCACTTGCCCGAATACCGTATAGCCGCCGTTCGCGGTATCGAGATTATTAGGAGCGCCGCCGTTATCGGCCAGATTGATAAACCACTGATCGGTCGCGCTGTTGGGATCGGTTCCGAGTTTAGCCATGGCGATAGTACCGGTGGTGTTGGAGGCGCCGAATTCGTTCTGGACAGGCGCATTGGTGGGTATGGCG
>JBEKBU010000081.1:0-15125 GCA_050015235.1 Methylomonas sp. | reverse complement strand
GACAGCGTGCAGATTAAAACGGCAATTGCGGCTAGTTTGTCCATTATCGTGTTTTTTAAGTTTCTAGAGTGATGAAAAGTATTTCATAGGCTATTCCGCCGGATACCGTTCGGAATAGCCCTGACATAAATACTGGTTAAAATTCTTTAGCTTTACCCAAAAGGCCATCAACCTTGCGTTTAAAACCGGCGTTTGTCAAGTAAACAGCATATAGCAAGGCCAAAACTATCAGCGCAATCAAGCCTATATGGGTTTTACTGGCAGGTTGGCCGGCCCCGGCTTTGAAACTCATGTGCGCATCCAGCCGTTCGCCGGTATCTTGCAACAAGGTTATATGTATCAGATATTTACCGGCATCGGCAACCCCTTCATGCAATTTTAGCACCACGGTGCCGGATTTATGTTTTTTGGCTTCTTGATAGAAAACCCGTTTACCTTCCGGTTCTTTGGTCACTTCGAATTCTATCGCCATGTTACGGTAGCGCTGATCCTGATAATCGAACACCAATTGAATTTCAGTATTCAGATCGGGCAGATTGCCGCAAAACTCTTCAGCGGGATAGGGGCCGGGTTCATAGGCTGTATAATGTATCCAATGATCTTTTTCCAATTCGAATTTACATTGGTCGGTATCAGTGCCCGCCGCGCCGCCATGCGCCCATAAAGCGGACGAGAACGTTAACGCTAGTAACGCCAGCAAGCCTGTTCTTAATAAATGAGTTTTTTTCATGCGCCTTCCCCCCAGTAATGTAATATATAATTATTTTTATTTTCATAGACTTAACTTTATTTTGCGTGTTAAGCTATTCGAATTTTGATAAAAATCGGACACAAACAATGTTTAACTCTAGCACATCACTAAAGCCAAATAAAGGACTATAGTAAATAGGCAGTAGTTCAACAATAAATTAACAATCTGAGACCGATTTAAATTTTTTGGCTACATCCGTCTACAAACCTTATAATTAGCAGTTAATTAGCGCTAGCCGCCGAATCTTTTTTCAGAGCTTTTGAAGACATTCCCAATAATCATAAAATTATGTCCAAATTAATCAACTCCGTCGAATGGAACGCAGTTAAACTACATCATCAGGAAATTGCCGGAAAATTTTGTATTAAGACTGCGTTTGACAATGATCCTCAGCGCTTCGCCAAATTTTCGCTGACTTTTGATGACCTGTTATTTGATTATTCAAAAAATCTGATAGACGACAATACGCTGCCGTTATTGATTAACCTGGCCGAACGCGCGCGACTTAGCGAGAAAACCGAAGCCATGTTTTCCGGCTCTATTATAAACACCACCGAAAAGCGCGCCGTGTTACACACGGCTTTGCGGAACCGCGGCAACAAACCAGTCTATTTCGGCGGCAAGGACGTCATGCCGGAAATCAATAAAGTACTCGCAAAAATGCGCGTGTTTACCGAACAAGTGCGTTCCGGGCAATGGACAGGCTACACCGGCAAGGCGATAACCGATATTGTCAATATAGGCATAGGCGGTTCCGATTTAGGCCCCAAGATGGTGGATACCGCTTTAAAGCCTTATGGAAAAGAGACGCTTAAAGCGCATTTCGTATCGAATGTCGATCAAACCGATATAGTCGAAACCTTAAAACCGCTTAATCCCGAAACCACATTGTTTTTGATCTCTTCAAAAACGTTTGTGACTCAGGAAACCATGACTAACGCCCGCTCGGCCCGCAACTGGTTTCTGGACGCCACCGGCGATACGGCGCATATTTCCAAACATTTCATCGCCATTTCCACCAATGTCGAGAAAGTCCAGGAATTCGGCATCGATCCGGAAAACATGTTCGAGTTCTGGGACTGGGTCGGCGGCCGATATTCTTTATGGTCGGTAGTCGGCATGTCGATTGCTCTATACATCGGCATGGATAATTTTGAAGAGTTATTGTTAGGCGCCCATTTAGCAGACGAACACTTCCGGCATACGCCGTTTAAGCAAAATATCCCGGTCATCATGGGATTGCTGGGCATTTGGTATAACAATTTTTTCGAAGCCGAAACCTACGCAATTTTGCCTTATGCACAGTCGCTTAAATATTTTGCCGATTATTTCCAACAGGGCGATATGGAAAGCAACGGTAAAAGCGCCACGATAACCGGAGAAAAGGTCGATTACAACACCGGGCCTATTATTTGGGGGCAGCCCGGCACCAATGGGCAACATGCTTTTTTTCAGCTGATTCATCAGGGTACGAAATTAGTGCCGGGCGATTTTCTGGCGGCCGCGCAAAGCCATTACAATTTACCCGGACATCATGATATTCTGATCTCGAATTTTTTAGCGCAAGCCGAAGCCCTGATGCGCGGTAAAACCGAAGCGGAAGTCCGCCGCGATTTAAGCCATGCGCCGGATCTGAACGACGCCTTGATCGCCTCCAAAATTTTTGACGGCAATAAACCCTCGAATTCTTTTTTATTCAAGAAACTTACGCCTAGAACCCTGGGCACATTGATCGCTTTTTACGAGCATAAGATTTTTGTGCAAGGCGTTATCTGGCATATCAACTCCTTTGATCAAATGGGCGTGGAGTTAGGCAAGGTTTTGGCGAAGGCTATCCTGCCCGAACTTAAAAATGATGAGATAATCACCAGTCACGACAATTCAACCAACGGTTTGATCAACGCCTATAAAAAATTACGTAAGCCTTAATGAATCCAAACCAACCGCATTTCAAGTGATTTTTACTAACATATGCCGCAATCAAAAAAAGCCGTAGCCCTGATTTCCGGCGGCTTGGACTCCATGTTGGCCGCCAAAGCGGTCATGGAGCAAGGCGTTCATGTAGAAGGCATTAATTTTTATACCGGATTTTGCGTGGAAGGCCATACCCACGCCATCCGTAAGAGGGACTCGGAAAAACCGAAACGCAATAACGCCTTATGGGTAGCCGAGCAATTAGGGATCAAGCTGCATATTATCGATATTATCGAAGAATACAAACAGGTATTGCTCAACCCCAGGCACGGCTACGGCGCCAATCTGAATCCCTGTCTGGATTGCAAAATTTTTATGGTCAACAAAGCCAAACAGTGGATGGCCGAAAATAATTTCGATTTTATCATCACCGGCGAAGTCGTCGGGCAGAGGCCTATGTCACAACGCAAGACGGCCATGCCTATCGTCGCTGCGGAATCGGGCGCCGGAAGTTTGTTATTGCGGCCGTTATCCGCGCAAAATTTACCGGCTACCCTTCCGGAAATCAACGGCTGGATCGATAGGGAAAAACTGTTCGGTTTTTCCGGACGCTCCCGCAAACCGCAGATGAGTCTGGCGAAGCAATACCAGTTTAGCGATTATGCGCAACCGGCCGGCGGCTGCTGTTTTTTAACCGACGCCAGCTACTCGCAAAAATTGGCGGATTTATGGCAAGCCCGCGGCGAACGCGATTACACGCTGGATGACATAATGATGCTGAAAGTGGGCCGCCACATCCGTCCCCGTCCGCATTTTAAGTTGATCGTGGCCCGGGAGGATGGCGAATCGCGCTTCATGAGCGGTTATAAAAACAGCTTCATCAGCCTGTATTGCGTCAGCCATCGCGGGCCACTGGTATTAATAGACGGCGGCGGCGATGAAAACGACTTGTTGCTGGCCGCGCAAATCGCCGCCCGTTATGGTCAAGGCCGGGAGGCCGAGCAAGTCGAGGTGGCGATCCGCGATCCGGATGGGCAAGAGCGCATGGTAACCGTAAAACCGCTCCCCATTGAAGATATGCGTGACGAGTGGTTCGTGTGACTAGCGAAACGCTTAACGCCCGCCGCCTGTTATGCCCTTTACCGGTCATCCGCACCCAGGATAAAGTTAAAACCATGCGCACCGGCGACGTGCTGACCGTGGCCTGCACAGATCCGGGCGTGATGCAGGACATACCTGCGTGGTGCCGGATTAACGGCCACCGGGTTAGAGAAACCCGCGTCCAGGACGGCGAATATATTATCGTGCTGGAAGTTGGCTAAGTCTTTGGCGCGCGCTCAATGGGTTTGCATCAAGCCATCCAGCGTCAGGCTGCAACTGGGCGCGAACGCCTGCATAAAGAACACCACTTCGTCCTGCTTTAAATCCAGAATATTTTTCGCCAATTGTTCGGCGGCCAGTTCAAACTCGGCGTTGCCGGCTTTCAATTCGGCCTGGCATTTCAGATAAGCGGAAATCTTATCGGCGGCCTTGATGATTTGCTGATACTGCTCCGGAATTTCGTCATGCAACAGCATGCTTCTAAAATCCGCTTGTAACGCTTCCGGCAATAATTTCAGCAATACGGCCTCGGCCTGCTGTTCAATTTGCCGGTAAGCGCCCAGAATAGCCGGGGAATAATATTTGATCGGGGTCGGCAGATCGCCGGTAATCACCTCGGTAATATCGTGATAGAGCGCCGTGGCGGCGACGGCGTTGGCGTCCAGATCGCCGTTGAAATAGCGGTTTTTTATCAACGCCAGCGTATGTGCGATCACCGCCACTTCCCAACTGTGCTCCATGACGTTTTCTTCATGGGCGTTCCGTTTCAAACCCCAGCGTTTAATCCATCTTAAACGGGATAGGTAGGCGTAGAAGCTGCTGGTAATGGAGTTGTTGGGCATTATTCAGATAACATTAATAAATAATTTAAATTGTTCGTTATTATTCAGCGAATTTTAAGTAGCGTCAGCTACCCGGCTTTTGGCGCCGGAGCGCCTAGCAAAGGACGCTGTGAATACCTCCCTGTAGCTTTCGCCCGGCCTCCATGCCGGTCAAACCTTTGCTAGGCGCTCCGGCGCCAAAAGCCAAGCTTGTCAGCTATCGGTAAGCTTTTGAATGCTTAGTCGCTCGCATAGTAGTTACAATTGTTCTAACTAAGGTTCTAATGTTTATGAGTTCGTTTTTACAGGTATGGCTTAGAAAAGTCCTACGCTTAAAGCTGGTAATTCAACGATTTTTATGTCACGATTCATAAAGCGTTTCTTCTTAAGTTTACTATTGATTATTTTAATCCCAATTTGATTGGAAATGGATTACTGAAATAAAAAACTATTTAAAATGGATAACGAATTTTTCAGCAAACCCATTCTCAACTCGCCCTATGCCTATCCGGCCAGACATTGGGAACTGGATGACAAAGGTCAGCCAACCCAGCAAGTTATAGAAGCCCGCCGCCGGGCGGAATTCATTACCCCCATACCACAGCCTAAAAAACGTAAAGGCGCCCAAGAACAGCAACAACTCTTCGAGTTCGAAGAACGCGACTCTATAGCATCATCCGATCAGGGTTACGATCCCACGCCGATTATCAACGATTTGCGGAAATATATAGACGACTGGCGTAAGCTAGCCAATCCCCATGATTGGCTGGTTACGCCGGAGACTGCACGTTTGTTGCAACACTGGCGTTCTTATCAATTTAATGGCGTTCGCCCGTTTTTCTGTCAGGTTGAAGCGGTGGAAACCGCGATCTGGCTGACCGAGGTCGCCCCGAAATTGGGTAAAATCGGCAAAAAATTTTTGACTCACCTGGAAACCGCCAATCAAAACGCCAACCCGGAGTTGATGCGCTTGGCGTTAAAACTGGCGACCGGCGCCGGTAAAACCACGGTTATGGCGATGATCATCGCCTGGCAAACTATCAATGCGGTGCATAAACCAAACAGCAAAACATTTAGCCGCGGCTTTTTGATTGTCACTCCAGGCCTGACTATTCGCGACCGTCTGCGGGTTCTTCAGCCCAACGATCCTGACAGCTATTACCAAAGCCGCGAAATCGTACCCAGCGATATGCTGTCGGACATAGAACGGGTGAAAATCGTCATTACCAACTATCATGCCTTTAAGTTGCGCGAGCGCCTGGAATTATCCAAAGGCGGACGACTGTTGCTGCAAGGACGTGGCGGCAATCCGCTAAATACCCTGGAAACCGAAGGCCAGATGCTGCAACGGGTCATGCCCGATTTAATGGGCATGAAAAATATCATGGTTTTAAACGACGAAGCCCATCATTGCTACCGGGAAAAACCTAATCAAAATGATAATGACGGCCTGAAAGGCGATGAAAAAAAGGAAGCCGAAAAAAATAATGAAGCCGCGCGGCTATGGATTAGCGGCCTTGAGACCATCAATCGCCAAATCGGCGTGCAGCGTGTCGTCGATTTATCCGCCACGCCATTTTTCCTCAGAGGCTCCGGCTATGCCGAAGGCGCCTTGTTTCCATGGGCCATGAGCGACTTTTCGCTGATGGACGCAATCGAGTGCGGTATCGTCAAATTACCGCGCGTTCCGGTCGCCGAAAACATACCGGGTAACGAAATGCCGATGTTCCGCAATCTTTGGGAGCATATCGGTAAAAAAATGCCTAAAAAAGGCCGTGGACAGTCTACGGCGCTCGATCCGTTAAGCATACCGGTAGAACTGCAAACCGCTCTGGAAGCTTTATACGGACACTACGAAAAAACCTATCATCTTTGGCGACAACACGGTATTAAAGTCCCCCCCTGTTTCATTGTCGTCTGCAATAACACCAGCACCTCCAAACTGGTTTACGATTACATCTCAGGGTTTCAACGCCAAAACGAAGACGGCTCCAGCTCGCTAGAAAACGGCCGCCTGCCTTTGTTCCGTAATTACGACGATTACGGCAATCAACTCGCCAGACCCACTACCCTGTTAATCGATAGCGAACAGCTCGAATCCGGCGATGCGCTCGACGATAATTTCCGAAAAATGGCCGGCGAAGAAATAGACCGTTTCCGGCGGGAAATCGTGGAGCGCACCGGCGACAGGAAACAAGCCGACAATCTGACCGACCAGGAACTGCTGCGCGAAGTGATGAACACCGTCGGCAAGCAAGACCGGCTGGGTGAATCGATCCGTTGCGTGGTCTCGGTATCCATGCTCACGGAAGGCTGGGACGCCAATACCGTTACCCATGTTTTAGGCGTCCGCGCCTTCGGTACGCAATTACTCTGCGAGCAAGTGATAGGCCGGGCGTTGCGCCGCCAGTCTTATGAATTGAATGAGGATGGTTTATTCAATGTCGAATACGCCGACGTGCTGGGCATACCGTTCGATTTCACCGCCAAACCGATCGTAGCGCCGCCACAACCGCCCCGGCAAACCGTCCATGTCAAAGCCGTGCGCCCGGAACGCGATGCGCTGGAAATCCGCTTTCCCAGAGTGCAAGGCTACCGGGTGGAACTGCCGGAAGAACGTTTAACAGCCGAATTCAACGCCGACTCCATTCTGGAACTGACCCCCGACCTGGTTGGCCCTTCAGTCACGCAGAATGCCGGCATCATCGGCGAATCGGTGGATTTGAATCTGGTGCATACCGGCGATATGCGGCAATCCAGCTTGTTGTTTCATCTTACTCAGCGCTTGCTGTACAGCAAATGGCGCGATCCTGGCGACGAAGCCAAAATGCATTTGTTCGGGCAACTGAAACGCATCACCATACAATGGCTGGACGCCTGCCTGGTCTGCAAAGGCGGTACGTACCCGGCGCAATTGATGTATCAGGAACTGGCGGACATGGCCTGCGAACGCATTACCGCCGCCATCACCCAAACCTGGAGAGGCGACCGTCCCATTAAAGCGGTGCTCGATCCATACAATCCCAACGGCAGTACGGTCCACGTCAGCTTCAATACCTCCAAGACCGAACGCTGGGAAACCGCCGCCCATCGCAGCCATATCAACTGGGTGATACTGGACAGCGATTGGGAAGCCGAGTTTTGCCGGGTGGCCGAAAATCATCCCAGGGTAAGATCATACGTCAAAAACCACGGCCTAGGGCTGGAAGTCCCTTACCGCTATGGTTCGGAGACGCGAAAATATCTGCCGGATTTTATCGTCCGTATCGACGATGGACAAGGCGAAGACGATTTATTAAACCTAATTGTGGAAATAAAAGGCTTTCGCCGCGAAGACGCCAAAGACAAGAAAAATACCATGGAAACTTACTGGATACCGGGTGTAAATAATCTAAAACAGTATGGCCGCTGGGCGTTCGCGGAATTTACCGAGATTTATCAAATCGAAACGGATTTTGCCGCCAAGATTGAAGCGCAATTCGATAAAATGATAGGCGAATTGCTAACTAACAACTGATACCAATTGAGAATGCTATGTTAAAAAGCTATGAAGCGACTTTGGATCACGGTCAAGTCAAGTGGCTGACCGATCAGCCCAATATCGATAATGCTCGCATTATCGTCACTATCCTGGAAGAAACCGGGCCGAAAATTAAGCGTGAACCGCCGCCGTCCATCGCCGGTAAAGGCAAGACACTGGGTGATATTGTTAGCCCTGTTGTTGATCAAAAGGATTGGGAATGCCTCAAATAGTTGTGCTGGACACCCATATTTGGTTTTGGTGGATAACAAAAGAATTCGAACGATTTCCCAGTCTATGGCTGGATGTTATAGAGTCAGCAGATCGCGTAGCAGTTTCTCCTGTTTCCTGTTACGAAATTGCGCTGTCAAATCAACGCGGCAGATTGACTCTGCCCTGTGATCCAGCGGAATGGCTGCATGACGCTTTAGCGCCTGCCGGTATCGAGCTTTTGCCTATCTCTGCCGCAATAGCTATTCGTGCCATAAAACTATCACCGATTCATAAAGACCCGTTTGATCGCATTATTATAGCGAGCGCATTAGAACATCAGGCGCGACTTGCTAGTGTGGATAGCCTATTTCCCCACTACCCGGAACTTGAATCCAGCCTCTTGCAATCCTAAATCTCATGGCCAAACCCCCAAAATCCAGTGACGGAAAACTCAGCGTCGAAACCCTGAAACACGACGAAGCCACCCGCAAAAATATTCCCACGGCGGAATACCAGTCGGTGATGGCCAAGGAGGAACAGAACCCCATCCGCCTGGCTTACGAACGCCGCAACCGCGACCTGGACCCGCAATTGGTCTGGCGCGGCAAGGATGTGCAAGACTGGTCGGATTTGGTGGTGCATGCGCCGCCATTATATATACAGGAAAAAATCCACCCCAAAGTGTTGATTGACGACTTGTTGCGCCGTAGCGAAGCCGGTAAACCGCCCGAACCCGATCAAGCCGATTTGTTCGGCGATTTTAACGGCGTGGCTGACGAAAACGCCAAAACCGAGTTTTACCAGCACGACGCCCACTGGACTAACCGCATGATCTTGGGCGACAGGCTGTGGTTCCAGAACCACAGGTGGGATCTAACACTAGATCGCCTGGGTCAGTAGCCATTAGAATGCAGCGCTGGATAACTGTTGGTGATGTCTGAACTACATACATCTTGTCAGCCATAAAACTGGCAGCCACGTCTTCCCAGCGGTTATTTATCTGTACAGCCGGAAAATCACTGAGGTAACGTACATATCCTAGCCGCTTATCGGTAGCTTCTAGTCTACCGGCATGTTTCAGCCGTTGCATACCCTTTTCGTTTGTTTTCCAACGAACAGAAAGAGATGGTTTATGTGTTCTTCCGTCCAACTCGACACCAAACCAAGATGCTGCACCTTCTCCCTTATCACGACCAGCACTTTGGGAGGTTAGATTATCAAGTGAATAGATACGAAGATCCCCAAATGCAATAAAATTTCTTAAATCCTCGGAGTTTTTTATCGATTGACTCTTTCCAAGAATGTCCCTGACTCTGTTATAGTTTGTGCCACCAGCTTCACCTGGACGTTTTCGCTTTAACGCTGTTCTATACTTTACCCTATAACGGTCCTTCGCATACCAAAGCAAATAATCAGTTGTTTGTCCAAGATATTCATCTGTCGAACCAGATGTTTTGGCAAATCCAATTAGAGAAATGCAGTTTTCATCACCAAATACTTCATCCAATACAGACCTAACCCTATGCACATTCTCATCCCCAATCTGCACAAAAATAGAACCTGATTCAGTCAATAAATCTCTAGCCACTGTCAGCCGGTCACGTAAATAAGTCAGATAAGAATGAATACCGTCCCGCCAGGTATCCCGAAACGCCTTAACCTGTTCCGGTTCGCGGGTAATATGATCGATATTGCCGTCCTTGACGTCGCGGCTAGTGGTCGACCATTGAAAGTTGGAGTTAAATTTGATGCCATAAGGCGGATCAAAATAAATACATTGCACCTTGCCGCGCAGCCCTTCGCGCTCAGCCAGACTCGCCATCACTTGCAGGCTGGTTCACCAGAAGAAGTTTCTGTTGCTATGCAAAATTTCATTAAAGACCATGAATCCGCACTCAAGGATCACAAGCCAGAAAATGTAGGATCACGCGAATGGAATTTGTCTGTATCGAATTGGTTACACAAAACCAGTCATATTACGGTTTCTTACGGCCTTCAATATGATGGAGTTGAAATTGAGCGACTATCCCTGGGAGAAATGGACAGTTTTCCTGCATCCTGCGCAACGACAACTGGTGGAACGGAACTATAGCGGTCCTGCTCGTGTTTCTGGTTCGGCGGGAACCGGCAAGACCATAGTGGCCTTGCATCGTGCAGTTTATCTTACTCGAAATCATCCGGAAGCCCGTGTGGTGCTGACTACATTTTCGGAAACCTTGGCCAACGCTTTGCGCAGCAAGTTAAAACGCTTGATCAGCCATGAGCCGCGTCTGGGCGAACGATTGGAAGTCCATGCGATGGACGCTATAGGACTACGCTTGTACGAATCGAATTTCGGTAAAGTAAATCTTGCAGACCGCCAGCTAATCCGGCAATACATAAAGCAGGCCGCCGATAAAACTCCAGGCCACAAATTCAGTGAGCGTTTTTTGTTGACCGAATGGGAGCAAGTGGTTGACGCCTGGCGACTGGACAATTGGGAGTCATACCGCGACGTGAAGCGCTTAGGCAGAAAAACCCGTTTGCCGGAAACGCAACGGCAAGTGTTGTGGACGATATTCGAGCAAGTTAATAACTCTCTTGCATCGGAGCGCCTCTTGACCCATGCGGAAATTTTTACCCGCTTGGCAAAGCATTTAGCCGCACATGACCGCCGGCCTTTTGACTATGCGGTGATAGACGAAGCCCAAGACATTAACGTCGCGCAGCTACGGTTTTTGTCGTCGCTGGGCGCCGACCAAGCCAATGTGCTTTTCTTCGCCGGCGATCTTGGGCAACGCATATTTCAGCAAGCTTTTTCCTGGAAATCGCTGGGCGTCGATATTCGCGGCCGTTCCCGCACCTTGCAAATCAATTACCGCACTTCCCACCAAATCCGCAGACAGGCCGACCAATTGTTAGGGCCGGAAATTGCCGATGTAGACGGCAATATCGAAGAAAGGCGTGGAACCATCTCGGTTTTTAACGGCCCGCGGCCGACAATACTGAAATTGAATAGGCCGGATGCGGAAATTGCCGCGGTGGCAAAATGGTTAACCGATCTTACCGCTAGCGGCATAAAACCCCATGAAATCGGCGTGTTTGTCCGCTCGGCATCCGAATTGGACAGAGCGATAGCAGCCGTTTCCTCGGCCTCTTTGCCTTATAAGGTTTTAGATGAACACGTTGAAACCATAAACGGTTATGCTTCTATCTGCACCATGCACTTGGCAAAAGGTCTGGAATTCAGGGTTGCCGTGATTATGGCTTGTGATGACGAGATTATCCCTTCCCAACTAAGAATCGAAACCGTTGCGGACGATGCGGATCTGGAAGAAGTTTATGATACCGAACGGCAACTGTTGTACGTCGCCTGTACCCGAGCGCGTGATCACTTATTAGTTACTAGCGGCAATATCCCTTCTGAATTCATTGATGATTTAAATGATAGGGATTGAAATATGGGTAAAGGTCAACCGGAAATTAAGAACTAAAGTATCGCATGGTCTCTGTGGCGCCTAGGCAGTAATTTCACCCATGCTACCGATGCACCGAAAAAACTTGGATGCATCGTTAGCGAATGAGGTTTAGTCTTTATCCGGTACTTTTGCCTTTAGCGTTTAATATTTTTATTCCTTTACCGCTTCCACCGCTATACTCAGCGTAATTTCATCGCCGACATTAGGCGCATACTTGCCCATGTTAAAATCGCTGCGTTTTACCGTGCCGGCGGCGTTAGCGCCGCAAGCGTCTTTTTTATGCATGGGATGCGGCATGCATTTAAAAGAAGTCACCGTCAGGGTTACGGGTTTGGTAATGCCTTTGATCGTTAAATCGCCTTCGACCGAGCTGATATTATCGCCGTCGAAATTGGCTTTTGTGGAGGTAAACGTCATGGTAGGGTACTTGGCGGTATCGAAATAATCCTGATTTTGGATATGTTCGTTAAACAGCGCGTAGCCGGTATCCACGGAGTTGGTGGCGATGCTGACATTTATGGCGGCGGTTTTCGCTTCCGGGTCGATAACAATAGTGCCGGAGGTTTTGTCAAATCGGCTCTCTTGGGTGGAAAAACCGAAATGACTGTAGGAAAAACGCGGATAAGTATGGTTGTTATCAATAATATAGGTTGCAGGAGCGGCAAAAACCGGGCTGCTCAGCGTGGCTAGAAGGGGTATGAAAAAATAGCGTGGCATGGTTATAATCCTCATTCAATAGTTTAGAGCGGTTGTTAAAAATATTTAGGCTGCCGCCAAAGCGGTCAATTGTTGTTCGGCTTGCACTAGAGCGGCTTGTTTGGCGCTTTCGTCTATGTTCAAACCTTCCGCGTAAACGAATTCAATATCCGTAATACCAAGAAAACCCAAAAAATCACGGATGAATTGGCTTTCGCTGTCCAGGGCGGTACCGGCGTAAAAACCGCCGCGCGTTGCAAATATATAGGCTTTTTTTCCGGTCAGCAAACCCTGCTGGCCTGATTCCGTAAAACGGAAAGTAATGCCGGCCCGGGTAATTTGATCCAGATAGGCTTTAAACGTTGAAGGAACGCCGAAGTTATACATGGGAAGACCGATAACGATAATTTGCGCCTGCCGGATTTCCGCGATTAACCGGTCGGATTCGTCGATTATTACCTGTTGTTCCGGCGTACGCTGGTCATGCTGCGCAAAAAACGCAGCCGCTATTTGCGCATCCAGATGCGGCGGCGGATTAACCGCCAGATCGCGGACGATCACTTGCGCGTCCGGATGATTTTGCCGCCAAGCGGCTACAAACTGGTCGGACAGCCGGCTGGAATGGCCGTCGGCTGAAAAAATACTGGTTTTTAATTGAAGCAGGGTAGTCATAAATTTATCTCCGTATTTGCTGGTAATATTAAACTACGTATTTTTAAGATAAAAAAGTACAATAAATTGCTTGTTTTGATCGAAAAAACTGATTTGTTTCTATGATACCTCATATTACTCTGGAACAATGGCGGACTTTAATCGCGGTTGTCGAGGCCGGCGGCTATGCTCAGGCCGCCGAAATGTTATATAAAAGCCAGTCGGCAATTACTTACGCGGTCCAAAAAATCGACAGGCAATTGGGCGTAAAAACTTTTGAAATTCAGGGTCGCAAGGCCATTTTGACCACGACCGGCCATATGCTGTATCGCCGCGCGCTGGCGCTGGTGGATGAGGCGCATAATCTGGAGCGCGCCGCGCATAAACTCTCCGCCGGCTGGGAGGCTGAAATTCGTCTCGCCGCCGAGATTTTGTTTCCTTCCCGTCTGCTTTTGACCGCTTTGGATGCATTTAACCTTGAAAGCCCGCATACCCGCATAGAATTAATCGAATCTGTATTGGGCGGCACTTCCGAAGCCTTAACAAAAGGTGAGGCCGACTTGGTTATTTCGCCTTATATGCCAAACGGCTTTCCCGGTAAACAAATCATGCGCATCCGTTTGCTGGCTGTAGCGCACGCCGATCATCCCTTACATAAGCTGCAAAGAGAATTAAGCTATCGCGATTTACGTAAATACCGGCATCTAGTGGTGCGCGATACCGGCTTGAAACGCGACCGGCAGTCGGTGTCCGTGGAAGTTGAGCAACGCTGGA
Source organism: Methylomonas sp. (assembly GCA_050015235.1). Classification (GTDB taxonomy): domain Bacteria; phylum Pseudomonadota; class Gammaproteobacteria; order Methylococcales; family Methylomonadaceae; genus Methylomonas. The sequence continues at coordinate 1,226 of JBEKBU010000081.1, read as the reverse complement.
CGGTTAGCCAGATCGCCACCTCCATACAAGCCGTAATTATGGGTTACGGTTTTTCCTGGTTGCCGGAAGAACATATCCGCGCCGAATTGGAAGCGGGAATATTGCGCTGTCTACCGCTTCGTGGAGGCGGTATGCTGGAAATTCCACTCTATTTGATTCTTGCCAATGCCGATTTCGCCGGCCCCGGGGTAAAGCGACTGGCGGAAATTTTACGGGAAAAGGTCGAAATTGGCTGAGTACGCGAAAATATTAATGCTTATTATGACGCAATTTTTCCGGCACAAGCTAAATTAATCCGGCTAAAGTACGAGTCCAGATTAATTTTGATCGGCATGAAATAAATGTTAAATCCGCTATTAGCGGCGTTGGCGATGACCTGATTGGCGAATTCCACATTCCAGTCCAGATCCGGCTGAAAATTGGCCGGGAATTTGACTTTGTTTTTAATTTCCCAATAATTTTTGGAAGCCGGATTGGTTATCGGGCTGATGCCTATGAAAATGTCGAGTCCTTGCAAATGTTCGGCATAAATTTCGATTAAACGCGTATCGTAAAAAGGTTGCGAAAAAAAACCGCGGGCGCCGGCGTCGATTTTGCGCTGAATATAATCGCATTCATCCTGTAAGCCCTGCCTATGCGGATCGAAACCGGCATAAATGCCAAGTTCGGGAAAGCGCTGTTTTAAGGCCCTAATCAGGCTTAACACGTCGGTATTATAAAACGAGCGTTTTAGCCCTTCCGGAGGGTCGCCAGATACGACCAGAACCTCGGTTAATTGCCGTTCTTCAATAATCTGGAATAGTGCTCCGTCGGTCAGGCTGAAATCGATAGCCCGGAAATGCGGAATAAACCGGAATTTGCCGCGATCGATATGCGCGCCGAGCTCCCAGCTGCGTATGGAAAAGCGCTGAATATCGGGGACATTGATCACATTGACGGCTGCGCCCAGGTTTTGCACGAATTGGTATTGTTCGGCAAAGGCCGGCAAACTTCTGGGGACTATTTCGAAGGTAATTGTAGGAGGGCAATAAAGTTGCATACTAAATTAGGTTTGAGGCCAATGCCGTTAAGTTAAGCTAGGGACTGCTCCCTCTCCCTCCGGGAGAGGGTTGGGGTGAGGGGGTCAAATTAATTATCTCCAGGCATATTTCTGTTTTAGATCCCCTCACCCTAGCCCTCTCCCGGAGGGAGAGGGGACGGCTTGTCGCTTAACTAAACGGCATTGG
>JBEKBU010000080.1:0-21880 GCA_050015235.1 Methylomonas sp. | reverse complement strand
ATCGGTATCGAGAATGTCGCCCGTTACGAGCATGAGTTGCTGGTTTACGGCACGCAAGCGCTGCAATCGATTCCGGGCTTAACATTAATCGGCACGGCTACGGAAAAAGCCAGCGTGTTGTCGTTCGTTCTGGCCGGACATGATCCGATAGCTGTCGGCAAAGCCCTGAACCAGGCCGGCATCGCGGTTCGGGCCGGCCACCACTGCGCACAACCGATATTGCGCCGCTTTGGGCAGGAAAGTACGGTACGCCCATCGCTGGCGTTTTATAATACCTATGATGAAATAGACCGGTTAACGGCGGTGCTGAAGCATTTGCAATGCGGAAAAATCAGTTTACCGGTTTGATTGTTTCAATTTTGGTAATTATTCAGCGAATTTTAAGCTAGCGTCAGCAACTCGGCTGTTGGCGCCGGAGCGCCTGGCAGAGGACGCCGTGAATACATCCGTGTAGCTTTCGCCCGGCCTCCGTGCCGGACAAACCTCCGCCAGGCGCTCCGGCGCCAAAAGCCAAGGTGGTCAGCTATCGGTAAGCTTTTGAAGGTTACCCAGTCCAGCCATGGTTGATATACGATGTAGGTTGATGACGAAGGAAGCCCAACGTTTCGAAGCCTGAAAATGATAATTACTGCATAACTTATTGTTTAAATTTATCTTAAAGCGTTCGCCCCGCCACTCGGTGAATAATTACCAATTATGTAACTATTCACCGAATTTTAAGGTCGGCTATGCGGCTGTTTGCGTCATTCTTCATGTTTTTTCCGGCCATGATTGTTCGGTAACATGCCGTAAAGCGCGAGTTTATGTCTCAGAACATTGCGGCTGATATCCAGCAAACGCGCGGTTTGCACCTGGTTTCCCTCGTTGAATTGAAATGCGGAGCGGATAACGGTTTCCTCGATAATATCAAACAACTTTGGCGGCGCCTGTTCAAAAAGCCGTTGTAACGAACTTTCCAGGGAAGAAGTTGACACAACCTGACTGGCTTCCATCGTTCTGATGCCGGATAGTTTAAAGTCTTCGGGGCGTAGACAGTTGCCCGGGCAAACCAGCAGCGCTCTATGTATGGCGTTTTCCAGTTCGCGGATATTTCCAGGCCACTCGTAATTAAGCAACAGCAGTTCGGTTGACGGAGAAATTTTAATATCGCCATAGCCGAGGCGGTCGGCGTATATTTTCAGAAAATGCATCGTCAACGGCAGAATATCGCCCGGTCTTTCGCGTAAAGGCGACAGATGTATGGTGGCGACATTAAACCGGTAGTATAAATCGGCGCGAAAATGGGAGGCGGCAACCGCCTCTTCCAGATTAACGTTAGTGGCGGCGATAATTCTTACATCAACCGGCACGGGCTGTCTGGAGCCGACTTTAACGACTTCGCGCTCCTGTAAAACCCTAAGTAATTTGACCTGTAAGCCCAAGGGCAGATCGCCCACTTCATCAAGAAACAAACTGCCTTTGTTCGCGGTTTCGAACCAGCCGCTTTTAGTCGCAATGGCGCCGGTAAAAGCGCCTTTTTCGTGGCCGAAAAGTTCGCTTTCTATCAGGCTTTCACTCAACGCCGCGCAGTTTAGAGCGCCGAACGTTTCGTGGCGGCGTTTGCTCAGCTCATGTATATGGCGGGCGACCAGTTCCTTGCCGGTTCCGGTTTCGCCGATAATCAAAACCGTCGCGTCGCTGGGCGCGATCCGTTCGATCTGATCCAGCAGCCGCCTGGAAACCGGGTCTTCAAAAACCAAAGCCGTCGCTCGAACCGAAAGCGACAAGGATCGGGATTGCAGCTCATCAAACGCCAATAATTTCATATTAGCCCATTAAAATTGTATATGCGGACGCCATTAAAATTTATCCCCATCATCGTAAAACAAAAAAAGCCAGCTGTCTTTATCAAGACAAACTGGCTTCCGGTTATCCGGTCAGCATTTTTCATATTGAGTTTTTAAAATAATTGCAAACGGCTCACCATCTATACATGCAATATTTATACCACAAAAAAGCGTTTCTATTAAGCCATTTATTGAGGAATCGGCAACACAGGTGTTGATATTTAACCAGTTAATGTTGATTGCATGTTGAATTAACAACAATACCGCATTTGACTAACGATCAATTAAAACTCATACAGCACTCTAAAATCCACACGTTGCTGCCCAACGCCTACAAAGGATGTTTGGGTTTGGTAAGCCAGCAGAGGATAAGACCAGTCAAATTCGCCCGTCAGGGATTTCAGCATTTTTAATCTTAACCCAAGTCCGGTGGAAGCAAGAGAGAAATGCGTGTTCTGAGGCGGCAATAATCCCATATTTCTAGACCAAATTCCAGCCCATTCGGCAAACGCCAGGGCGCGGAAATTTTCTAACTTCTCCCAGTCGCTCATAAGAAGTTTAGGCGTATAGATTTCCATGGAAATGTTCAGACCATTATCGCCCAACGCTTGGCTTTGATGATAACCGCGCACGCTTAACGGGCCGCCCACTGAAAATTGTTCATTGTTTATTAAAAACGTCGAACTGGCCTGCCCACGGATGCGGGATTGCAACAATACGTCGGCTGGCAAAGTTAACTGGTTTTTAAGATTACCGCTCAGATACATAAAGTTTGCCGCCAATGCGCCGGCGTCAGGATTCGTTAAATTGCTGGCGTCAAGCTTGTTTTGAAATTGCGCCGGATCATTACCCAGTCCGCGGAAAGAAAAATTGCCGGTTAAATTCAGCGCCGTCGAGGAAATGTCGGATCGCCAGCTACCGTCATAGCCGGCTATGAACTTGGCGTAAGCAATTGGCGTATTACTTGTAGTCGTTGTGTCGAAACTCTTATAATCGAAACCCACCGTCAAGCTCTGTATATCATCGCCGGAAACATCCAAAGGCTTGAGCAAACGCAACCCGTAAACCGTTCCGCTCCCGACCACCGCCAATTCGCCAACCTGAACGCCGGGAACCCCGGTATTGGAGCTTATGCTCATGCCGTATAAAGAAAGACGGGTGTCGTACCAGCCGGTCGGCATCACATAAGTACCGGTCACGACTTCAACCTGACTGGTATTTTCCGGCGACATTTGATATTGCAGAGATACGCTATGATGTTTTTGCCAGAGGTTGTCATAACGTAGCGAGCCTATCAACCGGGCATAGGTCGTATTGCTGGTATTGCGGCTATTCATTTCCAGACTGCCGTGCAATGGCAATTCGTCTTTAACTTTTAGCTCCACCTCCATTTTGCCGGGTGTCGAGCCGGCCCGGAAAATCGGCGTGATTTTCCGGTCGGCAGCCTGCTTGGCCATCGTTGTCATTTGCTCCTGAACTGACGGCATATGTGGTACTTGACCTTCGGCCAACGCCGGTATCGCGGCGCGGATTTCATTTAAGGAATGAAATTGCGAGCCGGTAATATGCAGGGTTTCAATGCGTCCTTCCACGACTTCCAACCGCACCCGGCCTTCTTCGTTGACATCCTGTTCCGGGATAGCCACCACCACCGAAGGATAACCGGCTTGACGGTAGGCGTTCTCCAGCGCGGAACGCGCCTTCTCGACATCATCCAGATTTTTATCCGGGCCGAGAAACGGATAGACCGCACGCTCCAGCGACTCATCATCCAGCACCGAATTGCCGTCTATCTGGAAATCCAGCAGATCGAACTGGGGTTTCGCGGCGGTTTGCATTTCAGCGGCCGGCGGCGGATCATCCGCATAAACGGCCTGATTATGCAGGCTCAAGGCGCTTAACAGGAAAATCGCCGCCCTCATGGCTTGCTCTCGGCGCCTACCGCTTCTTCAGGATTTTGTACTGTTTCCGCTTTGCTGTCCTTGGCCTGGAAAGGCGTAATCTTCAGTTGTTTGAGTTTATATTTGTATTCTTCAACCGCGGTTTCGGTTTCTATCCGCCCCAGGCCGGTAAACGGCCTGAAAAAAACCTTTGTCCTGATATTTTTTCACAATTTCAAGATTGACGGCCTGTAAGTCCTTATTCTGGGCGATGCACTGAGTTATCCACTGCTCGCGCTCTTTAACAGCCGCCACCAATAACTGATTGTCGGCAAAAATGGCGTTCGCTTTCAGAACGACGTCATTATGTTTCTGCAGCAAAGCCTGCCTTTGCTGGCGTTCCTGGCCGAGTTGGCCTTCAAGATTATTTCTGGTCGATTCCAGACTGGTTTTGTATTGTTCGACTTCGGACTGCAGCGGCTGTAGTTTTTTAACGGTCTCTTCCAAGCTTTTCAGCTTGGTTTCCAACGCCGATTTGTCATTCATCAACGTGGTTTTTTCCGCTTCGAGCGCGGATTTTTCCTGACTGAGCTGTCTGATTAAGCCTTGAGCTTTTCTGATGGCCGCGCCGCCGTCGCCGCCGGTTTTAGGTTCGGCGGCCATGGCGGGAGTTAAGGCGAGCATGCCCGACACTAGCAAAAAAAATATTAAAGCTTGCATGGGCTTAGGATTAAAATCTGGTGTTGACATCAAAATTAACCGTATCGACTGTGTAGCTTGGACCGTCCACCGAATCGGTGCTATACCAATGCATATCCAGCCAAGTATTTTTCGCCAGGGCGTATTGCGCGGCCAGCTCCCAGCCTTTGGCGTTGGTGCCGCCATTATGGAATACGGAGTCCGTAAACGCGTCCAATACCGCATCGCGCTGCAAATAACGGTAGGCAAAACTCAGATTCCAGTCGAAACGGCGCACGATTTTAGGATAACCCACGTCAACTCGCACCTGATAGGCCGTGGTGCGCGGGGCGGAGTCGCCATAATTTACAATGCCGTTCTGAAACTGGCTGAGAATCTGCTGCTGATTATACCCCAGGTTTTTCGCATAATCCGCGGTTAACACCACGTGCGTCTGCCCTGAAAACAGATAATCGTAAATCAGCGTGGCGTTAAATATTCTAAACTGCGAAGCGAGACCGAACAAACATTGGTTGAAACTGGAGTTGGAAGAACCGGGACAAACCGTTCCGCCGGCGGAGTTACTGTCGGTTATCGCCACCATGGAATTGCCTTGTTGCACAAATTGCGGCGCCGTCCAGTCGTATTCATGTCCGTTGCCGGTAGCCGAGTTATAACGGGCGGTGATGTTCTGATATTCGTAATAAGCGACGCCAAAATTCACGCGCGAATCGTTGAACACCAGCCAGTCGGCGCCTAACTGGCCGGCATACAGCCATTTCGAATTGGTCGAGAAATTAACGTTCTGAATCGGAAAAACGCCCATGGTGACAAACACGCTGTCCGGCGATTGTTGGCCCTGATTAAGCCCCCTGCGCCCGGTCGGGCTGCCGGGTTGATAGCCGCGCACGATAGCGTTGTCCTGATTCATATGGTAACGGAAACTGCCGGCAAAGCCTTCGAAGCTCAAGTCCGGATCGAACACCAAGTCGGTGGACAGAAACGGATTGATAATCCGGCCGCCGTAAGCGCTGAACCAATTGGTTTTATTATCGTCCCGGTAATCGTATTGCAGGTAGGAGCGGTCTATCGCAAACTGATAAGACTGGCCGGTATTACCCAATGTCTGGTCGTTGGATACCGGGCTATAATTGTTGCTGGTCGCCAGCCTGACGCCGGCTTTCACGCCGTCGGTAATATTGGCTTCGAAGCCGAGCCGGAACCGTTCCCGGAGCAGTAATTGATCCTTGGTGTTGTTGATAAAAGCATAGCGCGCGGAAGTAGGCGATTGCGATAACGCGCCGTTGCTCCCATAGAGGCCGCTGATGTTTCCAGCGAGATATGCGCTGTTGATATTTAAAAAATTGAGCGGTCCTACCCCCAAATTATCGAAGGTGCCATTCGTACTGGCGAAAAAATTGTCCTGAATGCGCACGCGCATGTCAAAACTTGGGTTAAGCGCGGTAACCCATTCCGGAAGCGCCGCCGGCACTCCCCAACCTTCGGTTTTAGCGTCCTGTTTGACTTCATTGACGACTTCGCTTTTTAATTCGGCGCGCAGTTCGTCGCGTATTTCCTTTTTTACAAACTCCGGCACATAACCTACGTGTTTGCTTTTTAAAGCCTTGCCTTTGCCGGCTTGCTCGGCGCTTTCCGCCGCCTGTTGTTCGGAGGTTGCGCCGGTTTGCGGCTGGCCGGCGGCCGGCGCGGGACTGGTTGCGGCTTCGGCGGCCTCCTGCTCGGCGTTAGTGACCAGACCGCTGGCTTCCTGATCGTTTATAACGCCTCTTTTCACCAGCAAATCGACCAGATTAACAAAGGTCGACTTTTTAACCTTAATGATTTCTTCGGATTGCTCGGCGAAAGCGTTAGCGGCTAGGGCGCTTAACAGAAAAACCGGCAGAATTTTTGGGAAAGTTCTCATTTCATTTCAAGGTTTAACATAGGGGTCATTATTGCTTAAGCGCCTATCCGCGCGCTGTCAGACGTATTTTTATCGGTTGCTGCATGTTATCGGGCGGCGGCTTACCGACGGCCGCCTTCAATTTCGGCAAAGCGGTGCGTATGGCTTGATCGATATCCGCCTTACCGCTACCGGAAACTAATTCGGTACGCGTGATACGCCCTTCGCTATCGACCCATACGTCTAAAATTACGCTATAGTTGGATTTTAACGCCTCGGTATCGGCCAACAAGCCTTGCAACCCATCTTCCAGACGGCGCTGCACTTGTCCTCCATACCACAGCGTAGCGCTACCGGGTGAACCCCCAAGTATCCAGTCCCAATTCGGAGGCCGGCGGCTCATCGGCCTCCTCCGGAGCCGGCTCCGGCTCTTTTTCCGGCGTCGGCTCTTCAATTTTTTCCTCCTTGACTTCCGGCTCCGGCGGTTTTATTTCCGGCGGCGGGGGCGGTGGCGGCGGCGGTTGGATCATCGTGATCTGCTGCGCCACTTTCTTGGTTTGCGGCGGTTTCTGGAATTTATCCTTAAAATAAAACACTAGCGCGGCAACCAGTAAAGTTAAGCAAACACCCAGTATTAACGGAAGACGGCCAAGCCAAGCATACTTTTTCTTCATGCGTTATCAGTACAAAAATTATTTGACCAGCTTTTGCGTCACCAGTCCGAGCTGGGAAATCTGCAAGCGGGTCACCACATCCAGCACGTCTATGACTTTCTGATACTGAACGCTGGCGTCGGCTTTGACCACTACCGGCAAATCGGGTATCGCCGCTTTGAATTGCGCCAGCCGGGTTTCCAGCTCCTGAATCGAAACCGGGTAGGTGTCCAGATAAATTGTGCCGTCCGGAGTGATGGAAATGGCCTTGGTTTTCGGCTTCGACAAGGATGGCGTGCTGCTGGCCTTAGGCAGATTTACGGTGATGCCTTGCACGGTGGCCGTGGTCATGATGATGAATATCAGCAGCAACACGTAAGCGACATCCAGCATCGGCGTGATGTTGATATCATCGTATATTTTCTCTTCCGATTCGACTTTCATAATTTATTTTCCCTGGAATTGTTGGGCGGAACGCATGGACAGAAGGGCTAAAAATTCATCGGAAAAAACCCGCATGCCGGCGATGATATCCTTGATCTGCGTTAACAAATAGTTGTAGGCGAACAGGGCTGGAATCGCTACCGCCAGACCGGCGACCGTGGCGAGTAACGCCGCGGCGATACCCGGAGCGATGGAATTGATGTTGACGTCGCCGGTGGCGGCGATAGCGGCAAAAGTGATCATAACCCCGACTACGGTGCCGAGCAAACCCAAAAACGGGCCGCCGGCAATGGCGATGGTCAGCAGCACCATATTTTTGTTTAACTTCTGACTCTCAAGTACGATAAACGAATCCAGCTTGACATGCAGATAATTCCAGGCTTCCTGCGTAATGGGCCGATTGGCGTCGCCTTGTAATTGCTTAAGCTCATGGATGGCCAAATGATAAATATGATAAAGCGTTGAGCTTTGAAAATGATCGTGTTTGCCGACCAGCGCCGTCAGAAACTCGGATTCCGCCAGCTCTTCCTCGTCCGCGCTGGCGTCCTGATCGAGGTCGCCGAGCTTGGAGGGATCAAGCTGCCGGTAACTTTTTAAAAACAGCCCGTTATCCTTGATCACACGTCTGATGATAAAGGTTTTACCGACCATGACCAGCACCGCGATTACAAACATGACGCCGGTCAGACCGATGACAACCCAGCCGTCTATGGTGACGTTTTGGACTATGACCATAAAATGGCCGCCATCGCCGCTGGAATTGGACTCATCCTGACCGAAATTAAGCACGGAAAAATCGGGGCTTTGGCTGCGATACGCCAGCTTAATCCAATCGCCGCCGCGTGCGGTCGCCGCAATCTGCACTTCATCCAGCAAACCGATGTAACGGTTACCCAGCACCAGGGTTGGATTGATGTTTTGCAAATTGATGGTTGCGCTGCCGGCCGCCGCGCCATTCAAAAACAACTCCAATTTGTTGGCTTCGGCGACTACGGTTACATACTGCCATTGACCCAGGCTTAAATTGACCGGCGCGATGCCGGGCGCGCCGTTCCAGCTTACCGACAGGGCGGCGCCTTGAATGGTTACGTCAAGGCCGCTTGAGCCCTCACGCGCTTCCAGCAGGGAAGCGTTGTTTTGCGGCTGATCTATTTTGAGCCAGGTCGAAAACGTCCAACCTTTATCGGCTGACATAATCAACTGCGGCGCCGGATTAACCGTAATAGGCCCGGCGCCTGTAAATTGAGCGGCGGCGGCTATCCAGCCGGCGGCTTGAATCTGCGCCTTGGAATCGGCGGCGTGGGTCGCGTAGGCGGTAGCGTCCCGCGGCAGCGTTTCATCGGCGTTAAAATGGTAAACCAGGGCTTGCGGCGTATCGTACAGGCTTTTGCCGTCCGAGCCGTCGGGCGCATTGCCGTTACCGTAATACATCCAGAAGTTATCCGTATCGACGCCGCCTCTGACTTGCGGCAAACGCACCCAGATCAGGCCAAGTTCGCTGAGCGTATCGACATGTTCGACCTGGTAATGTAACGGCGTTTTATCGTCTTTTAAAAATCTCAGGTCGCGGCCGTTTTCGGCCAGATCGGCGAAATAACCGAAGTTACCGGCGTGCAAGCGGATCAGCAGCGGAAAATCGGTTAACGTTTGTTGTATATCGCCGCCGGTCGCCCCGGCATCCACGCTAATCTGGCGGCGCGAATTCCACTCATCATTCCACCAGGCGCCGGCCAAAACCGGCAGTAACAGAGCCATAAGCCCTGTCAAGTAATATCTTTTTTTCATATTTTTCGTTATTGATCCAAGGATAAATGGAGTTTTTCCCGCTTTTCTCCCTGTTGCAGCAGGAGCAGGCGGGCGCTATTCATTGAAAGAATAACCATTTTGCACAAAAAAACCTAAAAAATCCATAGCCCTTGTTTTTTAGCACACTGACTTATTAGTTAGCCGAAATGCATGCCTTATGCTGACCTCATTGTTAACAAGCAAAATCCATGCCCATAATTAAGTTATTTTTAATCACTAAGATAGAAAGTTACCCTGTTTAGCATGTGTTGCTACATAAACAATTTGTGCTGATTAAGTGCTGGAATATCAACAGTTATTAACCGCCACAACCGTTCGATCCATTTTTAACATCGCTGACGCTGCATTTACCAAAACCCAATAAATCGGAAGTTAAAATGGTGACGGACGTTTTTTGCTTGGCGCCGCCGTCGGCATTATTGCCGTTTTCGCCGGCTAAGCTTTGCGTCCCGGTTTTGCTTGCGCCTGCAGCGGCGCTGTCGGCGCCCCCCAGACCGATCACGGGAACGGATACGGTCGGTACGCCGACCGTGGAGCCGGTGGACGATATATTTGATAAGCCTTGTACGGTTTGCGCGGCGATGAAGATATCGCGGCCGCTGATGCCCGCTTCGCCGGCGTTCACTACGCCTAAGGGAGCGGCCAGGAAAACGTTGCCGCCATTAACAGCCTGTATGCCGCTGCCGGCAATAGCCGGCGTAAAGCTGGTATTCGTTAGTCCATCGGCGCTGTACACTATCATCGGCTGCGACGCAGAGAGCGCGCTTCTGGCGCCTTTTCCGGCATCGATACTGCCGGCGGAAGACCAAGCGGTAATATCGCCGTTACCCTCGGTAAACACCCTGGATTGATTGACGTTCATATCGCCCTTGGTAAGTATGTTCAGCGCGCCTTGTTGCTGGACTAGAATACCCAATTGATCAGGCGTTTTTTGGTTGCCGCCTTGCGTCCCGGCCAAACCGACGTTCATGCTGCCGCCCGGCATGGCCAGATTGATATCGCCGCCCATGACAGTGGTGATCTGGCTAAACACCATGTTCAGGTCGCCCGAGTAGGTCGCATCCGGGAACAGCGCCTTAATGGCGCCAAAACCCTGCTGATACAAGGCATAGCGTTGGTCTTGCGGCGCGGCGGCCGCCGCCGATGCCGACAGGCGGATTTCCTGGTACATGACATTCAGCAACTTGGTAAGAATCTGGCTATTGCTTAAACCGGCCAGATTCTGTAACTCGGCGCTATAGGCGGGTACGTTCTGATATTGGCTGATAAAACCGCTATAGTCGATTTGTCTGGAAACGCCGGCTAACACGTCGATAGCCGCGCCGTTTGCGGGAAGCGCCTGATTCTGCTGATTGCCGATCGAGCCGATACCTAGAGAACTTCCCAAATTGATGTTGCGGCCGGCGATCACTTGTAATACGCCGGGACCGGCCACGGTAACGCCTGCAACATCGCTGACGGGTTGTAAGCCATTGCTGTTATATTGCGTATCGTAATTGATACTGGCGCCGGCCTGAACCAGCGTCACATCGGAAGCGGACTGATTTTGCGCGGACAGCGTAACATTGTCGATATTGCCGCCGGCAACGACATTTGCGGCGGTAGGCAGCGACACCGTGGCGTTTATCGCGGCCGGAAAAGCAATATTGCCGGAATTGGCGACGATAAGCGCGGCTTGCTGGCTGCCGAGCGGAATTTGCGAACTGGCCGGCAAACCGGCGCCGCTGGAGCTCGACGAGTAGTTGTTAAAATTGGCGTCTGCATTTAAAGAAGTAAACGGAATTTGAATGCTGGGCAATAATGAAGGGCTGATATCGGACATGACGAGCGCCAAACCGCTTTCCGATAATTGAGATTCCGCTGCAGGATCTATACCTATATTGCCGTTTGCCAACAATTGCAGGGAACCGGCTACCGATGGAAACAGATTCATCGAGTTATCCAGGCGTAAATCCCCGCTCAAGGCGGCCGCGTGCAGAATGCCGGGATATTCGGTTAACGATGCCTGGGCGTTACCGCTAGAGCTGAGATTTTTCATTGCGGCGATATTATTGGTATTATTCAGAAACACGACATTACCGGCGCTAGAAGATAAATTAACGGCGCTTTCGGCGCCATAACTAAAGAACACCGTACCGCCATTTGATGATTGGCTATTGGACAGCAAGACGGTCGGATTCATGGCCGTTTCCAGTTGCACGTCGTTGCGCGCCTGCAGATTGAAAACCGCGGCGCCGACATCCAGTATCGCCCCTATCGTGCTCGCGGACGGATTGTTACTGTCCTGGATAAAGCCGCCGCCCGCCGTCAGATTAGCCGTACCCGAGGCTACGTAGTATTCGCCGGCGGCAATATTATTGCCGGCCGTCATCTGCAAATTACCGCCGCCGTTTTCCAACGTATCGCTTTGCGTCCAGGTGATTGCGTTACGGCGGCCATAACTGGCGACATCGCCGAGCGGTTTTCCGGTATTAGGAATCATAACCGATAAATCGTTGATATTGCCGCCGGCCTGAACCGTGACATTGCCGCCGCCCAGCGCGCCGACATTCTGGTTAAAATTATTGTTGTTCGCATTAGCGTTAGCGCCGCCGCCGCTGATATCAATGCCCCATGAGGTGTAGGAATTAGCGCTGCTACCCTTGCCGGAAGCGACCAGCCAGTCGGCTATCTGTTCGCCGGTTTGCTGACCCTGAATATTGCCGCCGGCATTTAAAGAGACATTGCCGCCGGCGGTCGGATATTCCGCCAGTTGATACGTGGAGCCGATACCGCCTTGCGGCAACATGCCGTAGCGCAAGATTTGATTTTGCTGTGCAACCGTCAGACTGTTCAGATACGCCAATAGCGTTTCGCTAGCCGAAGTCGGGGCCGGTAAATTGGGATAGGCGGCCAGAATTTGCTGTGGGCTGCTGGAAGTATTGAACAAAGCCGTTGTTCCCAGCGTATATACGGCCGATGCGTCGTCGGTGGCGTTCAGACTGCCGGAGTTATCGATATTGAAGGCAATGTCTTTTCCGGACTGGATATTAATTTCGCCGGTACCCGTTCTTACGACCAGCTGGGTGTCCAGGCCGGTGTTCGGATCGGTATACGATGAGGCCAGATTGACATTGCCTCCGGCTATCAAATCATAGCTCCAGGATAATCCGGGCTGTATCATGTTTTGATAGACGGTAGAGCCGCCGGCTAGCGGCGTGGCGGCCACCGCGTCGCTGATGCTGGCGTTTATATCCAGATCGCCGGCGGCCCGCAAAGTCAAAAATCCCGGCAGGTTTGCTTCCGGACCATAACGCCAGCCGGAATTCCAGGCTGCGGCGGCGGCCGACCAGCCGCTGCCGCCGGACTCGAAATCCCAGTTAGCGGCCAACGTCAGATTGCCGGAGCTGCGGACCTCGATACCCGGCATCAGCGTCACGCTTGACGGCAAACTCAGCCCGCCGCCGGCGCTATCCAGCAAATTTGCCTGGTTGTTCATGAAATTAGCGGTATCGGTTTGCCAGCCGGCGATATTGCCGGCGGTAATGATGTTGGCGTTAGCCGTGCCGGCGTTAATAGCGGCGTAAACCCGGGTTGCCTCCAGCACCGCCGCAAACGGCGCCGCGCCGGTTATTTGCGTATTGATGGCCGTCACCGCCACCGCGCCGCTGGCGTCATCGCGGCCGGTGCGCAACAATAACGAGCCGCCATTCCCGCCATTCCCGCCGGATACGTTAATCGCTCCGCCGGCGGCGGATAAATCCAGAACGCCGCTGCCGGCGGTCTCGCCGTTACGGGCCACCGCGTCCAGCGTGACGTTGCCGCCGGCGTTGCCGGCGCCGGTCGCGTAAGCGTCGATGGCGCCGGCCAGTGTCACGCCGTTTGCGCCATACACGGATACGCTGCCGGCGCTGGCGCCGCTGGCGTTGATGGTTCCGTCCAGATACACCGCGCCCTGATCGGCGCTTAACTGAAACTGACTGGCCGTAACGGTATCGGCGGCGGCCACGGTAATATCCCCTGTTTGCTGCTCCAGGCTCAAATTATGCGTAAAACCGGCTGCCGCCAATTGGCTGTTCAACGCCGAAAAACCGCCGGCGCCAAAACCGGCTACATTGATTTGCGCATTGCCGGCCGTTGCGCCGCCGGCGGTTGTTAGGCCCGCGCCTCCGGCATCGATAGTCCCGTTCCAGACGAATTGCCCGTTAACGGCCTGTACGTTTAAGGAGCCGGCACTGCTTTGCTCGATATTATTTTGCAAGGCGCCGGCCAAATTGACGCTGGCGCCCGACGTCAGGTCGACATTGCCCTGCGCGGCCGTCAAGTCCAGGCTGCCGCCCGGCGAATACTGGCTGGCGCTGGCGAAGGATACCGTTCTGCCGGATAAATCGATAGCCGTACCGTTGTTCAAATTAAGATTACCGCTGGCGGCGCTAAGGTTCAGAATCCCGGAAGGCAAATCGAAAAGGGCGCTGCTATCGATAGAGCCGCCCGAAATGGTCCAACTGGCGCCTAGTCCAACCGGCAGACCGGCGGCGCCGGCGCTGCTTGGGCTCGCATAAGCTAGCGTCACGCTATTGTTCGCGGCGTTTATCGTGGTAGTGGCGCCGTTGCCGCCGCTAAAATACGCGGCGTTCAAATCCAGATTGCCGGCCACGTTCAACTGGCCGGGAACGGCGGTTATTTGATTGCCGGTAGCCGGATCGGTGGCGGCGCCCTGGCCGCTAATGGCCTGGTTGGCGTTAAATTGCACGTTCTGGAAGCCGGTAATGCCGTATTGGCCGCCGCCCAGCTGGATATTTTGCGCGTTGAGCTCCAGTTCACTGCCGCTTGCGGCCTGCGCGTTAGCGTGTACCGAAACCGCGCCGCTATTCGACAGCTCCAGTTGAGAGCCGGCGGTTATAACGGCTCCTGCTGTAGCGCCGTTATTACCGTAGTAACCGTTGATAGAAGCAGCCGAGATATCGATATTGGCGTCATTTAAACTTACCGCGCCGTACAAATCCACGTCGCCGCCGCTATTCAGCGTTAATTGTTTCAAATTAGCCGGCAGGCTAGCCAGCACCAAACCCGGCGTGTTCGCCGGAGCATCGCCGATACTGATCCGGCTGGAGTCCAAAGCCAAGGCGCCGCCGCTAGTCATGTTGATGACGCCGTCAAAAACGGTATTCTGGCTGGAATCCAGCAGCATGGAGCCTTGCGCCTGCAAAATCGCGCCGCTGCCCACATTCAGCACGCCGCCTGTTCCGCTGACCGGCAAATCGCGCTCGATGCCGGCCTGGCCGCCGGCAGACACCCGTAGCAACGCGCCGTCGCTGCCGCCGCCGCTGTTTTCGAATATCAGCGTTCCGCCGCCGGCGCCGCTACCGGCCGCAGTGCTCAATACTTGAGCGCCGGGCTTTACCGTCACCTGATTAGCCGCCGTCAGCAAAATCTCCTGGCCGGATAAGGCGTTGCCGCCCGTCACGTCGCTCATCACCGTGACATTAGCGGCGGTCGCGGTGAGCACCTCCCCCTTGCTTTCCAGGCTGCGTTTACCGCCAATCAGCAAACTGGGCGCATTAAAACTATTTAACTGGCTGGCGAGCAGGCCGACCGTGCCGGCGGGCAGGGACGCCAAATCCTGGCTGGCGCCGACTACCTGCAAGTTATTGGCGCTGATATCGACTTGGCCGCCAAGTCCGCCGGACGCCGGAGAGGCCAGCAGACTGGCGTCCAGCGTCAGGCCCAGGGTAGCGCCTATCTGCATGGCCCCGGCGTCCTGAGGCAATTGCGGAATAACGGTATTGTTGTATTGAGCCGCCATTGCCGGAATAGCGGTGCTGGCCAAATAAGGGTTAAATTGAGTGGGGCTGGTGGCGGTATTGGTGTTTTCGACAACACCCCCGGTGGCATTGTAAGACAAGGAGCCGGTAAAAATCGAGCCGGACTGTACTTCAAAGCCCTGGCTGAGCGAATTTTGAATGGCTGTGCCGGCCACGCCGTAATAGCCGGCGACGATGGGATCGCCGACCGCGTTATAAGTGGTTTGCAGTTGGCCGCTGGTTCCGGCTTCCGGCGTAATCAGGTAAGCGCCCGGAAGCAGTGCGTAATGGGAAGGCAGGATTGTGTACCAACCGGCCGCCAGCCCGTCGGCGCCGTTCAGGTAGACGCTCTGGCCCATGGTGGTCAGGCCGGAAGCCGTGTATTGCTGCGGATCGTAAGGCGTCAGTATGTTATCGACGCCGGGTATTACCGCAAACTGTTGAATATTGCCGTTGACTACGGTATTCGCCAGTACGTCATTGCTGCCGCCGTTACCGGCGATGAATTCGTAGGCGTACAGATCGCCGCCGCCGGCCAGATTAATCGTCGCGCCGTGCTGTAAATCCAAATATTGGCCGTTGATGTCCAGCATTTTTTGCGGCAAATTATTAATCGACTGATCATAAATCACCAGATTATTATTTCCGGAATGATCCAGCGGGTATTCCCAAATGGATCCGGCCGAGGCTATGCCGAACGGCGCGATCTCGCCGGCGCCGGATACGGAAGTGACGCTGCCGGCCGCCAAGGTTACCGTGTCGGCAGCGTTCAGCGTCAGCGAACCGAACGGCGCTTCCAGGGTTCCTTGTTGATCGATGTTATTTGCGTTGACGGTCAGATTGCCGCCGGCCGACAGTAATTCGCCGTTATTGACGCCGCTGGAGGCGAAGGTTACCGTTTGCGTCACATTGACGGTGTAGTCGGTCAGCGTGGCCGGATAAATGCGTTCGGCGCTAATATTCAGATTGCCGTCCAGATTCAGCTCGCCTAAAAATGCCTGGTTAACAAAAGAAGGATCGCTGTCGCCGCGGAAGCGCACGCCGCCTTGGCTAGCCAGATTGACCTGGCCGATGCCGTTAAAGCTCAAGCCGCCAATTAGATCGATGCCTTGCGCAATGACGGATAGTTGGCCGTTACCGGCGACCGCGGCAACAGCCAGCACATTTCCGGATTGTTCGTTGTTTACCTGGCTCGAACCCAGCGCCACATAGGGCGCATTTATGGAAATTTGTTGATTATCTGCCGGTTGCGTCACCAAATTCGGGCTATCGAGAATTATCTGCTGGCCGGCGTTTAACTGCACATTACCCTGAAACTCAATGGCGCCGCTGAGTTGATTGTTGGTGAGCAGAGCGTCGGTTTTCAAACTAATCGAGCCGAAACCGGCGTTATTCAGCGTAGCGCTTTTCAGCCAGGCTTGATCGGCCGAAGCCAGAGGTATGGCGGCGCCTTCGGTTGGCGCTACGTTACTGTTATTAGTTGTTACCACAAACGTACTGGCTAAATTCGGAAAACTACTTTGGAGAACCGAGGAAAGCTGGCTTGTGTTCATCAAGCTTTTGTCCAAATCCACGCTCAGACTGCCGCCGGCGGCGTTGCCGCCGCCGGAATACGCCTTGAATTGGCCGTCGGCCAGTATGCCCTCGCCGCTGCTCAAACTAATGCCGCCGCCGGCGGAAGCGACGTTTTCCGAAACCAGGCCGCCGCCGGCGGCAGCGGCCGCGTATGCGTTGACAACGGCGGCGGCGCCGGAGACGTCGATAAGGGAGCCGGCCTCGGTAACAATATAGCCGCGGTCAGCCGTCAGAGTGATGCTGCCGCCGGCGTCTACCGCGCCAATATTCAGACCGAGCGTGTTGGCTTGCGGCACATAAGCGCCGCGCGCCAGCAACTGGCTGTCGGCGCCTAACCAGACCCCTTGCGTGGCGACATAGCCGGGATCTTGCGTGGGAAAATTGATAGTCATGGCTATTTGCCCGGCCGGCGTATTGATGACGCCGTCGGCAAATATAGAGCTATCCGAAATTAATTTCACGGCGCCGCCAGCATCGGTCTGTATCAATGAGCCTACGCCCAGAGTCAGATTTTGCGGATTGCCGTTATTGGTGTAATTACCGGTAAACTCAAGGGTAAGGTTTACGGGATTACGCAAGTTCTCGGCCAAGGTTACCGGCCTGCTTATATTCGCCAGATAACCGCCGCTGGCCGCGAGTAGCGCGCTGGAATCAAGCTGCGGATTATTCTGCACAAGATTTAATTGCACATTATTTTCAACCGTTAGGCCATACGCGGATGAATTTAACGTATAGCTGGAGAAACCGCCGGTTTGAAAAAATGCCGTATTGAGCAGCAAGGCGTTCGCGACATTATCGGCTTGGCTGCCGATAACGATATCGTTAGCCGCCAGCGTCAGGCTGCCGTCTTGCTGTAAACCCCAGGCAGTCAAACTGCTGTTGTTAAGCGCCAAAACCGCCAATACGGCGCTGCTGGCGTTCAGGCTAATATTGCCCGCCTTGCCGGCGGTAAGCCCGCCGCTGGCTTGTTTCCAGGCGCCGCCGTCGGCATGGATCCGGCTGCCGCTCGCCAAGTCTATGCCGCCGGTTAAATTTACGCTGCCGCCATTGATGGCGACCGGCGCCAAAGCCTGGCCTTGCTGATTCGCCAGCCAGTCGTTGATCCATAAACCGCTGACGTTAATCTGGCCGGACGCGCCCAGGCTAATATCGCCGACCGCGGCGCCGGCTAAGCCGGACGGCGCAACTGTAAAATTAACGTTGCCTGATGGGGCGTCAATAGCGCCTAACACGGAAAAATCCGAGGCCGTCGCTTTAAATTGGCCGCCGTCAGACAGGCTGACGCTGGCGCCGGCGTCGACCGTCACCTTGCCGTTCGTGCCCAGCGTGATATTCTGCACGCCGGAGTTGTTTAGCATGCTGGTGTTAATATTCAGCGCCATGGGGCTGGACTGAACATTATTGTTTAACGGGAAAGCGTCCGTCGCCGCCAGGGTCAGGCCGCTGCCGGCATTGCCGAAGACGATATCCTGTTGCACGGACGCGTTATCAATGCCTAAATTGATATTCACGCTGCTGCCCGCCGCCCACTCGCCGGACTGGCGCTGCAATGCGCCGGTCACTGTGTTTCCCCGTAGCGTCCCGTCCAAAAGCGCCGCGAAGCTGTTAATATTCAAATTGCCGCCGGCGGCGCCTTGCACGTAACCGGCTTGATAGGAAGTCTGATTGAAAACGCTCGAATAAATCAGATTGGGGCTGGCCAAGCCGAGATTATAGACCTGTCCGCCGGAACTCAATTCCGTCGTGGTAATATCGCCGCCCTGATAGGCGACAGAGCCGCCGGAAAAATTCAGCGTGCCGCCGCTATTGATCACCACGTCGCCGCTGGAGTTCAGATTAATCGCGCCGCCGGCGGTGCTGCGCTCGTCTATGGTGCTGAGGATAGTCTGCACCGGACCGGTGATGTCGGCGATGGGAACCGTGGCGCTGCTTAAAACGCCGTTCGCGTATGTCATGGTGGCGTCGCGCGTGTCGACGTCGACGGTCTGCCCATAAAGTACGCCGCTGCGTTGCAACGGCGAATTGCGCAATTCGTTCGATTGCAGTTTTAAGCTGACTATATTATTAGCGACCGGCTCGGCGACATTTTGTACGCCGGAAACATCGATGGCGCTGCCTGTTTGCATGTAGATGCGGGCCGTGCCCTGCGTGGCCGGCAGACTGGCGGCTCCGGTCGCTTGCGCTATGGATAGCGGTTGCTCCAAGGCTTCGACGTTGACGTTACCCGCCGGCGCCTGCACCAGCGAGCCGCTCAACAATTCCACTTCATGGCCGCTGATTTCGACATACGATTGCGGCTGAGCCTGCGCTGCGATAGCGGTAGCGCCGGAAGTATCCAGCTCGACGCCGGTCAGGCTGTTGGCGCCCAGGTAAACGTTGGCGCTGGTTCCTAGATTATCATTCAGAGCGACGCCGCGCTGCGTGGTGGCGCCGGTCAACACGGATGAGCTATTAGCCGGACTCGACACGCCCTCTTCCGCCAATAGCCGCACCGAACCGTTTAAGGCGACGGAAGTCGTCGCCGTGGCGATGCCGTTTTGCTGAACCGCGAAACCTATCATGGTGACGTTGCCGGTGGACGCCTGCACGTTGCCGGTATTATTCACCAGTCCGCCCGTGCCGACTTCCACCAGCATGCCGCGCAAATTGGGATCCTGGCTGTCCTGCAGATAAACCTTGTCTTGCGCGGCCGCTAAAATGACCTGGCCGTCAGGCGCGGAAATGCCGCCGGCGTTGTTAATCGTCGGCGCAGCTAACAGTATCAAACCGCCCGGCGCATTGGTGGAGATCGCGGCGCCGGCGTTTACGGTAATATCGCCTATACTGACCGGAATTTTATTACCGCTTGCATCCAGTATATTATTACCCTGGCTATCCTGCAGGTAATTCTGGCCGTTGTTCTGCGCTTGTAATGCGGCGCCCTGCGCCACGGCGGTAGCTGTATTATTCAAGGCGTTGGTAAAAACATTGGCGATGCCGCTTTGCAGCGCCTGCTGGCTGATGCCCAACGTGGTGGCGACCAGCGCGTTGGCGCTGACGTTCGAGCCGGGGGCGAACACAATGCCATTCGGATTGACCAGATAGATTTGTTCGTTGGCGGTTATCGTGCCGGCAATCGTGCTTGCGCCGCCGGCCTGCTGACCTGGAACCTCATTCACCACCACCGACGCCGCGGAACCTTCGAAATCGACCTTATAGCCTTTGTCGATATTAAAATTGCTCCAGTCCAGGACTGTGTTGCCGGTGGTGTCGATAGTCAGTGTATGGCCGTTGTTACTCAGCGTTTCGGTGGCAGTACCGGAGGCTACAAACGGATTTTCCGGCAGCGGATGGCCGCCATTGGCCAACGCGGGAGTCACGCCCACGCCCATGGCCAAGCCGCCGGTTACTAGAGCTCTAATGGCGGTCGCCAACGGTTTCAGGCGGCTACGGGGAGAATCGGCGCCTATGCCGGTATTAAACATAATGATAGAAAATCCAGTGATTAAAACTTACTTGTAATGTTAACCAAAGCAGTTTTCGTGCCTTAATTTAAAAGACTGATTTTGTTAACTTTTAAGCTGGTTTATGAACAATTAGTGCTGGGAAATCAGCAATATCTGCTGAGTCCATGTTGAAATACAAGCAGCAACCCCGGAAAAGGTTAAAAACCGCTCATAATAGTGATATGTGTAAATATTGCCCATAAAGGCGACACCGGCTTACTCTGCGTAGAGATTCACCGGCGTAGCTGATCCGTTATCCTGTCGACCGCTCCGAAACTCCCTTCGGTCGTTCCGTTAACTCCTTCAAGCCGTTATCCATACACCGAACTTCCTTTTCCGCTGTTTTAGCCTGAGCGTAGGGGGCTAGCTACTCAAGCTTACATGGTTTAACAGCCGTGGTAGGCGGGGTAAGCCCAGCCGGGCAGCATGCCGGCTTACCCATCCTAATCCCTATTCATCCTGACGATCGCTCCTGATTTCCTTTCGATCGATTCCTCTATCCCTGCCATGTTATCCGTTTCGATCAACGCTCCTTTTTGCTTCCGTCCAGGTTTTCCTAATGTCCCTTAGCCAAGCCAATCAGCCGAGACTATTTCAACTGGATGGTTGGATTGAACGCACCGCTAGGATCATACGCATAAGGTACGACGCCAATGGAGGTATAGCCACCCTTGTTGTGAGTGTAAGGCACTACAAGCTGGGCGCCCGACGCAAGCGGGAGGCTGTTTGGGAATGGAATGGGAACAGCCGCGCTCGGCGCGGTTTTGCTCGTCGCGAAAATGCCGGCCAGTCCGTATGGCTGAGCCAAGGTACTGCTGCCGGTGGCGTTATCGACATTATAAGCCGTTGTCACGCTACCCAAGGCGTTGCCGAAATCCGTCAGGAATGTGCCCACGGATGCCGTATATGAAGGAGCGTTCGGATTAACTAACACCTCGCCTTCACCCCAGAATCTATAGGAGCCGTTAGCGATATTGGCCAGGGTAGCCGCGGCGCCGTCAACTTTAATGTAACGGTAGCCTAAAGAGGCGTTATAGTTACGGTCGCCGGTTTGCAACGCGACGCCCCAGATACGCTCATAGGTGCTGCCGGTATCGCCGGAAGTGGTGGCCAACACGTTATTATGGCCGGAAACATTATCGCCGTATTGCCAGTCATTCAACAAGTTATCGGTATCGGTCGTGCCGGTAGGCCCTTTAACCAACGGAGCCGCGTTGAATTCAGCGGTTGCATTATCCGGCACATCGTTTGCCGGCGCCGAGGAGCCTGCTACGTAAGGATAACCCAAAAACGTCGCGTAGCCGAGGGCGCCGACGGCCGCGCCGTCATTCCGGATGCTGACGCCGATCGCGTTATTGCCTGGCGCGGTCACGCCTGCGGCGCTGGCGAAAGATGTCAGCGGCGTGGCTACGCCCGCATCATTGACTTCGACATTGGCCCAGGTTTGCACGTTACCGGCCAGCAAGGCGGCAATGAAGTTGCTGCTCAGACTAGGCAGATCGCCGTCGGACACGTAAGAACCGATGCTATGGCCGCTAGGCAGGGTCAATGAGCCGTCGGCAACTTGGGCCGCCTGTAACACATTGTATAAATCCGCGGTTACGGCAATCGCGTAGGTTTCGCCGCCGGTCGGGACGCGGCTAATATTATTGGCGGCGAGCGCCGCGGCGGTATAAGTCGTTCTCCATGGCGAAACCGGAGCGCCGGTAGACACTTCGTTTACTTCGGTAGGATAATCCCTGGTGCCGGGTTGCAATAACGAAGGCGCGTCCACGCCCAGCAAGCCGCCTTCGGAGACTACTTGCGTCAGATAGGTGCTGGCGTTGGCTTGCGTGATGGCGGCGAGA
>JBEKBU010000079.1:0-15316 GCA_050015235.1 Methylomonas sp. | reverse complement strand
CAAGCGCGGCAGGAATATTTACGCGAGCAGCGTACCAGGGAAATTGAGCGCGAGCAGGATAGAGAAGAAAACCTACGGTTGTCGAAAGAGCTGGAAGCCGCACAAATACGAGAAGCGGAAGCCCAACAACGCGAAGCGGCGGCCTTAGCTAAAATCGACCGGTTGAAAGCGCTATTAAGCGGCAAAGACAAGCCATCTATATCGAAAGCGTGAAAACGTTACGGCCGGGATAAATATCCCGGCCAGCATCGCCCGCCGTCTGAGACATCTCTCTGGTTATCGAATGTAATTAAAAGACAGGCGTTCATACTCAATTAAAATTGATACAAGTCAAATTCTGCTATAAAAAACATCCCCCCTCAACAATTTTTTATGGTTTAATGAGAAGCATTATTAATTACTTTCTTAATAAGCTATGTCTACTTCATTAAAAACCCTGGCGGTTGGCGACTGCGGACGGATTGTCGGTTTTGATCAAAACGGCGGGGTTTACCGGAAGAAATTACTGGCGATGGGCTTGACGCCCGGCGCCGAATTCAGCGTCACCCGTTTCGCGCCGCTGGGCGATCCGGTTGAAATAAAAATCCGCGGGTTTTCGCTTACTCTCCGTAAAAACGAAGCATCGGTGCTATTAATCGATAAACTATGAGGCCATCCTTTACCCTAGGTGTTGTCGGCAATCCCAATTGCGGCAAAACCACGCTGTTTAACGCCTTAACGGGCAGCAAACAGCACGTCGGCAACTGGCCGGGCGTGACGGTAGAGAAAAAAACCGGCGAATATCAATTCAACGGCGTCCGCGTCAGCGTCGTGGATCTGCCCGGCACCTATTCCCTGGAGGCCGACGACGACAGTATTTCCCTGGACGAGAAAGTGGCCAGGGATTTTGTGGCTTCCCGGCAAGCGCATTTGATCATCAATATTGTCGACGCCGCCAACATCGAACGCAACCTCTATTTAACCACCCAGTTGATCGAAATGCGGACGCCGATGCTGGTGGTGTTGAACATGATGGACGCCGTCAAGAAACGCGGCGTTAAAATAGATACCGCCGCGCTGGCCGAGCGGCTCGGCTGTCCGGTGATACCGGTGAGCGCCGCGCTCGGCATGGGCCTGACGGAGCTCCGGGCGGCCATTAATCAGGCTTGCCGCGATGCGCCGATTCCCCATATCGGCATACCTTACCATCCGGCTATCGAAACGGCCGCCGGGCGTTTACAAACCCTGATTGCCGAGAGCCCCGGCCGCCAAAACTGCGATAGCCGCTGGCTGGCGTTAAGACTGCTGGAAAACGATACGCTGGCGAAACAGATCGGCGGCGAAGATTTATGCCGCCTGGCGGAAGGGTTACGCACCGATATTGAAGCCGAAACCGGCGATGAAATCGACATATTGGCCGCCGACGCCCGTTACGGCGTCGTTAATCAACTGGTTAACGCCACGGTGTGCAAGCTCAACGAATTGTCCGGGAACACCACCGAAAAAATCGACCGCATCGTGCTGAACCGCTATATGGGGATACCGGTGTTTTTGCTGGTCATGTACGCCATGTTTTTGTTTACCATCAATATCGGCGGCGCTTTCGTGGATTTTTTCGATCAAGCCGCCGGCGCATTGCTGGTTAACGGTATAAGCGTCTATCTGACCGGCTTGAATTGGCCGGAGTGGCTAATCGTATTGATCGCCAACGGTATCGGCGGCGGCTTGCAAGTGGTCGCCACTTTTATTCCCATCGTCGGCTTTTTGTTTATTTTTTTATCGGTGCTGGAGGATTCAGGCTATATGTCGCGAGCCGCCTTTGTGATGGACCGTTTTATGTGCCTGATCGGCTTGCCCGGTAAAGCCTTTGTGCCGATGATCGTCGGTTTCGGCTGCAATGTCCAGGCAATTATCGCTACCCGCACCCTGGATAACCGGCGCGACCGCCTGTTGACCAATCTGATGAATCCGTTTATGTCCTGCGGCGCGCGGCTGCCGGTGTACGCGCTGTTCGCCGCCGCGTTTTTTCCGGTGGGCGGCCAGAATCTGGTATTCGGCTTATATCTATTCGGAATCGCGGTTGCGGTTCTGACCGGACTGATCATGCGCCATACCTTGCTGAAGGGCGAACCCACCCCGTTCGTAATGGAGCTGCCCGCCTACCATCTGCCCACTTTACGCGGCGTCTATACCAAGACTTGGGAAAGGCTGAAAACTTTTTTGCTGAACGCCGGCAAAATTATCGTGCCCATGGTTTTAATATTGAACATGTTAAATTCATATGGCGAAGACGGCAGTTTCGGGCGGGAGAACAGCGAACAATCGGTATTGAGCGCTATCGGCAAATTCCTGACCCCGGCTTTTGCGCCCATGGGCGTCAACGCCGATAACTGGCCCGCCACGGTGGGGATTTTTACCGGCGTGCTGGCGAAAGAAGCGGTGGTCGGCACACTGGACGCTTTATACAGCCAAATGGCCAACCCGGCGGCGCCCGCGGCGGCGGATTTCGACTTACCCCAGGCGTTATTGGCCGCCTGCCGGAGCTTGCCGGAAAATCTGGCGGCGGTATGGTATAGATTATCCGATCCGCTGGGCTTGACTAGCGCCACGCCGCAAACCGTCGAAAGCAGTACTTTTACGGTAATGCGGCAACATTTCGACGGCCAGACCGGCGCTTTCGCCTATCTGTTGTTTATCCTGCTTTATTCGCCGTGCGTGGCCGCCACGGCCGCCATTTATAAGGAGACCAACGCCGCCTGGACGCTATTCGTAACCGTCTGGACTACCTTTACCGCTTATTTCTGCGCAACGTTGTTCTATCAGATCTTCACGTTTCAACATCATCCGCAAACCGCTTTGGCCTGGATAGCAGGATTAGCCTTATTGTTAGCCGGCGTAATTTCCGCTTTGAAATGGAGCGGACTCAAGCGGATTAACGGAGCGGCGCCGTGATCCTGGCGGACTTGCGTCATTTTTTGCGGCAAAATAAAAAATCCAGCATCAAGGATTTGTCCATACATTTTCACGCCGAGGCGGACGCCTTGCGCGGCATGTTAAGCCTATGGATCAGGAAAGGCAAAGTCAGGCAAGTTTCGGCGGGCGGCGAGAATTGCGGCGCCGGTTGTTGCCAGTGCGATCCTTTGCTGACGGAAGTGTACGAATGGATAGAAGATGACTAGGCGGTTGAGGCGTATTCTACAAGTTTCTACAAGTTTCTGGCGGAAATTAACAGTATGGTATAGTATTAATATATACGTAATGGCGCATGAACGCCAAAAACCAAGTTATTAATCCCCTAAAAATCCAAAATCGACCGCACAGGAATTTTTTAATGAAAAAAAACCTTATTTTAAAGACTTTAGCCTTGTTTGGTATTCTGCTGCTCAGCGGCTGCAACGAACATGAAAAGGAAAAAGGCGCCACGCAGGTGATCGCCAAAGTTAACGGTGAAGAAGTTTCAGTACATCAATTAAATTACGTGCTGTCTCACACCAATAATATCCAGCCTGAAAACGCCGAAGCGGCTAAAAAGAAAATCCTGAACAATCTGGTGGACGTCTCCATCCTTTATCAGCAAGCCCTGGCGGAAAAACTGGATCGCGATCCTGACGTCATGATGGCTGTCGAACAGAACAAGCGTCAGGTTATTGTGCAGAACTGGATGCAGAAAATCGCTAAAAACGCGGCCAAACCTACCGCAAATGAAATTGAAGCCTATTACACGGATCATCCCGACTTATTTTCCCAACACAAGACGTTTAAAATCAAAGAAATCTTGATCAACAAAATTGAGGGTAAACAGACCGCTTTGAACGATGCGCTCGATTCCAGCAAAAAACTGGACGAATTGCTCAAAAAACTGGATGACAATAAAATACCTTACCAAGCCAAACAAATCATTCAAGGCGCTGAAAATTTGCCTATGGAACAATTGCCTACCTTAGCTGGTCTCAAGGACGGTCAATTCATCACTTTCGACAAAAGCAGCGCTGTGCTGGTTTTAGGCGTACTGTCGTTTACCGTGGAGAACGTGGATCTAGCCAAGGCTACGCCTGTCATCGAAAAATACCTGACCACGAAACTTCACAAGGAATTGGTTGAAAAAGCGGTTAAAGATTTGAAGGATAAAGCAAAAGTTGAATATTTAGGCGAGTTTGCGGCGTTGAATAGCGAACAAACGGCGAACAATCCAATTTCCCTGCCCGTTCCAGCCGGCGCGCAACCGGCGGAAACACAACCAGCCGGTCAACAACCCTAACGGCCGCCGTTATTTTATACAGGCGCCTGCGAGCAAAACGCTCGGGCGCCGGGTTGATGTAATGCGCTGAGAGTCTATAATCACATATGAATTGCATTAACTTTTTAACGAGCAAATTTAAGTGAATAACAGCGTTCAGACTAAAGATTATATTATCGTGCTTGTCGGCATTACCGCCCTATTCGCCCCCACTATCTGGGATCTGTCCACCACTCTTTGGAATACCGAGGATCAGTCGCACGGTCTGGTTGTATTTCTTATCGACTTGTGGCTGCTATACAGGGCGAAAGACGCGTTGCTGCAACTCCCTTATCAGCCCGCCAATTTCTGGGGAGGCGTGCTGTTAGGCTTTGGGCTATTGCTATATATCTTGGGGCGCTTGCCTGAAATCATGCTGTTCGAGGTCGGTTCGCTGATTCCGGTGCTCATGGGGTGTACGCTGCTGATGATAGGCCCGGCGGGTCTGCGGCTAATCTGGTTTCCGCTATTTTTTATCATTTTTCTGCTGCCATTGCCCGGCTCTTTTCTCGACGCCATGACCCAGCCGATGAAAATAGCGGTTTCCTATGTAGCGGAGAACATTTTATACAACCTCGGCTACCCGATCGCCCGTACCGGCGTGGTGTTGCACATAGGCTCCTATCAATTGCTGGTAGCCAACGTCTGCGCCGGCATGCATACGCTCATTTCATTGGAAGGCTTGGGGCTGTTGTATCTGAATCTGGTGCAGCATGACTCAAAATTCCGGAATGTTTTCATGGCTATCCTGATCGTTCCCATTTCCTTTACCGCCAACGTAACGCGCGTCATGGTGCTGACGCTGATCACTTTTTATTTCGGCGACGAAGTCGGACAAGGCTTCGTGCATGGTTTTGCCGGTATAGTTTTGTTCAGCGTGGCGCTCATGCTGACGATAGGCGCGGACAGCGCCATCCAGAGTTACGTCGATAGACGCGCCGTCGCGGCGACCAGCCATTGAGAACGAATATGATTACGGTTAGAAAAAGTTATTGGCTGGCGCTTATGATGATCTGTACGCCGCTGCTGGTTTATGTCGCCAAGCCTACCGAGAAAATGACGGACATCAAGATAAAGCTTAATCTTGAACAAGCCATACCCATGGAATTTGCCGACTGGAAAGCCGATACCAAATTGGTTAAATTTGTGAATATGACCACCGGCGACAATTTATACGATCAAATGTTAAACCGCACCTATGTAAACAGCCGCGGCGAAAAAATCATGCTGGCCATGGCCTACGGCAGCCAGCAAACCCACAATCTTAAAGTGCATCCGCAAGAGGTTTGTTATAAGGCCCAAGGCTTTAAAATCGAGCAGTTGCTGCACACGAAAATGGATTTATTGAGCCTGAACGTGCCCATTACTCAGATGTACGCCACCCGCCTGGATCATAACGAACAGGTTACCTACTGGTTCATCATAGGCAACGATGTCATTTCCAACTACGTAGAGCGGTTTGTGACGGTGCTTAAATATTTGTTTTCCGGCATGATAGCGGACGGCTATCTGGTCAGGGTCTCAACCGTTGCGCCATTGCCCGCGGATACGAATTACCGGTTGCAGGAACAATTTATCCGCGACATGATCGCCGCGCTGCCCGAGGCAACCTCTAAACGGCTGTTAGGATTGGAATAACGATTATTTTAGCCACCCCTGTAAGGCTTCGATAATTTCCTGCGCCTGTTTTTCGCTGGAAATATTGAATTTCGATTTTTGCTGATATTCGCCGTTGCGTTTTTGGTAACGGCGAATCGAAAACCGGTCGACGCTATATTGCCCTTTAGCCGGCTCCCAATCCTGGTAGCGGTAAATCACGGTCGCCCAGGCCCCCTTACTCAGGACTTTCTTGTCTAATTCCTTGACGGTCTCTATACCGCCGTCCTCGTAACGCACGGTTAATTCTTCTACAGTTTCGGCCATGATAGTCTCTAGTAATGTTTACGGCTGATAAATTCCCCGAAAGCCCGGCTGCCCTCGCCGGTTTTGACGGTGTTAACCACTTGTAAAGTCGCGGCGTCGATCACCGACACATTGTTGTTCATCCAGTTGGCGACATAGACATGCCTATCGTCTAAATCGGTGCCGATACCCTCGGGTTTATTCCCGACCTCAATCTCCGCCAACACCCGCAGGGTTTCGGTATCGACCACCGATACCGTACTATCGTCCTGATTGGTGACGAACAGCCGCGTGTCGTCTAAAGCCAGGCTCAAGGCGTACGGCCTGGCCCCGACCTTAATAGTGGCTACCCGCTTTAAATCGCGCGCGTCCAGCACCGTCACGTCGTCGCTTTCCACATTGGCGGTATAAAGCCGCCGCCCTTGGCTATCGAGCGCGATGCCGAACGGATGGACGCCGACTTTGGTGGTGTTCCTGAGCGTGCGTTTTTTTATATCCAGTTGCGTAACCGAATTGTCCATACGATTCGCCACGTATAAATAGCGGTTATCCGGACTCACCTGCAAGCCGGAGGGCGATTTGCCGACTTCCAGCGTCGCCAGCGCTCGGAAGTCGCGGGCGTCGAAAATCGACACGGTATTTTGATACCAATCGGCGACAAAAACCTGCTCGCCGAGCCGGTCCACGGCTATGCCCAAGGGCGCGCCGCCAGCCTTGACGAATTTCAGCGCCTTGAAATTTTTGCCGTCCAACACCACAAAACCGCCCGCTTCCGGGGTACTGACGTAAATCAGCGGCAGCACCGGATTAACCGCCACGCCGGCCGGTTTGCCGGTCACCGGGATAGTATGCGCCACTTGCTGAGCGCCGGTATCGATGACCGACACCGAATTCTCCAGCTGATTAGTGATGTAGGCGTAGCCGCCGGCATCCGCGCCGGCGGCGCTTGCGGTAAAAACCGAAACCGCAAGCGCCGTTAGCGTCAGGCGGCCGGCGGCGTATGATTGCAATTGCTTAAGGATGCAAACCGTCCGCACGGAATTATTAACGTTTGATATCCACTTGCACGCTCGGGGCCGCGCCCGGAGCCACTTTTTTCGCCAGACTGGTCAAACCCTTGGTCAATACCGAGTTAACCGCTTTATCGGCCGCTTCTTCGTTCAGTTCGGCCGGCGGATTGTTGTTAACGTAAGCGCGGTAGTAGGTGGCGACCCACTCCACTTCCGCCTTGCCGCCTTTGTCCAGCACCGATATTTCCGCGGCGTAATTGCCGACCGGCAACACCGGCACGGGTTCGTCCTGGCCGGCATGTTTGATCATGCCCGAGTTGCTCATCTCGGTAATTTTGTATTTATACATTTTTTTAGCGTCGTCATAGGCTTTCAATTCCTCGGTGATCGTACCGCCGCTTGCCAGCGTCAGCGTACGCACGGCGCCTTTGTTGTTGCCGCCTTCGCCTTTCACGCTTTTGATATCCGGATGCCAGGACATGTCGTCGTAATTTTTAATCACGTCCCAAACCTTGGCCGCCGGCGCATCGATAGTGACGCTCGCCGTCATTTTAGCTCTGACCGGACCGTGCGCGCCGACAACGCCGCTGAACAACAGCGCGGCGGCGGAAATTAATAGCGAGGTTTTTTTCATAATCCTTACCTTTATAATCAACAAATAAAGTTTACCATTATAAAATATAGTTTCGGCGCGTCAAATTTATGCGCTTTCGATAACCGATCAAATCGCACTCTAATTTTTATTTAATCATTTTATCAAAAAAATCCGCCGGCATTGCTTGACAGTATAACGACCGTTATATATTATTATATAGCGGTCGTTATATTAGATCGTACGACAGTAATCAGACGACCTAGGAGAACTACCAATGCCACTCACTCCGGCGGCAAACAGCCTAAAGATCAAATCTACGTCAACGTCGTGCATACGGTTGACGGTGCCTGGAATCTTAACGGTCAAGGCATGAGCAACGAACAGCTCGGGGCAGCCATTTCCGCGGGCTGATTTGGATAAATCCGTGCGGTGGGCGGCTAAGCCGTCCACCGTCTATCGTTAATTCTTAATGTGAAATTTATACCGCACGGGGATTAAACGCCTTGGAATCCAGTACACTGGGCCTTTTAAAAAACCAACCTAATTGGGGCTTGAGTATGAAAAAACGATCTATTTTGCTCGTATTTGTTATCGCACTGAGCCTGGACGCTCATCCGGCCTTTAGCCTTGAAATATCGGAAAGTAAACAACCCGAAGTTTCCCGCGAGATTATTCAAAGCACGGCGATTGAGGGCGGCGATGAAGAACCGCGGCTTATTCTTGTGGAGTTCCCTCCGGAATACGCTAGCCCGGCGCATGTTCATCCAGTTGTTGGACTGAATTACATTATTGAAGGGGTTGCCGAATCGCAGTATGAAGACGAAGCCGTAACAACGCTGCACGCCGGGGATTCTTATCAAGACCCGGCAAATAAAAAACATTTAGTCTTTAGAAACCCTAGCAAAACAGAGGCGCTACGCTTTATCATCGCCTGTAAAATTAAAAAAGGCGCATCATTTATGGAGCCGCTTTGAATTTCCCGATATCAAACTTTGTACCCATGAAAGCGCCGACCCACACACAAATTCCACAACCAATGGGTGTGCAGTGAAATGTTCGTTTTTTCCGGTTACGATTTTAACAATGACGGGAACGCCAGACGGCCGGCGACACGCCTAAATGACGCTTGAAGGTTCGCGCGAACGCCGCCGGGTTATCGTAGCCGACAATGGCGGCGATTTCGCCTACGCCTTGCCGGGATTCCGTCAATAGCCGCCCGGCGACATTCATCCGCCATTTGGCGACATAGGCCATGGGGCTGTCGGTCAGGGCCGCCGAGAAACGGGCGGCGAATCTTGACGGCGACATGGCGACGCCTTGCGCCAGACGCTTGACCGACCAGTTATCGCCGGGCCGGGAATGTATCATGGCGATGGCCCGTCCCACCACCGGGTCTTTTAGGCCGGACAACCAACCGGCTTCCGATGCGCCGGTTTCCAGATGAAAGCGTATCGCCTCCGCGCACAACAATTCCAACAGACGTTCGACGACGAAAACGCTACCCAAAGTCTGTCGTTCCGTTTCTTTGTTCATCCAGTTCAAAACGCCCGCCAGATTATGAAGATTGCCTAAGCGTAGCGCCGAGGTATGCAGGAACGGCGGCAGCGACGCAAATAGCGGATTGAGTTCGACGTTTCGCAGCAGAAAAACGCCGCAAATAAGCGAAGCGTTGCGGGCGGCATGCCGCTCCGGTTGAAAAGGATTTTTCCCACCGGCCAGCAAGGCTTCGACCGGCAGGGCGTTTTCGGCCGACTCCTGCATAAGCTTATGCGGCAGCCCGCCAAAACAAATGGCCATTTCGCCCGCTTCGATTATCGTCCGCTCTCCGCCTTCGGGAAGCACTTCGATGTAGCCGCGCTTGACAAAGTGAAAGGCGACCACGCGCACGCCGGCGCCCAGTTTCATGACGCCGCGCAACCTGTCGGCGCCAGGAATATCGACCGCCCAAGGCGGCGAGTAATCCTCGTTTAACAGGATACCGCCGCTGATGCGCATGGCGTTTAAAATATTGCTTAATGCATCCGTATAGGTTTTTAATGTAGTTGTTTCGGCATTGTTTATAGTTAATTTAGCCATTTTTTACAATCGGTTAAAGCTGTTATTCTGCATTGGCGTCCTAACCGGTTATCGGGCTCAACGGCATTCGGGTAACGTTAGGGGAGCGATTTCCGTTGATTTTCACGGCAATCACAGAATAAACCAAAACGCTTATAAAACAAACAACAAAAGTTGTTTCAGCATATATTTAAGTAATTTTTAGCATTGTTATAGCCAAATTAGGTTGGTATTCTATTCGTCGAACCATCCCACCCGCCAACTATGGAGTTACTTAATATGTCTGACATTACATCCGTCTGGATTGCCATCTTTTTGGATATCCTGATGATTATTTATACGCTTTGGATACTTTCTTTTAGCGCCGGGAAAAACAAGTGGCCGGTAGAAATAGGCGTCGGCATGCTGTGCTGGTTGGCGATATTGCACCTAGGCCTGTCTACGAAAAGCCTGTTTCCGGCCGATATTTCCGGCCCGGCTTTTTTAATCGTGATTGTGCTGGCTGTCGGCGCCGTCGGGGCTCTGCTGCTATTGGTCGCCCCTATCCGGGACAGGCTATTGGCGCTCAGTCAGCGGCAATTGTTGCTGTTGCAAGGAATCCGGGTATTTTTCGGCGCGAATTTTCTGATGCAGGCGGGCTTAGGCGGATTACCGCTGACCTTCGGCATACTTGACGGCTGGACGCATATCGCCGCCGGCTTTTTCGGCCTGGTTGCCGCTTTTTCGCTGGCCGCGGATGCCGACGGCGAACGACGGGCCTGGTTTGCCAACATTTTCGGCATCGTGGATATCTTGTCGGTCGCCACTACGCTGTCGCTGGTGTTTCTTCCGAAACTAACGCCGCATCACAGCATGATGTACGCGGTATTTCTGCCGGCCCCGCTTTGGCTTTGGCTCCACCTGATTTCAATCTGGAAATTGTTGCGCAATCAGCGGGTTTCACTCCAGGGTCAACAAGCATGATCACTTTTAACTTAAGAGGTATACAATGAACGCTAGCATTACCCCAGAGCTTTATTGGTTGATATTGACGCTGGTGATGACAGCCTTATTTTGGATTCCGACCATCATCAATCGCATAGTCGAAACCGGCCCTTGGGCGACGTTAAATACTCCTAGCCTGAGCCCCAGGGCGGCGTGGGCGGAAAGATTGCGGCGCGCCCACACTAACGCGGTCGAAAATCTGGCGATTTTCGCGCCCTTGGTTTTGGCGGTCCAATTTTCCGGCGCCGGCGCGGCGGCCACCGCTTCGGTCTGCATGGCGTATTTCTTCGCCCGGCTGGCGCACGTAATTAGCTATGCTCTAGGGATCCCGGTGCTGCGTACGCTGGCTTTTAGCGCCGGTTTTATTTGCCAGATGTTGCTGGCGGCGGCTTTATTGAATCTTGCCCGTTAAACCATCTCTTCAGGAGACTTTATATGAGTATCAAATTTTATTACGGCTCCGGCTCGCCGTTTGCATGGAATGTGTGGCTGGCGCTCGAACATAAACAACTTCCCTATGAATTCCATCTACTCTCGTTTCGCAACGGCGAATTAAAGCAGCCGGAATATTTGGCCATCAATCCGCGCGGTAAAGTACCCGCCTTGCTGGATGACGATTTTGCGCTATGGGAATCGTCCACTATCGTCGAGTATCTGGAAGAGCGTTATCCCGATCGCCCGCTGTTTCCGGCCGACGCCAGGCGGCGCGCGATTGTGCGGCGCATTTCAGCGGAAGCGTATAGCTATTTTTACCCGATTTTACGCCGCCTTATGGAAGAAACCTTGCTTCGGAGCGACGGCGACGGCGGCGGCGACCCGGCCGTGATTGCGCTTGCCCGCCAGGATTTAAGCCGCGAACTGGACTATTTCGATTCGCTATTGGCGGGCGATTATTTCGCCGGCGCTATTTCCGCCGCCGATTTTACGCTCTATCCTTTACTGGCGTTGGTCAAACGTTTACACGAACGGCAGCCGGAACACGGGGTGGGATCGCTTATCCATCCCAAGCTCGCCGGCTTCATGGCGCGTATCGAGCAGTTGCCTTACTTTAAAAAAACCATTCCTCCCCATTGGAAAGAATAATCATGTCCCTGGAATCGCTTAAACCTGTTTGCGTCGGCGTCGGCGTCGGCCCCGGCAACGGCGCGGCGTTCGCGCGGCGTTTCGGACTGGAGGGCTACCGCGTAGCGCTCTTGGCTCGCCGTACTGAAATTATCAATGAATTGGCGAAGGAAATCGATGGCGCAAAAGCCTATGCCTGCGATGTCGCCGACGCCGCTTCCATTGCTAGCGTATTCGCGGCTATTCGCGCTGAAATGGGGCCGGTCGACACGCTGATCTATAATCCGGGCGCCGGTATCTGGAAAAACGTAGAGGAAATCACGCCGGACGAATTCGAACAAAGTTGGCGGGTTAACGCGCTGGGCGCTTTGCTGGTCGCCAAACAGGTTATTCCCGATATGAAAAAAAATAGGCAGGGAAATATTGTTTTCATCGGCGCAACGCAGTCTGGCCGAATCGATGGCCCGCCATCTCGGCCCCGAAGGCGTTCATGTCGCACTGCTGATTGTTGACGGGGTGGTGGACACGCCGGCCACGCGGGCGATGGCGCCAAATCAGCCGGACGGCTTTTTTTTGCAAGCCGACGCTATCGCCGACACCGTTTTCCATCTCACGCGGCAAAAGCCGTCCGCCTGGTCGTCCGAGATTGAAGTGCGGCCGTTTGCCGAACATTGGTAAGGGTAATTAAATCTCCATGCGGCGTTGAGGATGCGTCATGGCCGCCTTCCATGAAGCCGGTAGGCGAAATTCGTCAAGCGCTTATGGGAGCGTCAACAAGATAAAAACACATGAATATTCAAGCACACATTTCTATCTAATTGAAACATAAAGAAAAGTAAAATTACGCTGTTAAGAGCGTACAATTCCTTTTCGCTAGAACTTTAAGTAATAAGAGGCATTGTGCGTATCGAACAAGCAGTGTACTATAATTTAAATTCAGTTCTAAATTGCCGCCATGACACCTAAACTTCAATTGGCTTTCATTACCGTTGCAGCCAGCGTCATTTTTTTCGGTCTCGCCGTACTCGGCTGGGGCGGATTTGACGCTTTCATGTCTCAACCGGCGTTTGTCGCCGCAATGATAGTCGGCTTCGCGCTCGCGGGCGTCGGGCTTTTGAGTCCGGGCAACATAAGCTCCGGCATAAAAGAAGATCGCGGCAACCGATGGTTTTTTATACCCGTTATTATCATTAGCCTACTTGGCGGATATTTGCCTGCTTACACCGATCGCGTGGAATTTTGGGTGCTCGATGGCGGCACGGTGCGCTGGGTCGGCGTCGTTCTCTTCGCGCTAGGCGGCGCCCTGCGGATTTGGCCGGTATTTGTTCTTGGCGACAGGTTCAGCGGGTTAGTCGCTATTCAGCCGGGACATACTCTGGTCACGACTGGCGTTTATAGCAAAATCCGCAACCCCAGTTACCTCGGCCTACTTATCAACATGGCAGGCTGGGCTTTGGTTTTTCGTTCGGGATTCGGCTTGTTGCTCGCGGCGCTTATGATTCCTTTTTTGCACGTGCGCATGCGAGCGGAAGAGGCGCTGCTAAGGGCGCATTTCGGAAGCGAATACGACGCTTACTACCAACGCACGGCCCGATTGTTGCCGGGCGTATATTGAGGTCAATTTCGCATCATATCGGGCGCCAATTTTCCTTAATGAAACGTTTTGTTTAACCCATGGCCATCAGTACCGCGCCAATGACTGAAATAATTACGATGATCCACGGTGGAATCTTCCAGACCGTCAATAGAATAAACCCTGTCATAGCAAGCCCAAAGTCACTGGCGTGATTAATGGTGCTTGTCCATAGCGGCGTATAAAGCGCCGCACCTAGTAGGCCTACGACGGCGGCGTTCGCCCCGCGCATGAGGTGCTTCGCGGCCGCCAACCGTCTGAAATTATCCCAGAACGGCAACATGCCAATAAGAAGTAAAATGCCTGGTAAAAATATGGCGGCAAGACAAATTAATGCGCCCAACACGCCGTTTGGCTGGCCGTTCATCACCGCGCCAAGATAAGCCGCGAAAGTAAACAGGGGGCCTGGAACCGCCTGTGCTGCGCCATATCCGTTGAGAAACGTGTTGTTATCTACCCATCCGGTATGAACGACTTCCGCCTGCAACAGCGGTAACACAACATGTCCGCCGCCAAACACCAATGCCCCTGAGCGATAGAAGGCGCTGAAGACTTCAAGCATATGGCTTTGAGAAAATGCGGCAACAATCGGTAATCCAGCCAGCAACAGAAAAAAAACGACGAAAGATAAAACGCCGGTTCGCCGTGACAAGGAAAATGAAAGACGCCCAACAATTACGGCGGGTTCGGATCGGCAAAAAAGCAGCCCCGCGACCGCACCTAAAATAATTGCCGTAATTTGTCCCATTGTGCCCGATATCCCGATCACGATAAGCAGAGCACCCAGAGCAATGGTCGCCCTTTGCCGGTCAGGACATAAAGTTTTCGCCATACTCCATACAGCTTGCGCGACTACGGCAACCGCTACGATCTTTAGCCCGTGAAGAATACCAACGCCAATTGGCCCTTCAATTGATCCCGAAATATACGCAAAAACGATAAGCACCAGGACTGATGGCGTGGTGAAACCCAGCCAAGCCGCACATCCACCTAGAAAACCACCACGCAAAAACCCCAAGGCAAACCCAACCTGACTGCTGGCCGGTCCTGGTAAAAACT
The DNA here is from genome assembly GCA_050015235.1 of Methylomonas sp. Taxonomy (GTDB): domain Bacteria; phylum Pseudomonadota; class Gammaproteobacteria; order Methylococcales; family Methylomonadaceae; genus Methylomonas. Next base: position 761 of record JBEKBU010000079.1, on the reverse strand, counting down.
GGCAAAGCGCCACAAGATCGGCAAACGCCTGTTCTTCAAGCCATTTGCGCCGGACGACAAATTCATTTTGAAAATAGCCAAGATGAGCGATCGGCCCGCCGAAAGAGGTTAGGCCTAGTTTCAAAAAAACCAGGAAAATTTCGAAAAAAGTTGCAAACAGCGACTGTTCGGACGAAACGGGATGTTTTGTGGACAAGGGCAAATTCTCATATTGGATAATGGCGCGTTACACGATCCGCAAACCCCAAAAAAATTTATGGATCGTTTATTCGTAACTTTCAGATTGTCTTAAATCTTGAGAACAATGAAAAGTTCCCAAAAACTCAACCGAATAATTACAAATTTACTTATGGCTGTCTAAATAAGCCGTCCATTTTTTCGCGGTTCGCATTTTCCAATTCCCTTGGTGAAATGCGTAGCTGACAATAAGCGGCGCCACGGTAGTCGCTTCGGCGAATACCATCTGCTCATGACCGGTATTTACTTTGCCCCAGGATGCGGCTTCCTTGAATGTCGATCCGGAACAGCCGCCATCACGCACATCCGCCACGGTAATTTGAATGGCGTATTCGTGCATCGCTACCTTGTGTCCCAACATTTCGGCGCAAATTACCGTGTCTTGGATGAAGTTTTTCGGCGCACCGCCGCCTATCATAAATAATCCGGTACGCTCCGCGGCAATTTTGATTTTAGTTAATTCATGAAAATCCTTAATGGCGTCGATCACGATATGCCGATTAGGGTTATCCACCTGGTGTTTT
>JBEKBU010000078.1:0-15431 GCA_050015235.1 Methylomonas sp. | reverse complement strand
TGGTTTATATACAAAAAAACGCAGCAGATCTTCGCTCAAATGGCCGTCGGCGGCGAATATTTTCAGTTTGATAGCATATTCGCCTTCCGGTAAGGCAGGAAGATCTAAAATAACCTGACCGGGTTTTTTGCCGGGAGCGGCGGTAATGGTTTCCATTTTATCGCCGCTTCGCACCAGAAAAACATCGGATAAATCCAGTTCTACCTTGGAGTTAAACATAAGTTCTACCTGACTGGATTGGTTAAATGGTACGGGTTTCAGTTTTAAGGAATTATGCGTGACGACGGCATGCGCGAATACGGTTGCCGTTGCAGACATCGTCAGTAGTAAAAAAAATGTTTGAAAATAACGCATGGCAAAATTCACTTTCTGTTTTTCAAAGCATGGCCGGCCAAGTTCTTGCCTAATGTCCAAATCGAACCGGTGACTTGATGCGTATCGGCAATCGTTTTTTCCAAGGCGTTTACAATCCAGTTACGGTCTTTTTCAGTCAAATTTAAAGGCGGAAGCAGTTTAACGACATTCATGCCGTGTCCGGCGACCTGGCTGAGAATACGATGCTCCTTAAACAGCGGGATGGTGATCATCTGGCAAAACAGCCCTTTGTTGGCTGCTTCCAGCATAGTCCAAGCCGCTTTTAACGACAGGCTTTTCGGTGATTGGAATTCGATTGCAATCATTAAACCCTTGCCGCGCGCTTCTTTTAGGAATTCGTATTTTGCTGTGCCGGCATTAAGCGTATTTATGATATCGGCGCCGATTTTTGCGCTGTTTTCCACCAGATGTTCGTTCCGTATGACGTCCAACGCCGCCAAACCAGCGGCCATCGCCAAATTGTTTTTGGAAAAAGTGGAGCCATGCACAACCGCTCTATCCATACGGTTAAATACGCTTTCCATAATTCTGGAGGTCATGGCCACGCCGCCTACCGGCACGAAACCGCCGGAAAGCGCTTTTGCCATTAGAATCATATCCGGTTTGACTTGCCAATGATCTATCGCCCAAAATTTACCGGTCCGTCCTATCCCGGTTTGGATTTCGTCGGCGACAAATAAGGTTCCGTATTTTTTACATAGCCGCTCGACTTCCGGCAAGTAATTATCGTCGGGTACATTTACGCCTTTGCCTTGAATGGGTTCGACAATGAAAGCCGCCACCTCCCTACTGCTCAGGGCTGCTTCCAAAGCTTGCAAATCATTAAACGGAACGGCAACGCATTCCGGCAGCAAGGGCCCGAAGCCTTCGCGAAAAATCTCTTCTCCGTTTAAGGATAATGAGCCGAGCGTCAGCCCATGGAACCCGTGTTCGCAATAGACTATGCGGGAGCGCTTGGTTGTGTAGCGGGCGAATTTAATTGCCGCTTCCACGGCTTCCGTACCTGAATTGCAGAAGAATATCTTACTAAGATTATCGGGCGTCAGACTCAGAATTTCTTTCGCCAGCAAACCGCTCAGCAAGGAAACGTCCATTTGAACCAAATTCGGTAACTCCAGCGTCAGGGTTTCCTGCAGGGCGGCGATGACCGCCGGATGATTCCGCCCTATCGCGAATACGCCAAAACCGCTTAATAAATCAAGATATTCATTGTTGTCCTCATCATAGAGGTACTGGCCGACGGCTCTTTTATAATTTCTGTCATAGCCGATAGTACGCAAAACACGCACCATTTGATTATTTAGATATTGCTCATGCAAATCAAATTTGCTATTGAAATGCTGTGAGAAAAGATCGGCAATGCTAACGGACATATAATACCTCGTGAGTAATATGCTAATTGACGAGATTAATCTGAATAACATCCATAAATGGACGCGGCGCCTGAATATCTATAAATTGCTTTAAACGCCATTTCAATCACAATGCCAGTAAACTTTTCGCATGTTAAATTTCAGCACCCAAGTGTTCCTCTTCACTGTTATTTTTGAAATTAATAATATCGTTAAGTTGTTCCGCGACAATTTTTAATGTTCTTCCAGCGGCATGAAAATAGACGCCCAGCTTAAGAAGAGCGGTGATCTCATACGGATGAAACAGTAAGAATTGTAACAATTTAAGAAGTTCAACCCGGCCTTCCGAATTTAACGATTGAACAACCGCTTGCGGTAAGTCCATTGTCACCGGATCAACAATGGCGCGAATAGCAAGGCAAGGCAGGCCGGCCCGCAGAGCGATTTTAAAAACCGTGGCGCTTTCCATATCCAAAGCATGTGCGCCGGTTTGCAAATGTATGCGTTGTTTATCCAGGCTATTAGCGACAATGTCGCTGCTTTCGGCCAAGGAGCCGGTTGTAAACGCCAATTTCGCCGCCAATAAATTTTGCAAATGCCGTAACCATAATTTGTCGCAGTTAAAAAACTGTTGCTGAGCGGAGCAAACCTGCTCCGGAATTAGCAAATCGCCCGGTTTTAAATGGCCGGACAATGCCGCGGCGCATCCCCAACTGATTAATGCATTTACGCCTTTATTGCATAATAAGTTTGCCGCCCGTTCCGCATTTGCAGGTCCAGCCCCCGCATAGGCAACCAGAATATTCCGGTTAATTTCCACGATGCCTCCTGGCGCCGTCTTTAGATTAGTTATTGTCGCCAGCTCTTCCGGCAACGCCACCACGATGCCGACAATCCAAAGAGAAGACGGTTGTGGCTCGGATCGCAAGGAAATCGTTCCGGTAATCACTGCTTATTCAATTCATTACGGTATCTGGCTAATGCCCATAAAGGGAAAAATTTGTCATAACCGTGATATTTTAAATAAAACACGCGCGGAAATCCGGGCGCCGTAAAACATTTATCTTCCCATACGCCGTTTGCTTGCTGGGTACGCAAAATAAAGTTAATTCCCGCCTGGACTTCGGGACTGTCCGCTTTTCCGGCCGCCAGTAAACCTAACACCGCCCAAGCGGTCTGGAATGCGGTGCTGAAGTGGTAGCGGCCGCGATATTTTTTATCGTCGTGATAACTAAGATTGTCTTCACCCCAGCCGCCGTCTTCATGTTGTACGCTTTTCAGCCAAGCAACCGCTTTGGCGTACATTGGATCTGATTTGGGAACATGTGCTTGCTCCAAACCCATCAGGACTGACCAAGTGCCGTAGATATAATTTGTTCCCCAACGTCCAAACCACGAACCATCGGCTTCCTGTTCAGCGCGGATATAGTCTATGGTTTGTTGCAAAGCCGGCAAATATTCGTCATGAACTTTGGAAACACGAGCCATTAACATCGCGCAGCGGGCGCTGACATCGACCGTCGGCGGATCGAGTAATGCGCCATGGTCGGCAAAAGGTATCTCATTCAGATAATAATAGGTATTATCGACGTCAAAAGCGCCAAAACCGCCATTTTTCGATTGCATACCGGCAATCCAGCGGGTAGCCCTATCTATGGATTCATCCAGTTCAGGCATATCGGCATCAGCCATGGCGAAGCCAACCACGGCGGTATCATCTACATCAGGATAATGAGGATTGGCGAATTGAAAAGCCCAGCCGCCTCCGGCTAAATTGGGGCGGCGTATGCGCCAGTCGCCCGGCTCGTCGGAAAGCTGTACGCTTTGCAACCAATGATGGGCTTTCTTCAAACTGATTTGGTTGCCGGTTTTATCGGCTTCCTGTAAAGCAAGGGCCGCCAAAGCCGTGTCCCAAACCGGCGACAAACAAGGTTGGCAATAGGCGTCCGTTTCATTAATTACCAGTAATTTATCGATGGCTTTCCGCGCAGTCGTCACATTGGGATGATCGGCTGGGAAACCTAAAAGCAGCATGGCTTCGTAAGCATTAACCATCGCCGGAAAAATAGCTCCTAAGCCGTCCTCGCCATTCAAGCGTTCAATAAACCAATCCAGCGCTTTTTGCATGGCGAGCTTATGCACGCGTTCCGGTATTAATGGTTGGGTAACGCGGCCAAATTTATCAATGCCTAAAAAAAACTTGTTCAGCAATGTACGCTCGGGAAAATAATGGCGTTCCTTATCTGGATGGACAACAAACAGCTCAAGCAAGTTAACTTTGCGCGGATTTTTAGCCTTAGCCCGCAAAGTGCATAAAATAAACAAAGGCACCATGACAGTCCGCGACCAATACGAAACCTTATCCAAATGGAACGGAAACCATTTGGGTAACAGCATGATTTCCACCGGAATATACGGAACCCCGCGCCAGGGAATCTGTTCGAAAATAGCCAGGGCGATGCGCGTAAACACGTTGGATCTGGCGGCGCCTCCCTGACTTAAAATCCATGTTCTTAATTTTACCATGTGTGGCGCATTAATATCGTCACCGGCCATTTTTAAAGCGTAGTAAACTTTTACGCTACAGCTGATATCGCCCGGGCCGCCGGTAAATAACGGGTAACTACCGTCCATCGATTGACGATTACGCATATAAACAGCCATTTTTGCTTGCAATTCCTCGTTTATATCGTCAAGGTAATGCATCATCATGATATATTCGGCCGGTATGGTGCAATCGGCTTCCAGCTCGAATACCCAATAACCGGCCGGATTCTGCAGGCTGAGCAGTTTGTTTTGCGCACGTTCAATTGCAGCATTAAGTGAACTGAATACGTTCTTTTTCGCTGATTTGCTGGTGGAAGTATTTAGATTATTAATTTCTACTTGGGCTTCAGTAAACATAATTATTCCTTATTGTCCAGTATGCGAAAGGGGTAAATACCGCCAGTCCGGTGTTTTAAGATTTTGACTGGTAAGTTTGAAAAAAAATGATAAAAGCAAGTTGCTGCGCGCGGTCAGCTTGCTGAGGAAAATGGTGGCTTTTACGCTATTACGGCTGATCTTGACTTGGTTGGATTCGTTAAAATCAAGATTCGCTTTGATTTTTTTTAAGGTCAGCACCGCCATGCCCAACGCCCATAAGCAAAAATTACGGATGCCCGTTTCTTTAGCCGGCAGTAATTGCGTATATCTGAGAGCATTTTGTAAATGTCCGTGAGCGATTCCGATTAAGCGGCACAGGCCAAGTTGGAAGTTTTGGTTTTGTTTGGCCGGACTAAGTTCGGACAAGTCGAAACCGGTTTCAGTAAAAATGTCTTGCGGCAGCCAGCAAACGCCCCGTTTGGCGTCATCCCAAATATCTTTTAATATATTAGTCATTTGCAAGCCTTGACCGAAGGAAACGGAGAGTTCGAGCAGCTCTTCGCGATGGATGTTGATCTCTTCCGAATAATGGCAAAATAGTTTAGCCAGCATTTCTCCAACGCAGCCCGCCACGTAATAACAATATTTATCCATATCCCGCATGGTTTTCAGGCCTGCGTGTAAATCCATGGCCTGATAGATCGGCATGCCATTGGCCATTGTTTCGACACAACAGGCAAGCGCCGCTATTTGCGCGGCGTCCAAGGAATGAGTAATGGCGATTACTCTGGGAGTTAAATGAATCAGACTGTGTTCGGCGGGTATGGTCTGTTCGGAAAGCAGAGGCGCGAGCTCCGATGTAAATTGCCGCGCATGCGAACCGGTTTTAACGATTTCGATAAATTGACGGCAAAAATATTGTTTTTGTTCAGCGGACAGGGATATTTCGTCTTCTATGGTGTCTACAATTCTGCAAAGCAGATAGGCGTTCGCCACGGCGGTGTACAGAGGAACCGGCAATTGCGGAATAGTTAACGCAAAAGTGCGCGACACGCCTTCAAGCAAAACGGCTTGAAGCTCGCCATCAGTCAGTTGGGCGAGAGATTCCGGTTTTTCGATCAAAGTTTGATGTCCGATCATGTGTCGCTGAAAAAAATCACTATTTTTTAAGATGGCGCTAATCATAGACTGTTTGTTGGTAATTTGCAAAGGGTTGTTGCGGTATTGCAAAATTTAAGTGGAATTGTTCGTTTACGGCATGGTTTTTTAAAAATATTATCGAATATATATTAATATAATCAATGCTATAAATAGTTTGCGTCGGCGCGTTCAAGTGGGTTGTATTTTTGCTGAAAATGTTTAGAATTTGAACATGAGAAGCAAAAAATGTTGTTTTTTTTAACTCAAATACTGGAGTGTTGTAAAAAAAAGTAGTATTCTTACCACATGCGCGGCTGCAACGGCTATTTCTCCCGAAAATGCGGATGATTATAAGCTTGTGCGGCTAAAAAGCCGGTTTTAGCGGGTATGATATGTAGTTTTTTTACAACATCTGCCGCTGATTTTATCATTGTAATTGGAGAATAGATCAGTGAGTGTTCCTTTACGTCAACAAATTGCGGTAGGCAGCTATTTAATCAAGCAAAAATTAAAAGGAGTAAAGAAGTATCCATTAGTACTGATGTTGGAGCCGCTATTTAGATGTAATCTAGCGTGCGCGGGCTGTGGAAAAATTGATTATCCGGATGAGACTCTCGATAAACGCCTCACTGTACAAGAATGTCTGGACGCTGTTGACGAGTGTGGCGCGCCCATGGTGTCGATACCGGGCGGCGAACCGTTGATTCATAAAGAAATGCCGCAGATTGTCGAAGGCATTATCGCCAGAAAGAAATTCGTATATCTGTGCACTAACGCCTTATTGCTCAGAAAAAGAATTAATGATTATAAGCCTTCGCCTTATTTAACTTTTTCGATACATTTGGACGGCAACAAGCACAGGCATGATGCTTCCGTCTGTCAGGAAGGCGTGTTCGATATTGCCGTTGAAGCGATCAAACTTGCTTTGAGTAAAGGATTTCGCGTCACCGTCAACTGCACTTTATTTCAGGGTGAAAAACCGGAAGAAGTCGCGGAATTTCTGGATTATGTTATGGAATTAGGCGTTGAGGGTGTTACCATAGCGCCTGGTTTCAGTTATGAACATGCGCCTAGACAAGATGTATTTATAAAAGGCTTGGATGTTAAAAATCTGTTTCGCGGTATTTTTAAAATCGGCAAAAACAGAAAATGGAAATTGAATCATTCTTCACTATATCTTGATTATCTGGCCGGCAATCAAAGCTACGATTGTACGCCTTGGGGTAACCCCACGCGTAATGTGTTCGGCTGGCAAAAGCCTTGTTATCTGCTGGCCGATGAAGGTAACGCCGGTTCATTTCAGGAATTACTGGATACCACGCCCTGGGATAAATACGGAACTGTTAAAAATCCGAAATGCGCTAATTGCATGGCGCATTGCGGGTACGAAGCCACAGCGGTGGAAGACATGCTGGCGCATCCTTTAAAGGCGCTGATAACCGCTTTCAACGGCCCTAAAACTTCGGGGGATATGGTGGCGGAGAAGAAACCGCTATTTGCGAACAAGCCTAAGAAACCAAGGCTTAGCGATATTCCTGTCAAAGTAGAATATTGATTAAGCCGCAGACACTTAACTCAGATGGGGTTGTGGTAATAACTATGCTTAAAAAGATATATTTCGGTTTGGGTTTTCTGTTGTTCTTTATGGCGTCGGCGCCGGTTTTTGCGGACGAGCTTAGCGCCCGGCAGGTGGTCGAAGACTTTCAAAACGAGCTTTTAGCGGTTATGAAACAGGGCAAGGAGTTAGGTTTTAAAGGCCGTTATGAGAAGCTAGACCCGATAGTCAGGAAAAGCCACGATTTACCAAAGATCGCCAGGATAGTCGTAGGAAAACAATGGGAAGAACTATCGGCCGATCAGCAGGCCACGTTGGAAAAAGTATTTAGCGAGCTGAGTATTTCCTCCTATGCGCACAATTTCAAGGATTTCTCCGGCGAATCGTTCACTTTTATTTCCGAAGAAGAGACCGGCAGGGGTGGAGTTGTCATTCATACCAATTTACACATTCCCAATGAAAAGGACGTCAAGTTTGATTATATGATGAAGAAAAAGGATGACGGTTGGAGAATTATCAATATAATAGCGGATGGCGTTAGCGATTTGGCGTTAAAACGTTCCGAATACACCAGTGTTTTAAGCAAGGACGGCTTCGATGTATTAATTGCCAAAATCAATGATAAAATAAGCAGTTTTGCGGCACAATAACTTTGGGGTCAAGTTCGATGATATTCGGCAACCAATTTTTTGGCGGAAAAATTGTATTGTCATCCGTATTGATGATTGCGGCGGCAGTGTGTCTGACAGGATGCGCTAGTACCGAACAGCGGGCTGACACGGAGGAAAAAGCCGTATTGCCTGAAGCGGTAAAACCGGAAACTTCCGCAACCGATCCGTACGAAAGATTCAACCGCGCCATGTACAGATTTAACAATCATGTTGATAATTACGTCGCCAAGCCAATTTCCAGCGCCTATCTATGGGTAACGCCCGGATTCCTGAAAACAGGGGTCAGTAATTTTTTTAGTAATCTGAAAGATATTAACGTGGTGTTAAATGACAGCATGCAAGGGAAGTTTGAGCAAAGCGCGGAAGATACCGGACGCTTTTTAACCAATACGACTTTCGGTTTTTTCGGTTTTTTTGATATCGCCACCATCCTCGGATTGCCGAAACACGAGGAAGATTTCGGCCAGACATTAGCGGTTTGGGGTTTTCCGCAAGGCGCTTATCTGGTCTTGCCTCTTTTGGGGCCTACTACCGTCAGAGGCGTTCCCGGCGGAGTTTTAGATGTTGCCGCCAATCCGTCCACTTATGTAGGCATGCCTGTTAATTTGGTCTCAATGCTAAACACCCGGGCAAATGCCGACGGTGCAATAAAATTTATTGACGATGCGGCTATCGATCCCTATGTTTTTACCCGCGAAGCCTATTTACAACATCAACGGCATTTAATTACCGACGGCAAAATAACCGGGCATGTCGATGTTCTGCCAATGGAAGACGATTTATTTAATGACGACAAGGAATCGGCGCCGGCGGATAATACCCAAAAAGATAACCGCCCCCATCCGGACAAGTTAAAAAGCGGCGCCAACTCTTTTGATAACGCCACGGCGGCGCTTGACAAAGCCAATGTCAGTTTGGAAGAAGCCGCGGAGAAGCTTGATAAATTAAAAGTTAAGCGTCATCCTAAACATTTAAAAGGCCAGTCGGCGCGATCCAATTGATCTGACCGGCTATCTTCTAGGCCAAACCCGCCAGCGCCGAACCGAATATCCAGATAGCTCCAGAAACCGGATCAACGCTGTTATTGATGAAACCGTTTGGGTCGTTGATGGTGTTGAAAGCGCCATAATTATATACAAAGCCGTGAGCGCCGCCGCTGTGAACGAAATCCAGTTATCCGTGAACCACGAACCCTGTGACTTTCCTATCCCGCCAATCGGCGGAATAAGTTTTTTTCTTTAGAATGAATCAAACTTAATGTTCTTCAACTTGCAATACGTTAATTATTATAGGTTTATTACGGTATTCAAAGTATTAGATCGGTTGCTGGGCGCGCTGCTAGACCAAGATATCGGTTAGCGACTATTGGACTAAAGCACTATTGATTTTTATCGGGTTGGTGGCAAACTGCCGATAAATAGCGCTTTTAGGAAAAATTATGAAAATATTCGCAGTGTTGATATTAGCCGGATTTGTTTATGGGTTTGTACGAATTATGGTAGTTGTAATCAAAGAGCTAGCGCTATTTGTCATCGAAGCATGGCGGGATATTCAGATCTAGCAATAAGTCGATTGTTTACATGCAGCCGAAAATAAAAAAGGCTTACAAGCAAACCTGTAAGCCTTTGATAAAACTGGTAGCGGGGGCAGGATTTGAACGTTATTCAACAGCGATTAAGTTCAAGGGGTTAAAATAACACTTTTACTTCCAAAGCCTAATTGATGAGCTTCGTGAGGTTCACAAATATACCAACGCCCGTACTGGACAGCCACAGAATTGGTATACATTTGCATCCGAGAACTCGAAAATTTACAAGTACTCAACTAGCTTTGCTCAGGGTGGTCGAGTGCGTGTCGAGTTATACATTGACTCAGGTGACAAGGTAAAGAATGAGCAGCTATTCGACTGCCTCTTACAGTGCAAACAGGAAATTGAGGCAGCGCTGGGCATCGAACCTCAATGGGAGAGGCTCGACAGTCGCCGTGCCTGTCGCATTGCAGTCTATCGAGACGGCGACATTGACACCGATTCTGAAACACTCGCTGAAATAAAAAACTGAACGATCCAGAACCTTCTCAAGTTCAAGGCTGTCTTTCCTGCTAAGGTTCAACAGTGCTCATGAGTTTACCTTAATGCAACTGAGACTCGATTCCCTCGCACAAATTTACGCATGATTTTCAAAATTGGGTCAAAGTAAAATCCTTGAGATCGGGGTGTCTGACCTTGATGGATTATCGCTATTTTGGTGTTATCCTCGCCAATAATGCCGCATTCTGTTCCTGGGTTGCCGACAACTTTCCGGCCAATTCCGCAGCATATTCACGCGCTTCCGCCGCCGCCTGAAGTACCTGATCGCGCTGTTCAGTCAGCTTGGCAAGTTCTTGGGCGGCGGCAGTGCGTTGTTCCCGATGTGCATTCGCCATTGCCTCTGCGGTTGCGAGAGTCTTGGTCAGTTCGGATTTGACCTCGTCACGCTCGACGGTGATTGTTGCTGATATTTTTTGCTGTTCAGCTAATGCACGCCGCGCTTGATCAATATCCTTATGCGCCCTATCCAATTCGCCATGAAGATCGGCAGCTCGGCGTTCAATCTCGCCTACTTGTGCTTCCGCACGTTCCGCTCTGGTCAATGCTTGAGCTAATTCTGTTCGGACACTGGTCAACTGGCTAGCGGCCAGTTTTGCGGCTTCCTGGTGAGTCAGTGCCGTATCTGCGGCCTGAGTTTTGAATAGCTCAAACTCGGCGGCTTGTGTCTCATAGGCATTTGCCAATTCCTGCCGCATTTCATCCAACTCAGTTCTCTCGGCATCCCATGCAGACTGGGCCACACGAAGACTTTCGTTCGCCAACTCCTGAGCTTGCGTCCATAGAGCGACTAAGACCTGGTTGTTTGCGTGAACTACGGCGTCCGGCACATGAACAGCAACCGGCGCAGCCTGAACGGTCTGGCTTCGGCGCCATTCGCGCATGATAGCCGAAGCTGCATTCATGTCTACACGGGCATGCCTCCTTACCTGATCAACCGTTGGAAAGGTTTGTCGGTCGGCTTGCCTGTATAAATCATTGGCAGCCTGAATAATTCGTTCTCGAATATCGGCGTGTATAGTGACAACTAACTGATTCATGGTGGCAACATCCAAATAAATAATATAATAATAAGAATAATATTCTTATTATGAAAAGTCAAAAAATACCCCGCCAAAACGAGGTTATTGTTGAATGACTATCAGGCAGGCGGTTAAAAATTCATGACCTCATGAGCCACTTATGAGTTAAGTTACGCCGCTACAGCCACCTGATCGAGCGGCAAATACTCATCACCCGCAAAAAAATCAAAACCAACCGGCAAAGTTAAAGCCGCACGGCAAAGTAATCTGAATTGAATCGGTGCATCTACGTTTAAGCGCTCAACGGTTATTTGAACATCAGTCTGATCAAGGGCTCTGCGCAAATCCCGATTCAAGTAACGCGGGCAATACCCCACTGTTACCGGTTCGTCGGTTTCCAGACGCAAGGCAAAACGGTCTTTTGCATTATCGTCTTCCGGGCGTAAGAAAAGCAGGTCGCCAATTTTAAGACTATTAATATGTTGCAACTCGGATTGACTCAGATGACGTAAACCGTGACTTAAAAAGAATAATTCAATTTCGCCATCGGCATTCGCTTCAGGACGCGGATACACGCACAGATCATCAGTTGCGCGTCTGCCGCCGGAACGGGCGAGTAACTGCATAGGATCATCCTGACCCGGTTCGACAGCCAGCCAGCTTATATAATCAGGGTATTCAGGCCGGGAACGGATCAACACCCGATTTGAGAACAAAGGGAATAATTCGCGGGAAACATAGCGATGACGTAGATCACGCATTCGGCCTAAACACATAAAACGCGGCGATGCTAACGCACCTTGCGTGTAAGCAAACGTATAGGAATCGTTTTGCTTATTCAATTGTCCCACGGGGTGCCATAGGCGTGTTTGCGGGTCTTGCCAAGCGATATAGAGCGATTTCATGACGATTATTTCTTTAAAATCCGAAGTTTGTTTAGTTCCAAAAGGGTTAGGGCAAACTCACAAGCTGTTTCGCTAATTTCTGTACTGGGTATTTTTTCAAAGATAGCCAAGCATTGTTGCTTCGATATATCCCCTAACCGTTCGCGCCAAAGTTTTGCTGCATTGGGGCTTCTTGCGGCGGCCATTTCAAGCACAGCAACAGTCGATAAGGGTTTCTGTTCCGTTTCATTTAAATATATAGCTGAACGCGCCTTTTCAATATAACGAGTAATGTGCCTATTTTGATCACGCGTAGTTAACCGCTCCTTGCGAACTTCATCAGTTTCGTTTTGCCCCATCGACGCCGCATGATCGTAGGAGGGCGCTAAATAGATTGTCTCATAATAAGCAATTATCCCCCAGTTTTCATGATGCCGATCTTGATTGGCAATCCAGGCGTCTAGCAGCAAATACCCAACAAAAATATCAAAGGCATTGTATACATCTTCTCGGTGCTGCATCCAGCCAAAAGGCGGCAAAATCTCAAGGGTGTTCAATAAGCTATAGATACGCCCGAATGTATGATCACTAACGTGATAACGTTGATGGATCGGATATCCACTATCAACATCAGAAAGCAGTTCATTACCCATGACTAATCGACCATGCCTTGGTACGATAGTTTCACAAATCACGCATTTATGCTGTTTCCATGCCGCCAGTTCATAGTGAGCATGAGGTAAGCCCAATAAAGTACACAATTCGCAAGCAACTTTTTCCGCCCAGTTTTCACCCATATCGGCTCGACAAATTTTTAGCAAAAACCGTTTTTCATCACGATGAAGCCAGTAATTTGTTTTACTGCCGCGTTGCTCCAGGGATTCCGGCGCATCGTCGGCAATCGGAATAATGGCGTACTTTTCGCTCATAGCCTAAAACACAGCGTCAAACGCTCAATAAAGTCCACTGTTCTTAACCCGCGCGACCGCCCGTACCAAAGCGTACAATTCCCATATCAATTTGTCTCGGCTGTAATCATAAAAGCTATCGGCCATCTAAATTCCTTTTGCCGTTAAATTTGGTGGGAAGAGATGCAATTTAGTGACAAAACAATCGCAATCAGCGCTTAGTACGTAAGTAATGTGCGGTTTTGTTAAAAATACATTTTAACAAAAATAGCTAAAAAATTTGTAACATAAAACAAAAGACCAAAAGTGCAGATAATTTTAATTTAAAACTACTCTATTCAGCGCTTATTCAGACTGTTTCCTTACATATGATCAATTATTTTTCTCCATTACTGACAAATATTGGCTACAGTGAAAATAAAACCGGCGATACCTGCAAAACCTGCATGACTTCCTGGGCAATTATTAAGCCCTTTCAACGTCACTGACCTATCATAGGCTGTCATTGGCCCTACAATGAACGTCAGTGCCCCCTTCCGTGTTGAGTGTCAGCGATGTTGCCGATCAAGGGCTATTAGATTCACTGCAAGGGCAGTTGACCACATCAGTGGCAGACTGGGTCGGCTGCACTTTCGGAGAAGCGGCGGGCAATGCCTTATTCAGCGCTGGCGGCCAAGTCGCCTTTGCCGGCGAAATGCTAAGCACGTTGATGGGCGCCTACACGGCTGTAATGATTATCGTCATGATCATCCAGATGATTTATTCCTGTGAGCAAAGCGAATATCAACTGGATGCCAAAAAACAGCTTAAGGTCTGTCACGACCTAGGTAGTTACTGCGATAAAAGCAGCTCGATATTAGGCCTGTGCCTGGTCAGAAAGGAAAGCTACTGCTGCTACAACTCGCCATTGGCCAGAATCCTAAATGAACAGATCAAACCGCAATTGGGACTGGATTTTGGCACACCGCAGACACCCAACTGTGCCGGCATCAAAGTATCAGATTTGAGCAGAGTTAACTGGAATAACGTCAATCTCAGTGAATGACTGGGCATACTGGCGCAAACCAATCATTTACCTACCGCCACTAATGCGGCATCCATGCTGAATCTGAATCAACTTACCGGAACCGGCAGCAGGTTGAATCCGCAAAGGTACAATCCCGCTTCGACAACTTCTCGGCAGGATGCGTCAACCCGTACCCAGGGGCGGTTGTCCGGGATTGATGTGCCTACGACCAAGCGTCAGTCTGAATTGCAAGGGTGGAGCATGGGGTCGCAATAATTTAAGCGTAATTTTGCTTTAGCTATAAAGAATGGTGTGTCCAGTTAAAGAAACCGTATATCCCTACCAACTGATCTGGAAAAACTGTACATCCGATGGCGCAGCAGATACCAACACGAACTGTTCTGAATTTCAGAAAAATAACATAAGCGATTGTTATTATTTGAATTATTTAGTATGACATCCATGATTGAATTGCTAATACGCGATGACACAAGCCAACTTGAACGATGTAATTGATACAGTTATTGAGAAAACTTTAACTTCGATTTAGACAATAACTGTATTATTTTTCATTGACTTCTCCTTTAAAATAAATACAATAAACTGTCAATAATCCGACAGCATCAACAAAAAACTGTGTCGTAATCCCATTGAAAACATTAGAAAAAAGATCGCTAATTGTCACGAACTGCACTCAAAGAAAGCGCTTAACGGCGACGAATGGGTGTATTATTAGTGGGCATCAATCAGGTCTCACAGATGAACTTGCTGATAGATGGTTAGAGCAATTAAAAAAAGAAGACAAGAAAATTTCTGCTGATGCGCTTTATTCAGGCCGAGTATTTTCTGAAATAAAAAGAGCGGCATCTCTATTAAATGCAGACATTCTAGTTGCTTCAGCAGGTCTTGGTCTAATTAAAGCAACTCAAAAAGTTCCCCCCTATAGTTTAACGATCTCTTTAGGGAATAAAGATTGTGTTCTAAATAAAATTTCCGAGGGAAACGCATCGGAATGGTGGAAAGTATTAAATAGTAAAAGCCCATTCTCGGCATCGTTTGATACAAAATCATACGATATTGTTTTAGTTGCAATGTCGCTTCCTTACTTTCGGATATTCGAGCACCAACTTATCGATCTAGCAACAACCGAAAAATCAAAGTTACGATTATTCTTGAGAGCTAAAGAACATGATGTTTCAAATTGTTTAGCAACCTATTTAATGCCATATGATGATCGATTCGATGGGCTTCAAGGACCGAATAGAGGAACAATGAACGATTTTCCTCAAAGAGCTTTAAGACATTTTGCTGAATCAATCTTACCAATTTCATCCTGTAATTCATATAAAGACCATTCTACTCTTGTCGAAGATGTTTTAGGTCAGTTACAACCTTACAAAACATTAACAGGAATAAAGTACGCCGATGAAGAAATAATAAATCTGATTAAAGAAAAATGGTCTGAAAGTTATCTGTTTTGATCGCCGGCATGTGTCAAACTGATTTTTCAGGATATCCAGATTGCCGAGATGATGCAATCAAATCTCTACAGGTTACACTCAATATT
>JBEKBU010000077.1:0-15453 GCA_050015235.1 Methylomonas sp. | reverse complement strand
AATTATTTCTTCATGACTAAGAAATAATTTTGATCGGGTTGCGGGAAGACGGTTCATTTCCCCATAGCCATGCGGCGCCCCGTACACCCGACGAATCTCCGTGCGTGGGTGGAAGCAGTACGGTATCTACGGTATCGGTAAACAAATATTTTTGCCAAAGCTTAGGTACTTCCGTGTACAAGGCGCCGACATTGCTCATCCCACCCCCCAAAACAATGACGTCGGGGTCAATAATGTTGATTACATAGGCAAGAGCGCGAGCCATACGATCCATGTAGCTATCTAGCGCCGCCACCGCCTTTATTTCACCTTGAGTTGAAGCATGCGCAATTTCGTTGGCGGAGAGTGTTTCTCCCGTGACGCGCTTATAATCATCTTTAAATCCGGAGCCTGAAATCCAAGTTTCAATACACCCACGGCGACCACAGTAACACAAGCGGCCAGGATACTCAGCTTCCATGGGGTCATCGGTAAAATAGTTGAACGGCGTTTCTTTTGAATCTAATGACATTTTGTCGCCATATATCTTTGGATAAGGCAGAGGGTTGTGTCCCCATTCACCAGCTATGCCATTGGCGCCGCGTAGCGCTTTACCATCCAACGCAATACCGCCGCCGCATCCAGTCCCAACGATTACCCCAAATACGATAGGCTTACCGGCGCCGGCGCCATCGGTAGCTTCCGATACGGCAAAACAATTGGCGTCATTTTCCACACGTACGGGACGGCCTAGCGCATGTTCCAAATCTTTATCCAGCGGATGACCGATGAGCCAAGTGCTATTAGCATTCTTTACCTTGCCGGTTTGGTTGGACACCGTGCCCGGTATGCCAATGCCGACACTGCCTTGTAAGCCCAAGACATTCTCCGCTGTAGTAACAAGATTGGTAATTGTCTTTATTGTCGCCTCGTAACTGTTGGGGATGGTTGGAACGCGTTGGCGGTATAGCTCCTTACCGCTGTTACTGTCGAGGCAAATAATTTCCGTCTTTGTACCACCCAGATCAATCCCGATACGCATAATCTTTTTATTTGCCTCCAATCTTACAGACGTGAATTATCGTCCGTTTTTATTATAAAAAACGGCGCCCATACCGGCAACAAACAGTACAAGCAGGGCCATCAAAAATTGGATGCTGGCAAAATAAATCAAAAAACTCACCCATGCCTTGCAAGGTTTGACGATAATATGCGTAAAAGTTCTGACTCGACCTAACAATTCAATAAATTAATTTCAACCTGATTTTACAATGACAGACACGGTTCGGCCATAAGCCTACTGTGGATTAATAAATGTAACATCGAAGCCCTTAAGGGTCGTAACCTAAAGGACATATTGAATGCAAATGAATTCGGAAATTTAAAGGTTTCCGCGGGGTTTCCGCGTTACTCAAACCAGCCCAATAACCCTAAGATGGATATAAAGGTTTTTATGCAAAATCTTTTTTTATCTGGGCGTTGGCTTAGCCATATTGGCTCCGGCGCCAATGATAATGACTCTTCGCCTTACGCGAGTCCGGCGCAAGCGGTTTCTGGAGCCCATACCGATAGAAATATTGTCGCCAAATGCAGGTAACTGGTTTCTAAACCGAATCCCCCTCACCTGATGTGTGCTGAAAAATAGCATGGCCTGTCGGCGTAGCGTCCTTTCGCCGCGCAACCGGGCTAATCTATAAATCGACCGAATTAACACAAATTGCAGTGCGATATGGACCTGCCTTAGGTTAAACTAGTTCTTATCAGTCATTAACGAGAATTCATCCATGTCAAATTTCATGTACCTCGCCACTGTACCGCCGATTATACGTAGCCTGGCTAATTTACGAGCGATCCTGGAAAAAGCGGTTGCTCATGCCGAAACCAAGAAAATCGATTCGTCCGTGCTGATGACTGCCCGGCTTTACCCGGACATGTATCCCCTTTCGCGGCAAGTTCAAATTGCTACGGATGTCGCCAAAGGCGGCGCCTCACGCCTGGCCGGCCTGGAGCCGCCTAAATACGACGACACCGAAACCAGCTTTCCCGATCTAATAGCACGATTAGATAAGACGATTGCACTGCTTGAATCGTTTCAGCCCAAGCAATTTGAAAGTTCGGAAAAATGTACAATTGCCCTGCCCATGCATGATAAAACCGTTATTTTCCAAGGTTTACCGTATCTGTTGGATTTTGTGTTGCCCAACGTGTATTTCCATGTCGCTACAGCCTATGCAATTCTGCGACATAACGGCGTAGAACTAGGCAAACAGGATTTCCTGGGAAAAATTTACTGATCTGCTGTTAACCGCATCTCTGTCAATTCATTAGGAAATTGATGCCGATGAGTTTAACGTTTGTAAAAATTCATAGGCTACTACCTGGAAATACTATATGTCTCTAAGCCAACAAATTATAGGTATCTCCCATATCGGCATTCGCGTCCATACCTTAGATCGTGCTTGCGCATTTTATGAAATACTAGGCTTTAATATGGTATTATTGGCTTCTCACCGCTGATTTACCACGAGACCTATCAAACTCGGTCAGCGGCTAAGCAGGCTATATTTGAATATATTGAAGTCTTTTACAACCGTGAGCGGCTCAATTCCGCTAATGGTTATTTTATCGCCGGCAGACTACGAATTGCAGCTTGAAACTGCTTAACCGTGTCCGGAAAAGGGTTGACGCATCAGTGACCGTTGATTACGGAGTTGGCATTCTCCGACACGGTCTTTCACCGTGCTGTTTATGCGCCTTCACAGGCGCATATGGGTTTCGCTTCGCTCTGCCCAGCCATTAATGCAGTTGCTTAAGCTCCAGCCGCCTTAATTTTGGCGCTAACATCGCCGTGGCGCCGACAATGGCTAACGTCATCATGCCCCCAAAAATTACCGATGGAACAAGCCCCATCAGACGCGCCGCTATGCCTGACTCAAAAGCGCCCAACTCATTGGACGAGCCTATAAAGATGCCGCTAATGGCGGAAACCCTGCCCCGCATGCCGTCTGGCGTCGCCAATTGTAGAATCGTCGTTCTCAACACCACCGATACGCCGTCAAAAACACCTGACAGTATCAAGAGTAAACCGGCGCCCCAAAAATTTGTTGATACGGCAAAGCCTATAATGCTAAAGCCGAAACCGGCCACCGCCGCCAACAACCACTTGCCCGTATTATGGTCGATAGGATGGCGGGCGAGATACAGCCCCGTCATCACGGCGCCAATCGCGGGAGCGGCGCGGAGTATCCCTAGCCCTTCAGGGCCATAATGAAATACGTCATGAATAAAAGCCGGCAACAAGGAAACGGCGCCGCCGAAAAGTACGGCAAACATATCCAGCGATTGAGCGCCTAAGATGATTTGGTTGCCGAATACGAAGCGCAACCCCTTGGCGATACTAGCCGCTACAGGCTCGCCAATGGCGGGAGACGGCATTTTTACCCGTATCGCCAGTAGCGCCATTGCCGCGCCTAAACACAAACCGGCTGCAACGCCGTATGCGGCCACCTTACCGGCCCATCCGATCAAAATCCCGCCCAACGCCGGCCCAACAACCAATCCAAACTGAAACACGGAAGTGGAGAATCCCGATGCGCGCGCATACCGGTCACGCGATAACACTAATGCAAACATAGCGCTAAACGTTGGCCCGAAAAACGCGCGCGCCAATCCCGTCAAACCGATAGAGCAGTATATCCACGATAAAATGTCGCCGCCTATCAGACCCGCCGAGATTGCAACCAGCGTAAGAGCATTGAAAAACAACAGCAAACAAGCAAAAACGCCGAACAGCCGGCGTGAATAGTGATCTATCGCATAGCCGGCGAACAAGGCGCAGCAGAAATAAGGGATAACTTCGGCCAGTCCGATCAAACCAAGAGCCAGCGTGTCATGAGTCAGTTCGTAGACGTGCCAGCCGACCACCGTCGCTATTATTTGGTAGGCAAGAACGACAAGGATACGAAAAAATAACAACTTATGAAAATCGGAGTTCGGATTAGCAAAAATAGGCATCAATATTTTTAAAAACATATATTAAGATTAACATAGCGGCCATGGGCTGACAGTCATTTTTTTATACAATTCTTAGCCGGGATTTCCTTTAAAAAAAGTTTGGTTATATAAACATACCCGCAATCATGCCCACGGCCGCGCCGATACGCGCGATGGAAAAATTGTATCGATTTCCACGAAAACCGAGCCAGGTCGGCCGGTTTATTTTGATTACGCTTCAAACCAGTCCGCATAAACCCTGTAATTTTTGCATACCCTGACCGAGGAGACTGCAATTAAGGTAATTCGTAATAATTACTTCTAGATTTAAATACTTAATATTCAATAAGTTAAATTACGGCATAATAAGTGCCTTCTAAAGAAAATTAATATTATTTTTCAATGGAATAAATCATGCAATCACAATCACTTAATATACTAACAGCGACCATCGCCTCTGCTTTATTTTCTATTGATAGCCACGCGTCTATTATCGACGTTTATACACAAACGCCTGTAGCCAACTCTTTTGTTCAATCGGCCGTTTTGAATGCGCCTGGCGACTCAGGTTTTAATTGGACGACCGACACGGATCAAGAGCAATGGGATTATTTTAGCGTTGCGTCAAATGTCAGCTTTAATAGGATTAGCTGGTATGGAACACAAGCCGACGGGAATTTTGCCGTTGATCTATTTTCCGCAACCTGTTTCTCGTGCGGCGCAACCCAAGTCAATGGCGGCGGCACTTTTAACCATACCGCTACGCCTCAAAATAGCGTTACGCTACTGCCAAACGCAGGCCCTTTTAGCCAAGCTCAGGTACATGAAACGCTTGTGTCCGGCAACCTTTATTCCTATTACATTGACCTGTCATCTCCCGTAACGCTTGATCATACGCAAACCTATGCGCTTTCCATTGTCAATAACTACTCTTCGGCGCCATTCAACTGGGAGCTATCCAATACAGCCGGCTCCCATGTTCAATTCAACGTCGGGCAAGCCATGTTTCTAAGCGGTCCTGGGACTATGGCGTTTACCCTGACGAATACAGCCGCCGTACCAGTACCCGCTTCCGCCTGGCTACTAGGTTCCGGCTTGGTCTATTTGTTAGGCATTGCCCGTAAGCGAAATATAGCTTAAGAATTCTTAACTATTCGCTGAGTGACTAAACTTTCAAAAGCTTGCCGATAGCCGACTACATTGGCTTTTGGCGCCGGAGCGCCTGGCGGAGGTTAGCCCGGCATGGTGGCCGGGCGAAAGCTACAGTCAATCTGTGTAGGGCGGGTTGTAACCCGCCAAGCCGTTATTTGATCAAGCGGCCATGGCGGGTTACAACCCGCCCTACAGACTTTCTGCTCCGGCGCCAAAAGCCGGGTAGCTGACGCTATCTTAAAATCCGCTGCATAGTTACGAAATTTTTAGTCTAGGCGCCCCGTAAAGCGGGTTTATTATTGTCCAAATTTCAAGACAAACCATTATCAAAAGCATATTCCCCCGATGAATAGGCGCAATCGTTTATAATTAGCCCTTTTGACTCCGGTTTTACAGCCGGATTATGGTTTATGCAAGAAATTAACCCGATTAAATACGAAGCTGGACGGGATATTTATCCCGTCCGTAAAGTTTTCTCCCTCTGCAGTTTCGGCGCCAACAAGCCAATCTTGTCTGCTACCAACGGGTTTTTGAAGAGCGTTCATGTGGCGGGTTAGATGCGCACGCGCATCGTAACCCGCCATAGCCTTGCACATATCAAGCGCCATTGATCGTTACATACCTGTTAGGCTAACCCGGCCGCAAAAGTACATATACAAGAATTTCTGCTTTACAGATTCTGCAATACGGAATATCATGCAGAATATGATTCATTCGTTCACTTGTCTCGATACCGAGGCGCTTTTCCATAGCCGGGTTGTGCCAAGGTTCAAGAACATTGAACGTGTGGCTCGACGAAAGCTTTTGCAACTACATGCGGCTACCGAATTAGCCAGCTTACGGATTCCGCCAGGAAACAGGCTCGAACCATTGAAAGGCGACCGTAGTGGGCAACATAGCATCCGCATCAATGACCAATGGCGAATTTGTTTTATGTGGCGTGAAGACGGCGCCCACCAAGTTGAAATTGTTGACTACCACTAGGAGTAATCATGACTGAACTACTTGATGAAATACACCCCGGCGAAATCTTGCTGGAGGACTTTATGAAGCCGATGGGGATTTCCGCCCGTCAGCTTGCGGCTGATATTGATGTTTCGCCCAGCCGCATCAGTGAGTTAGTACATGGGAATCGTCCAATCACCGCGAATACGGCCTTACGGCTTGGCTTGTTTTTCAGCATGGAGCCGCGATTTTGGCTAAATCTGCAAAGCGAGTATGACATGCGTGTCGCCACTCGCACCATGCGCGAAACAATTGCGCCAAGGATTCGCGTTTTTCATCAGACGGCAGCCTAAATAGGCCTTGCTCAAGAAGCCATCGGTGACAGGTCTTTCGCGTCTTTCGTGACCCCGTCTTTCGCGTCTTTCGCACACTCCCTGGAATTATTGATTGACGCTTTAAACGATTGGCTGGACAATAAACCGGAACTTAAACGTATTTTTGCAATCTGGATACGGGCGGTGCTGCTGCGTCACAGCAAACAGCACTTGGCATTACCGAAAGTAAACGATTTGAAGGAGCTGAAAATGGCGCTGGCGGAAAAGTTTGAACTTTGGGCTAAGGAATATAAACAACAAGGCCTTGTTGAAGGCATGGAGAAAGGGCTTGAGAAGGGCATGGAGAAGGGGATCGAAAGAGGGATAGAGAAAGGAATTGAAAAGGGCGAATCCCTGGCTTTGCAACGTCTGTTAAGCAAACGGTTTGGCCCCTTGACGCCTGATGTAGTAGCTAAAATCGGTTCCGCATCGGCCGGGCAAATCGAAATCTGGCTGGATAGGGTGCTGGATGCGGAGAATCTTGAGCAAATTTTTTATTAAATTTCTCAGAAAATATATTACTAAGGCCTGATCGGACATTTACTGAACTCAGCTTTGATCAAATCAGGCAGTGACAGTCTGAGTCCGACTTGTTGCTGTCGATCACTCCGTCTGATTAAACAACAGCTATTTAGTCACAAACTGCCACCGATTGTCGGCGCATCTGATCTTGAAACACGTTTCGTGTAGAAATACAGGAAACAATTTAATTACTTGTTGGTTTCCTAAATGAAGATGTCGCGTCAAGTTGAGATATGGAATCGTGCAGCCCTGGATGCAGGTGGCGATGATCCGCGAGAAGGTGATTCCGCGCTCGCCGCTTTATTACTCCTTCATGGAATGGCAATGAATGGTGGCGTTGATCATGCAATCGATGTACTGAGTTCAGAGGAATATGCAATGGCTTTGGCTGGATATCGTTACTATGGACTAGAAAGGGTGGCGGATGTTCTTGAAAGAGCGAGAGATGCAACGGATGCTGAGCTTGATCTTCTAGATACAGAATACAGTGAGTTAGTCCCTCAGGATGAAACTTTAGTTCAGGCTTTCCGGGTGAAACTTATGGCATCACCTGAAGCATTCGCGTTGACTGGCGAGAAACCGCATGCCCATCAAGCCGACGCATTCTAAGCTTCTCAGCTTTGGACATTTTCAAAATTCATCTTTTATCAAATAAGGCAGTGACAATCTGAGTCCGACCCAAAGCATAAGTCTGCTAATATTTTTTGTATTTCATTTTAAATTCCAAAATGGTCGGTTCTGTTACAGAAATGCGTATTGTGCCTTGGGTAGATCAGCACTTGATGAACTGAGAAATTTTTAGTCTAGTAGGTTTTTCCCAAGTGTCTGACATTATGAAATATTATAAGAACTTGGTCAGTATGAAAGTAGGAGCAGATAGATGCCAGAAGCTCACTATAAGATGAAGATGCCGGAATTACTCGTATTCGCGCGAGTATTTGCAATCTGGTTCGTCTTAGCAGGATGCTTCCGTGTAACATACTTTGAAGGCGAAAAATTCGCTACTCTCCTAGTTGGTGTTGATTGGGTATTTCAAGCAGCCGGGATTACCGTTTGCCTAATTGTCTGCCTTGCCTACGCAATTATGCGTGATGCATGTTCTTCTGTCGTTCGCCTTGGACGTAGTCTTCGTTTCGATTTGTTGGCTTTCGCGCTAATTGGAGTTTGGTCAAACTATTTGACCTCGTCTTGGCTGTTGAAAGCCCAAAAAGTCCTCAATGAAACGGATCCTCGTTGGGCTCCTACGATATTGGTTGCCTTACTTTTAGCGCTCCTGTCACCATTATGTAGAACTTACTTGTCTCGAATGAAACAGTCAGACCTTCAGTTTTACTTCCTTGGAGACGAAGAAATCGACACTGAGGAAGAAGACATCCTGCAAATCAAAGGGTTGGCAAAAGACTTCGCTGCGACAGTACTGGCGAGTGCAGCTCACTCGGGCCTTGTGTTTGGCGTTGATGGACCGTGGGGTGCTGGCAAGACCAGCTTTGTCAATCTTGCAGAAAACCATTGGAGGGAAGCCGGGAGCAATTCGATAATCGTTTTTCGTTTTGAGCCTTTGCGGTACGCTGCCGAACCTGACTTATCGGAGCGTTTCCTACGTGACCTTACAGCAACCATTCAACGGCAGGTTTATACTCCTGAATTCCGTCCAGCCGCATCGCGGTATTCGCGGATGATTAAGGGCATCTCGCTACTTGGTTTCAAACTATCTATTGAGCCTTTGAGCAAGACCATTGATGAATTACTAGAAGACATCGACTGTATTCTCAAAAGCATACGCAGGCGCGTCATCGTGGTCATAGACGATCTTGATCGACTTGAAGCTAAGACGGTTAATAACGTCCTATTCGCTATCCGGCGTACGTTTAAACTGTCTCAGGCAACATACATCATATGCTACGACACTGAAAATCTAGTGAACGGGAAAGAAGATGGCTGCAATGCGCGAGAATTTCTTGAGAAGTTCGTAACGGTGAAATTGAGCCTATTTGTTGACAGCTCGACGCTCCGGAACTTTTTGCTGACAGACTGGAAACGCTATGAGCATAGATTCCAGTCTATCCCTTCCGACTCCATGCTTAAGCTAGCGTCCGTTCTTAGCGAGCTGGCGAATATTTTAGGCGATGACATATCATCCAATTACATTCCCCTGATTGGCGACATGCGCAAACTTAAGCGCTTCGTCAATACTTTAATTCTGCTGCAGCTCGAAAAGACTGACTTAGGTAAGACAGATTTCAATCGGCGTGACCTCATCAACCTGATACTTTTGCATCTGAACTACCCAGGACTGTTTCGGCAAATCTATTCCGAGGAAACCGAAGAGAGGTCAGGAGTGTTTTCAGCAAAGCGGAACTTTGATAAGGGAGATGTGAAATTTTCCAACGCCGCCGAATTCGAGAATGTGGTGAGCGATTGCAAGGAGACGACAGGTCAGTTCTTGTTAAGGCAGGTTTTCGATGTGAAAGTGCTTAAAATTGAGACGGTCGATCCTGCGAATGAATGCATTCTCCGCTCTCGTGCTTGCTTCAACTCGGAGTGGCACCGGAATCTTGAAAAATATCTGAAATTAATTGTAAGGTTTGCCACACCTGAGCCGCGAGAAACATTCAAGCTTTACCAAGACGCCGTAGATCGCGTAAAGCAAGGCACTTTGATCGCTTCCATCTTGAAAGAGCCGGTCTTCGACCTGCGGGAAGGCGAATTGGCCCATGATGAGTTTTGGCGCGTCCTAGTAAGCCAATCTCATGACTTCACAGAGGGGATCGCTGAAGATGCCATCACAACGCTCGTCGAGTATCTTCCGCGATATTCAACACTTTATTCTGGTGAACATGGGTTGAGGCAACGATCGATTTCCTCACTCATTCTTTTATTAGACCGTGCTGGTTGGGGGCGTACCTTCGGACGGCGACGAATCAATACAAACGAAAATGTTGTCGAAATTGCTCAGCGCATCTATGGTGAGGGGGCTTTCGCGGGAAAAGGACTCATTCATTGGTTGGCGTCTAATGAGCGGGGGGCACTCGGTTGGAACGACTTAATGTTATTCAGATTAAATTGTTCGGCTGACCTGCGAGGACAGACATATAACGTTCAAAGAGCTTTGAACGTTCATGAGGACGCGAGTGCTCCAACATCCGGTTTGCTCCATTCGCTAGCGCTGAATGGCATGCGAGAACCATCTCAAAAAGTATTTCAGCTATTTCGAGAGACGTTCATTGAGACCGGGCGGAACTTTTTGGCCGAAGTTGACAACATACCTGATCGCGATTTCTACGGGAATTCGGAAAAGTGGTTGAATGATCAGAGTGATCAGGAAGAAGTTGGAACCCATCGACTTGCGGATCAATTGTTGGTTGCCCGTTCACGCATAAAGAGCTTTGTCATATACCAGCTCGCTAATCGTGATATGCCGACTGGCTCGGGAGTAGGCTGCGGTTTATACGATGAGTCAGGTAGGGGTGACTCAGGAGGCATTAGCGCCAGCATGAATAAATACATTTTTGATGTGTGCTTCAACCCGTCGATCAACAAGGACAACATCTACCATTTTGTGGATCATTGTTTGCGCAACCGGAGCAGCGGTGTTATGTTTGGTTATGACGAAGGGTTTATGGTCACGGAGATCGGCTTAGCCAGTGGACTCGATCCGGCTGAGCTGAAGAAATATTGGGCTAAGTTCGGTTTTTGGATAAAGGAGCAAAATCTGCCAAGTATGGATAGACGAGTTGTGACATCGAACTACATCACAACATATTCCGAAGCTTTGCCAAAGGTATTTGAAGTGCTTGACAAGATGGCAGATGCTCCCTTGGACACAACTTATAATTCATGATTACGAATTCGCATACCTAGTCAATGCGCGAAAGTCGGGCGCGAGTCTTAAAATCAACCTCTTTGGATAAACTGAAAGGCAGGTATGCCTTTTAATGCTGTCAGCCAAAGTTACCCCGTCTTAGACGTTTTGAACAAATTGCGGGTTTGCTGGTGATATCGTGAACGTGAAAACGTTACGGCCCGGATAAATATCCCGGCCAGCAGCGTTTCATTAAAACTCCACAATTAACGATGACATAGGCTTCGCAATTGATGCGTTTCACGACGCTCAGGGCAATGAAGCGCTGAGCGGATTGGCGTTAAGTGAGTCCTCGTTAGCAAAGGACTGGTTGCGAGATGAAGAGTAAGGGGGGCGCAATTACAACCCGTCAGGTAAATCTGTCCCCATTTATGCGGATACTTGGCAGAGCCTGTATAATCTTCATAATCGCGAACGATGCGCCACCCGATGGTTGGCTCATCCTACCGATTTTCGCAATGTTTATCCCTAAACCTTAATTTTGTCCAATTGTAGGAGTTATTATGCATGGCCAACAATTACTGCGAGAAATCGAGATCCTGCCTCCGGAGTTGCAAAAACAGGTTTCTGATTTTGTAGTGTTTTTACGCAACCAACAACAAAAACAACACATTCAAAACAGAACTGTCGGCGAATATAAAGGTAAGATAATCATTCATGACGATTTCAATGAGCAGCTGCCGGATGATTTTTGGCTGGGCGATAAATGAATATCTTGTTGGATACCCATACGTTTCTTTGGCTAAGAAGCTCTCCGGAGAAAATTCCTGATAAAGTTTTGTCCGCTTATTATGACTTAAACAACGAAGTTTTTTTAAGTATGGTGAGCATTTGGGAAATTCAAATCAAACATCAGTTAGGCAAGCTCGACATAGAGTTACCGCTACAAAGTTTGATTGAAGAGCAACGCCTAAATAATGCCCTGCAAATATTATCCATAGAAGCCGAGCATATTTTTGCTTTAAGCAATTTGTCCTTCCATCATAAAGATCCTTTCGATAGATTGATATTAGTTCAGTCGCAATTGGAAAACCTAAAGCTTGCTAGTGCTGATAGAGTCTTTGTGGAGTATGGTATGGAATTATTTTGGTAGCTCTCAACATACTCTTCCGCGTCAAAATCCAAAGCTACCAGTTATCGCTCGCTTGTAGAAAGTATATTCACAATTAAATCAGTCTGTTATGCATTCGATACCAACCGGCGATTTCGTAATGCCCTTAACATTCAATACTTAAAAGAATTGGTTTTATATCAAACGTAATTCAAACATAAAAAACTTGACGGCTGCTGAATTTGATCGCAGAATAACGCTTACTATTTTTACAGGAGGCGCATATGCCGGTATTAAAGCCTTATTTCGCAAAAACCGGTTTCGAACGCCTGAAACCCCATCTATCCGAACCGGTTCGCAAGGCCACCGCCGAGTTGCTGAATATGCTGGACGACCAGGGGCTGGTCAAGGTCGCGGATATACATCAGGCCCTGTTTCCGCTTGCGACTTCACCCGCCAGCGCCAACGCCATGTTGAATCGTCTGATAAACGATTTCAATCAACAGGCGCAAGCTGCTAATCAGGCTTTGGCTTTAGTCATCACATCCAGTAAAAACCAGGGGGCCTCCAAGCGCTGGGTGTGGTTCGAAGGGCCGGCGCAAATCCCGCTGCATCAACCCACGCCCGATCTGAAAGCCATACCTGGAGAGCTTATCACCGAGCAACGCGGTTTGCCGCTGAATCCCCCGGTATTGGTGCTGCTGACATTTAACGAATATGAACATCAAGCCGTGCTAAAAGCCTTCAGTAACGGTAAACCGCCTACAGAGACACACAACGGCGTCACCTACAATATGCTAGGCATTCATGGCGGCATGGAGGTGATACACGCGATTAGCGAAGCTGGTTCCGGGCCGATAGGCGCGGCCCAACAACGCTGTTCAGACGCGATAACCGCCTGGCGGCCTAAAGCGGTGATCGCTATCGGAATTGCGTTTGGCGTGAACTCGTCAAAACAAAACATCGGCGATGTGCTGGTGTCTACCCAATTACGTCTGTATGAGCCCTCTCGCCAGAATGCAAATGGAGAATCTACTTCGCGAGGCAGCACACCGGACGCATCGCCCTTGTTACTGAATCGCATCAAAACAGTGGATGTCAATGTCAAACATGCCCAACGCCTAGAATGGCCTAAACTAATTTTTGGTCAAATCCTCACGGGTGAAAAACTGGTTGACAATCTCGACTTTCGGAATGATTTATTAGCAAACTTTCCAGAAGCTATTGGCGGTGAAATGGAAGGCGGCGGGATATATGTATCCGCGCACGCAGCTAAAGTTGACTGGATAGTGGTCAAGGCGATTTGTGATTGGGCGGACGGCAATAAAGGCAAAGACAAGGCTGAGAACCAGAAGTTGGCAGCCGAAAACGCTGTAAGGGTGATTAAGGCGGCGATTTATGAAGGTAATCTTTACGCCGAAACTTCAAATGCTACAGAGCAGGCCAGGAGTCATACGCATGGTATTAAAAGCGGCCCAGGCAAAATACCTTCCGCGCGCGGCATGGGCATACGCGACCTCGATGACGTGCCTGAGCATCTCTTGGAAAAATGCCCAAACGCTATGCTTGCCAATCTACGCAAGGATCAAACAACCGAACCAGTCCCGGAACAACCGGATAACAGCGTTGACGCTTTGGCGTACTTGCTGGACTGGGCAAGCAATCCGAACGCGCCCTCACTGTTCGCGCTGCTGGGTGAATACGGAATGGGTAAAACCATCACCTGTCAGCGGCTGGCGGTGGAGTTGGAAAAAAAACATGAAGACGATCCGAACTGGCCTATCCCTTTGTATTTCGATCTGCGCAATCTGACCGGCCTGGACAAAGCCGTCCCGGATCAAAAAGCGGTGATAGAAGAATGCATACGCCGCGGCTGGCGTCAGGATCAGACCGGCGCAAGCTACGATTTTGCTGCCATCCGGGAACTGGCCGATCAAGGCGCCTTATTCATCATTGACGGCCTGGATGAAGTGCTGGTTAAATTGAAGGAAGCCGACGGCCAAGTGTTTACCCGGCAATTGCTGGATTTAGCCGCCGATAACCCGCTCCGCCGGCAACAAAAAACCGGCGGTAATGACCGCCGGCCCCGGCTTCTGTTGTCTTGCCGCACGCAATATTTCCGCACCTTGCGCGATCAGAAAAGCCATTTTACCGGTCAGGAGCGCGGCGAATACCAGTCCGACGATTACCTGAGCTTGTTGCTGCTGCCGTTCAGCGAAGAGCAGATCCGCCGCTATCTAGTCAACGCGCTACCGGAAGCCGACCCGGAACGCTTGCTGGAGACCATACGCGCCGTACACAACCTGGAAGAACTCAGCCGCCGGCCTTACACGTTGCGGCTGATAGCCGAATTTATCCCGGATATCGAGCGGGAGCGCGCCGCCGGCCGAGTGGTGCATGGCGTTAGCTTGTACCGGAAAATGGCGAACCGCTGGCTGGATCGCGATAAAGGCAAACACCATATCAAGCCCGAACACAAGCTGCTGCTGGCCCGGCATCTGGCCGCCGAATTGTGGCGGAGCGGCCGGCGGGTGCTTCAGGTTAACGATCTGGAAACCTGGTTCCATCGTTGGATGAACGAAAATCCGGACTTAAGCCGGAGATATCTGGGAATACACCCGGAGCAACTGGAAGAGGATTTACGCACCGCCACGTTTCTGACCCGCCAGGACGCCGATAACCCGGCCGACTGCGGATTCCATTTTGCGCATACATCGATGCAAGAATTCTTTCTGGCCGAGTATTTATTGGCTGCCATCCGCGAGAATGCGCCCGAGCGCTGGCGCATGGACAGACCCAGCCGGGAAACCCTGGATTTTCTAGGCCAGATGCTGGCAGAAGCCAACGAGCCCGGTTTGACCGGCATCTTGCAAGGCTGGCGCAAGCAATACCGTCCGCAAGTCAGCGAATTATTGCTGGATTATGCGTTAACAGCCCAATCTAAGGGTTGGCCCATGCCGATTTTACATGGCATGGATATGCGCGGCGCGAATTTGAAGGGTTGGCGGATAGGCGTGGCGCAAACTTCCGTTCCTGCCGCCGAGGCCATGCTGGAGCTGGGGACGGCGTGTTTTGCCGGCGCCGATTTACGCGAAACTCAATTCCATGCCGTGACTTTGGATAATGCCGATTTCAGAGCGGCGCGGTTCGATTGGGCGGAATTCCATTATTGCGGCTTGCACAAAACGGACTTTAGCGACGCGCAACTCATAGCTACGACTTTTCGCCATAGCCGTTTGGCCGGGACGGTATGGGCCGGTGCATATACCTATCGAGTCCAAATTTTGTTTTGTAGCGACGCACAGCCGGAGCTGGCGGATTGCTTGCAGGCGCCTGGTTTAACGCTGGCTGCTCGAAATTATCCTCATCTTGCCTTGCTCAGTGGTCATAATGCTTTTGTTAACGCCTGCGGATTTTCGCCGGATGGGACGCGGCTGGTATCGGCAGGCGCTGATAATACGCTACGGCTGTGGGATGCCGATAGCGGCGAATGTTTGCGGGTGTTCAGCGGTCATCAAAGCTGGATTTCCGCCTGCGGATTTTCGCCGGATGGTGCGCGGCTGGTGTCGGCAGGC
>JBEKBU010000076.1:0-15503 GCA_050015235.1 Methylomonas sp. | reverse complement strand
TTCGGCGGCCGCTTGCTTGTCTTTTTCAGCCTTGGCTTTGTCGTCGGCTGCGGCTTGTTTGTCTTTTTCGGCTTTTTCGGCGGCCAATTGTTTTTCTTTTTCCGCTTTCGTTTTAGCGGCTTCGGCGGCTAGCTGTTGCGCCTCCAACTGTTTGGTTGCCTCAATCTGCTTTTGTTTTTCGTCTTGTTCGCGCCGTTCATTAATTTCCGCCATGCGTTTTTCTTCTTTCCGACGCTCGGCGGCCAGTTGCGCCTGATGTTTTTCTTCGGCCAGGCGCTGGTTTTCGGCGTCCTTTTTCAGCCGCGCCGCTTCTGCTTCGATTTTTGCATCGTCAAATACCGTCGCCTCGATGATTTCCGGCATATCCTCGGCTACCGTCAAGTCCTGTTTAGCGGGCTCAAAGTTAAAAACAAACAAAAGAGCAATGACGACATGCAAAGCCAGTGCTAATGCAATTGAGGGCGCAAGTTTTCGCATGTTGAGCGTTTTATTATTTTTTCTCGGGCGGCGGCGGCGTGGTCATTAATCCGACTTTGGGCGCTCCAGCCGCCTTCAGCGCCACCATGACCTTGACGATACTACCGTATTCCACCGTATGGTCGCCGCGCACGTAAATCTGGGCTTTGGGGTTATTTTGCATGATTGCGGCCACGCGGGTATATATCGTATCCTCATCGACCGGTTCATCCTGGCGGTCGCCGACGTCGAGATAAAAAACGCCGTCTTTTTTGACGGAGACGATGACCGGCGGCTCGTCTTTCAGATCCACGGATTGCGCATCGGCCTGCGGTAAATCGACATCCACGCCGGATTGCACCAGCGGCGCGGTAATCATAAAAATCATTAATAATACAAAAGTTACGTCAATATAGGGAACGACATTAATTTCCGCCATCGGCGCCCGGCGTTTCCGCCCGCCACGATTTCTGCCGCTAACATTCATTTGGTGTGCGCCTGTCTTTGCAATAAAACGACGAATTCGTCAATAAACAACTCATAGCGCCCGGCCAGACGATCCAAGCGGGTGGAGAAGCGGTTATAGGCGATCACGGCCGGGATGGCGGCAAACAAACCTATCGCCGTGGCGATCAGCGCTTCGGACATGCCCGGCGCGACGTTGGATAACGTGGCGTTTTTAATTTCGCCCAGCGCCCGGAACGAGTTCATAATCCCCCACACCGTGCCGAACAGCCCGATATACGGGCTGGTGGAGCCGACAGTCGCGAGAAAAGGCAGCGTTTCGTCCAGGCGGTCCAATTCCCGCGCCAGTTCGATGCGCATGGCGCGCTGCGCGCTTTCCACCTGCACCAAGGGTTCTACGTCGCCTTTTTGGCGCATGCGGGCGAATTCGCGGTAGCCGGCCAAAAATATTTTTTCTATGCCTTCCGGTTCGAAACGGTCGCTGGATAATTTTTTATAGAGTTCGGTCAAACCGACGCCCGACCAAAATTCATCTTCAAAATCATCGGTAATGCCGATGGCTTGTTTCAATTCCTTACGCTTGTTGAAAATGAATGTCCATGAGGCCACTGAGGCCGAAAGCAGTATGAACATAACAATTTGCACGACTACACTGGCTTCCTGAACCAGATGGAGAATGGATAAATCGGTATTCATTAGTTTAATTTTTCCAGAATAGCTAGAGGGATAGGTTGGGGTCTCATTTTTTCCGCGTCCAGACAGGCAATGCGCACCGTGCCGTGACATAATTTCAGCTGCCCGCGGCTGACGTGCTGCTCAAATGTCAGATTGGTCTTTTGGTAGGCGATCACTTTGGCGCTCACTTCAAGCATGTCATTAAAACGCGCCGGTTTAAAATACTCAATATTGACAGAACGCACCACGAAGATCAAATTTTGTTCAATACGTAATTCATCCTGCTCGAATCCAAAGCCGCGCAGCATCTCGGTTCTAGCCCGCTCCATAAATTTCAGGTAATTGGCGTAATAGACGACGCCGCCGGCGTCGGTATCCTCGTAATAAACCCTGACCGGCCAGCAAAATTCATTCATGCGTAGCGCCGGGCCGTTCAAAGGTTGAAAATATCATCGCTGTCCGACGGGCGGCGGGGCGGCTGCAGGCCGAAATGGCTGTAGGCTTTATGCGTCAGCACCCGGCCGCGCGGCGTGCGCATCATGAAACCCTGTTGCAGCAAATACGGCTCCAACACGTCTTCGACCGTGCCGCGTTCTTCGCTGATCACGGCGGCCAGCGTGTCCAGACCGACCGGCCCGCCCTGAAAGTTTTCGATCATCGCCAGCAATAATTTACGGTCCAGCGTATCAAAGCCTTGCGCGTCGATTTTCAGCATGGCCAGCGCCAGATCGGCCACTTCCCGCGTAATCGTGCCGTCGGATTTCACTTCGGCGTAATCGCGCACCCGGCGCAACAGCCGATTGGCGATCCGCGGCGTACCGCGCGAGCGGCAGGCGATTTCATCGGCGCCGTCGTTATCCAGGCTAATGCCCAGAATTTTAGCGGAGCGTCTGACAATTTCGGCCAATTCGGCATTGCTGTAAAACTCAAGGCGCTGCACAATGCCGAAGCGGTCGCGCAACGGCGAGGTCAACAATCCGGCGCGGGTCGTGGCGCCGATTAAGGTAAAAGGCGGCAAATCCAGTTTAATGGAGCGCGCCGCCGGCCCTTCGCCTATTATAATATCAATTTGATAGTCTTCCATAGCCGGATACAGCACTTCTTCGATGGCAGGGCTTAAACGGTGGATTTCATCGATGAACAGCACGTCGTGGGCTTGCAAATTCGTCAGCAAAGCCGCCAGATCGCCGGCTTTTTCCAGTACCGGGCCGGAAGTCTGGCGGATATTCACGTTCATTTCCAGCGCGACTATGTTCGCCAGCGTGGTTTTGCCCAGGCCGGGCGGGCCGAATATCAATACATGATCCAAGGCTTCGGAGCGGGACAAGGCGGCTTGAATAAAAATCGCCATTTGCAGGCGCAATTCCGGCTGGCCGATATAATCGTTTAACGATCTCGGGCGGATGGCGCGGTCTTGGCGTTCTTCGTCGTTATTGGCGCGGGCGCTGATCAAACGGTCGCTTTCTATCATTTTACCGCTCCACGTAACGCCAAACGGATAATATCCTCGCAACTTTTACCGGCGCTTTCCACGCCTTGCACCATGCGTAGCGCGTCCTGGTTTTTATAGCCGAGCGCGCACAGCGCCGTCATCGCTTCCTGTCTGGGGTTGCCGGGGCCGGCGTCCGGTTGTGCGCGCAAGGCGGCGGCGTCTGGAACGCCCAAGGTATCCGGCAGGCGTCCGCGCATTTCCACCAGCAGGCGTTCGGCGGTTTTCTGGCCGACGCCGGGCATACGCACCAGGCCTTTAATGTTATTCTCGGCCACGCACCGGTAAAATTCGTCGACGCTTTGCCCGGACAGGATGGTCAATGCCAGTTTCGGGCCGACGCCATTGACTTTAATCAGGCTTCTAAACAGCATGCGCTCGGTTTCGCTGGCGAATCCGAACAGCACATGGGCGTCTTCCCTGACGACCAGATGGGTGAACAGCTTGATTTCGGCGCCCATGGCCGGCAGATCGTAGAATGTGCTCATCGGCGCTTCGACTTCGTAACCGACGCCCTGCACGTCCAACAGCAATTGCGGCGGTTTTTTTTGCAACAGCACGCCGCGTAAAAAACCGATCATAAATTCGCCGTCCGCATCCGCTCCGCCGTTTCCCGGTAGCGGAAATGGCAAAGGCCGACCGCCAGGGCGTCGCTGGCGTCGATTTGCATATCGCCCTGGATATTGAGCAGAATTTTCACCATATACTGAACTTGTTGTTTATCGGCGTTGCCTTTACCGACCAGGACTTGCTTGATTTGCCGGGCGGCGTATTCATAAACCGGCAAGTTCCGGTTCGCGCCGGCGCAAATGGCCGCGCCGCGCGCCTGCCCTAATTTTAGTGCGGAATCGGCGTTTTTGCACATAAAGACTTGTTCGATAGCCATTTGCTGAGGATTATAGAGGGCGATAATTTCCGTCAAACCGTCGAAAATCTGCTTCAGCCGCGCCGGAAAGTTGTCGGATTGGGTATGGATGCTACCGCTGGCGATATAGCGGGGGCCTTGCCGGTCCGCCGCCATTACGCCGTAGCCGGTTATCCTTGAACCTGGGTCTATGCCTAAAATTATGGTCAATAGTTTATGTCA
Source organism: Methylomonas sp. (assembly GCA_050015235.1). GTDB lineage: Bacteria > Pseudomonadota > Gammaproteobacteria > Methylococcales > Methylomonadaceae > Methylomonas. The sequence goes on along the minus strand of JBEKBU010000076.1, from coordinate 11,331 downwards.
CGGTTAAGTTAGCCGATTTCTATACCGGCCATGATTTCATCGCTGATATCGGCGTTCGAATAGACGTCCTGCACATCGTCCAGATCTTCCAGCCGGTCGATCAGTTTCAGCATTTTTTCCGCCGCCTCGGCATCCAGAGCGGTTTTTATATCGGCATGCAGCATGATCGCCGCGTTTTCCGGCGTAAAACCGGCGGCAAGCAGCGCCTCTTTAACCGTCAAATAAGTTTCCGGGTTGGTCGTAACGTCAACGGAACCGTCGTCATTGGCGATCACGTCATCGGCGCCGGCTTCCATCGCCGCTTCCAGAACGGCGTCCTCGTCCACTTGCGTACCGAAACTGATCAAGCCGATTTTCCGGAACATGTAGGCGACCGAACCGTCCGTGCCCAGGTTGCCGCCGCATTTGGAAAACGCATGCCTAACATCCGCCACGGCGCGATTGCGGTTGTCGGTCAGGCACTCCACCAGCACCGCCGCGCCGCCCGGGCCGTAGCCTTCGTAGCGGACTTCCTCGTAAACCACGCCATCAAGCGCGCCCGTCGCTTTTTTAATGGTGTTGTCTATCGTATCGCGGCGCATATTGGCGCCGAGGGCTTTATCGATCGCGGCGCGCAGGCTGGGATTCTTAGCCGGATCGCCGCCGCCCGAGCCTTTGGCGGCTACGCTGATTTCCCTGATCATTTTTGTGAAAATCTTGCCGCGCTTGGCGTCCTGCGCGTTTTTCCGATGTTTGATATTAGCCCACTTGCTATGTCCGGCCATTCTTGCTCTCTATATAACTGTATTTCCAACTTTGCGCAAACCCGACTTATATAGGATGCGCCGACGCCAGGAGGCGCATCGTTCGCGACCGATGCGCTACACTACGTTCAGCACATTCTACTTAGGCTGCCGAATATTCAACATTTTACCATAAGCAAAAAAATCTAGAGTACATACGGCAAAATAGCCTGTAAGGACGGCTCGCTAACATAACAATCCGCCTGTTCCTTGACAACTTGTCTTTGCAGGACGCCGCCGAATCCGATGACATAGGCGCCGGCCTGTTTGGCCTCTAAATCGGTGCTGCCGTCGCCGACCAGGGCCAGACTGGGGTTGTCCAGTCTGAGCCGGCGGCAGATTTCGGCTTTGCCGCCGTTTTGCGTCAATGGCGATAGGCGGTCGAAATCCCGGTATGCGCCGTCGGCGGAAAATACCGCATCCACGGCGTGCACATGCTGTTCCGGGATAGCCAGCGAGGCGGCCAACGGCAGTATGGCCTGGCGCAGGCCGCCGCTGACGATGTGAATCTGCTTGCCGTGATCGCGCAGGGTTTGCATGGTTGCGCTGACGCCGTCCACGCGCGCCTCTATATATAAGTCCGCCAGCCAGTCCAGATCCGCCTTGCTGGGTTTGATCAAGGCCAAGCGCCGGGCGTACACATCCCGTAACGCCAGTTCGCCGTTCATCGCCGCATCCGTCAACGCCGCTATTTCCGCGAACATGCCGTTATGGCGCGCCAGTTCGTCTATGCCTTCTATCCGGCTTAACGTGCTGTCGCAATCGAAGCAAATGACCTGAAAACTCATAAGACGATCTGCCTCACCGTGTAGACGGCCGGCACGCCGCATATGGCCTTTAATAGCGCGTCGTTGAGCGGATCGGATACGCTGATCACCATCATCGCGGATTGTTGCTGGTCGGCGACGCTAACCTGCATGCGGGTAATATTAATGTTGGCCGCCCCTAATATCGAGCTGATGGCGGCGATGACGCCGGGTTTGTCGAAATGATGCGTAATCAGCAACACGCCTTCCGGCACGGCTTCGATCTCGTAATGATTAATGTTGACCAGACGCGGCAGTTGGTCGCCGAGCAAGGTGCCGGCCAGGGATATGGTTTTATCGCCGCAATGGCCGGTAATTTTGATCAGCGATTGATAGCCTTCCGATTGTTCGCTTTGCGACTCGATCAGGCGGATGCCTTGGCGTTTGGCGATATGCTCCACGTTCACCCGGTTGACCGGCGAGGAAAACTGGCCGGATAAAAAACCCACCAAGGCTTCGGTCGATACCGGCCTGATTTTGACATGCGCCGCATGTCCGTACAGCGCCACTTCCAGATTTTGCAGGGGCTGATCGATCAAACCCAGCAGTAGTTTGCCGAGCGTGCGGGCCAACGTCATAAAAGGCTGCGCCTTGTGGAGTTCTTCGCTGGACAGGCGGGGCAGATTCAGCGCGTTCACCGCTTCGCCGGTCTGCAAATATTTAACGGCCTGGCGGGCGATTTCCAGACTCACCGCCGCTTGCGCTTCGCTGGTGGACGCGCCTAAATGCGGGGTAAACACGATATTATTCAACGCCAGCAAAGGCGAGTTTTTCGGCGGCTCTTCCTCGTAGACGTCCAGCGCCGCGCCGGCCAGCCGATGTTCCGACAAGGCCGCATACAGCGCCTGTTCGTCGACCAGGCCGCCGCGGGCGCAGTTGATCAGGCGCGCGGATTTTTTCATCAGCGCCAATTGCTCCCGGCCGATGATGTGCCGGGTTTTTTCCAGCAGCGGGCAGTGTAGCGTCAAATAATCGGCCTGCTTCAGCAAGGTTTCCAGATCGACGCGTTCCGCGCCGATTTCGGCGAAAATATCCGGCGCCACGAACGGATCGTAAGCGATGACGCGCATGCCCAGACCGTGGCCGCGTTGGGCGACGATCCGGCCTATGGCGCCGAATCCCAGAATAGCCAGGGTTTTGTGGTTAATTTCCGCGCCCATCAGCCGCGAGCGCTCCCATTTCCCTTCCTTGACGGATTGATTGGCGGCGGGTAAATTCCGGCTTAACGAAAAAATATGCGCGATGGCCAGTTCCGCCGTGGTGGTGGCGTTCGCGTCCGGCGTGTTCATGACGATAACGCCCTGATCCATCGCCGCGTCCAGATCGACGTTATCGACGCCGATGCCGGCCCGGCCCACCAGTTTCAGGTTTTTAGCCGCTTTCAGCACCTTGGCGGTCACCTGCGTGTCGCTGCGGATCAACAAAACGTCGTATTCGGGAATAATCTCGATCAGTTGCTCTTCGTTTAACCCGGTCTGGATGTGAACTTTTAAGCCTTCCTGTTCATTAAGAAAATTAACGCCGTCTTCGGCAAGCTTGTCGGAAACCAGTATTTTTTTCATGGCGGCGGTTTAAAGGGGAGGAGAAAATTGATTTATTTTAACATTTTTGTTGTCTGGCGGGTGAGGGCGTTTATCTGTAATGCTAGGTAAACGGATTGTTTAGGTTGTTGCTGGATTTTGCGTTGCGCTTCTTTTATTAGGTGTTAAGCAAGATTTTATGTGTGGTAGTCAAGAGTTTATTGGACATTTTATGATAAGAGTTTTAGTTATTATGACTCTGACAATCCGATTCCGATCCTTTGCCGCCATTAAACACTTTTTTTCGATTTCCGGTAAAATACAAAAAACCGACTGTTAACTAAAAGCGTTTATAGGATGCTGCCGACGAAGGAGGCGCATCGTTCGCGTGACTGTTAGATGGCCCAGCCATGACCGAATATCGACGATTTTATCTTCTAAACTGTGTCTGGTTTTTTACCGTCAATCTTGCCGAACGGAAAAGTAACCGCTTGCTGTTAGATCACATCGATTTGTTGCGCGACGCATTTCGTTATGCAAAGAGGCAAAAACCGTTTTCCGTGGATGCAATAGTCATTTTGCCGGACCATTTACATTGTTTATGGACATTGCCGGAAAATGACCATAACTATTCAATCCGGTGGAATATGTTGAAAGGACATTTTTCCAGAAACATCGGTAAAGGCGAAAAAATTTCAAACAGCAGGGAAAAGCGCCGTGAACGAGGCATTTGGCAGCGGCGGTTTTGGGGGCATCTGATTATGAACCAAGAAGATTACAACCGTCATTTCGATTATATCCATTGGAATCCGGTTAAACATGGCTGGGTGACAAATGTTAAGGATTGGCCTTATTCAAGTTTTCATCGATGTGTAAACAAAGGAATCTATACGAGCGCATGGGGAGAAAACCAGAAATATGATATCGAAGGCGTTGAATAACGCGATCGATGCGCCTCCTTCGTCGGCAGCATCCTATATGCACATCTTATCGCGTTGAATTATACCAACAGGGCCGTTGGGCAGAGCGGCGCGAAGCCCAACATAACAGCCCGCGTAACCACGATAGAGCGAAGCGAAATCGTGGGCAAGAAAAATCTTTGACATATTGGGCGTTCGTTGCCAGACACAAATCGATATTTTTTCGACTATCTTTTTATTTCTATGGTCAAACTTGAACAGGATTTCTTTCCCGCGATTTCGCTTCGCTCTATCGCGGCTACGGGATTATCTGCTTTTATGCAACTACCCGACACTTGCCCACGAAACCGTTTGACTGCTCATGGCCGGACTTTGCCCGTCAATTTCCGATCGAGTTGAAACTGAATTTCAAAGGTAAACCCCTTGGAAACAAGCCTCGCTAGGGCTTCTATTCACGGACGCCTCCTAGTAGTTAGTACTATCTTTAACGGATATTCATCAAGGATTTCAAGACATCCGCCCGGCTGATCATTCCAACCAGTTGGTCGTTTTTAAAAACCGCGAAACTCCGCGTCGGCGTATTCTGAAATTTGATCGCCACATCCACTATGCTGTCCTGGCTATCGACCGTCTCCGGGGTTTTATTCATTACATCTCCGACTTTAGCGAGGCACATTTGATTGTAGGAGCATTCAATCACCATCTTCATGCCGTCAATTTCTGAAAAAACCCCCAGCAGTTTGTGTTGTTCATCCAGTACCGGCAAGCTGGTGACTTTATTATCCAGCAATAATTTAACCGCCTGAGAAACATCGGTATCGGGTGTGACGGAAATGATTTTCGTCGTCATGAAATCATCTACGGAAATTTTATTAATCATGTTATTCCACCTGTCAAGATTGTTATTTTTATATTGGAAAGATACACTGATGTGTATGGATTTAAACAGAATACAAAACGGTCTGTAAAAATACCCGGCTATAATCTTCCCAGTTTTCCTGGTGATCGGTCAGATCGGTAAAGCAGCCGTTTTAAACCTTACTTAACCTGTTGAGCGAGAGGCTAAATTGGAATGGAAGCGGTCAGTTCTATTCCAGGGGAAATTATAGCTGAACTCGGGTAACCGGTTACAAACATCTTCTCAATACCGGCTGATAATCCGGTATCTCACTAGTACTTACAAGTCAAAAGAGTAAGGGCCGTAGATACTGTTATCCATAATTAAAGGTTGTAAAATGGCTTTGAAAATTTGGTAACTATTCACCGAGCGACTAAACTTTCAAAAGCTTGCCGATAGCTGACCACCTTGGCTTTTGGCGCCGGAGCGCCTAGCAGAGGTTTGACCGGCGGAGGCCGGGCGAAAGCTACACGGATGTATTCACAGCGTCCTCTGCTAAGCGCTCCGGCGTCAAAAGCCGGGTTGCTGACGCTACCTTAAAATTCGCTGAATAATTACAAAATTTGTTACAAATCGGCATTAAATTTTCCGATAATGAAATATTTAATTATTTTAGAACCAACCGAAACCGGGTTTTCGGCATACAGTCCGGATATACCTGGATGTATAGCAACCGGCGCAACCGAAACTGAAACTAAAATGTTGATGGCGGAAGCCATTAGCTTTCATCTTGAAGGGATTGCGCAATCGGGAGCGGAACTGCCAGTCAGCCATTCAATCGCTGACTATGTTGAAATTGCCGAATAAAATCAGTTTTTCCTCAAGTTGATCCCAAAGCTCCGGTAGATGATTATTTTCGCACCAAATAACCGATAATCCCGCCTGTCGCCGCGGAGAGTACCGACATTGCCCACTTCTTTTCTTCAGCCGATGCCGCGCTAGACGATAATGTGTTGTAGCACAGTATTGCGATTAGGCCAACGAATCCGATTGCGACCAGGAACAATACAATATCCTTAAACAATCTGACATATAGCTCGTTTTGCGTTTCTTCCCGTTCTACGGAGACACTATACTTATGATTGGGCGGCGGTGTATTGAGGTCGATCGTGTTGTTGCTCATAATCCGATGATTTCCGTTTGCATATTCCCGGTTGTGGGTTCGACCAAACCAAGCTTTAATCCGCGCTGCTTTCCATCGCGCGCGGCTAAAAACAACTGCAAGGATTTACGAAGAATCTCACTTTTATTGGATTCGGTTTCTTCGGCGACACGTTCTATTTCAGAATTCAGATCATCAGACAAAATTACATTGAAGCGAACACTCATAATAAATCTCCGTTTGCGTGTATAAATTATATGTAAAATATACACTAAAATTGCGCATCGGCCAAACATTCAAGAGCCGTTGGGCAGAGCGGCGCGAAGCCCAACATGACCGCCGTCAAGAAATCCATGGCCTTAATTGTTGGGCTTCATTGCATTCATCAACCTACACCTGGTTAAATCGAAAGAATACGAAATAACCACGGACAATAAAGCGTACAATTAGAAGGGAATTAAATGGGTGCTGAATTTTGCGTCGAACTCCCGTCATAAGCGATAATCAGCTTGTTTTATCAATAGCTTAGCGTATTCGAGATATGGCCTTTATGAACGACCCGGAACATATGATAAAGGATATCGAAATGGAGGCGGAGTATTCCCGCTATATTAACGGCAAAAATTCCTTGGACAGCCGCGTCCTGGCGGCGATGAGAGAAGTGCCGCGCCATGAGTTTGTGCCGCTGGATTTACGTGACCAAGCTTACTGTAACGGCCCCTTGCCGATAGGATCGGGGCAAACCATTTCTCAGCCCTATATAGTCGCTCTGATGAGCGATTTATTGAATACCAAACCCGGCGACGTTATTCTGGAAGTCGGCGCCGGCTGCGGCTATCAGGCGGCTGTTCTGTCTAGATTGGTCGCCCGCGTTTATACGATTGAAATCATTGAAAACCTGGCGAAAAACGCAGCCAAGCTATTAAAAGAGCTTGGCTACGACAATGTAACCGTTCGCCACGGCAACGGTTATTTCGGCTGGGCGGAGCATGCGCCTTTCGACGGCGTTATCGTCGCCGCCGCCGCGCCCCATGTTCCCCCCCAGTTGCTCGAGCAACTGCGGATAGGGTCCCGTTTGGTGATACCCGTCAGATCGGCTTACAGCCATCAGGAACTCCAGGTAATAGAAAAAAAGGCCAATGGCGAGTTCGAAATTCAACCCGTAATTGGCGTCAGTTTTGTGCCGCTGACGGGTTGCAACGAAAAATTTCCTGTTTAGCTGACCGTACTCATGGCGCAGGGCGCTGGTCTTGGGTTTTCTCCATTTGTCGCCGTGTTTGTACGAATGAACGCAAAACGGCGTTGATGCGTGTTTGGTAGCCTGCGCCGTGAGATTTAAACCAGTCTAGGACATCCTCATCCAGGCGGATATGAACTTCTTTTTTTCGCGGGGGCAGGCCAAGAATAACCGTGCTTTCCCAACCTTCCGGCATGTGACCATCTTCCTCATCGGCTAACCGTTCGATTTCGTCTTGGCTCATGCCTTTGACTTTTGCCCAATCGGTTTTGCTTTCGCCTCTGGCGAGCATTTGGGCGACTTCTTCAGCCGTATATCTTACGATATTTTCTTTTTTCGACATCTCTTGCCCTCCTCAATGAAATGAGCCGGATTCCGGTCTCCCGTTCCGTCCAGACTACGGCGACAAATTCGCCGCTTAAAAGCCCAATTGTCACGGTTAGTTTTTCCTCGCCGCGCGGTGACGGGTAGCTATAAATGGGGCGGCCATCGAAGAAACAAACTCCGTTGATGAGGTCAAACTTGTGCTTCTCGATGTTCGCCAAGCGTTTGTTTTCGTCCCATTCAAATTTCATCATTAATAATATCCATAGATGTGTACACGGTCAAGGCTTTTCTGTCAAGTTGCCGGCGGAGCTAAGTGAGTTTAAAGAGAGTGAGCCATTAGCATGCGCAATGGATGCGAGGAAAACACCAGGCCGCTACGCCGTAAAGGACTATGGCCACAAAAATCAGAACGGTAAATCCGTACTGCATTGCAATCAATGTCGCCAGAATGGCGCTGGTGACCGAGGCGCAGCCGTTAACGCCCCATGCCCAGGGGATCAAGGCCGGGGTTGTCCGGCTTAGTACCGCCAGAGCCATCGGAAACGGCATGCCCATGCAAAAACCCAGCGGCGTTATTAAAATAATCGACAGCATATAGCGGCTTGTACCGCCGGTATGCAACAGAAAAGCGGCGATGGAGTCAAAACTGAAAATATAAATGGCGCTGAGCAATGCGATCACGGCTATCGGCGGCAATATGAGCGATTTTTCAGGATTGCCCGTTAGTTTTTGGGAGAAATAGCCGCCTAATCCAGCCGATAACAGAAAGCTGCTCAACACTAGGGTGATGGCGTAGAGCGGGTGATGCAGGATCAGAATAAATTTTTGGATAAAGGCAATTTCAATAAATAAAAAAGCCAATCCCAAGCAGAAAAAATACGACAAAATAAAAAGAAAGCCTGCCGATTCCGGCTTGACGCCCAGTTTGCTTTTCCATAGCCATAGCGGCAGAGCGATTAGTAACAGGCTTGCCAGTATCGCCTGCAGCAGGGCCGCCATTAATAATAAATACCCGCTTTCCAGCAAAAAGCCGCCGCCGCTTCCCAATAAGGACAGGCTTTCGGGTAAGGTTCGCCATTTAAAAAAATGAAACAGAAAGGGCCTGTCATCGCTGGCGGATTCGATATTGAATTTGTAAGCATCGATAAACGCCCGGCTGTCGCCGCCCAATAACGCCATGGCCGCCTGATACAGATAAGGCTGCCGTTGAATATTAAAGCGATTGACTTCAGACTCCGCTATGCCGGGATAGTAAACCGGATCGTAGCTGCGCTCGTTACAAAACTGTCGCAGGCGGCTAATGTCGTCAGCGCTTACCATTCCGTTCTTTACCAGCAAGGTGCTGGTTTGCCAGCCGCGTATCATCAGCAGCTGTTGTTCCGGCTTCGGCGCCTTGGCTTGCTTGAGCGCGCTAATCACCGTGGCCAATAATTTAGCCTCATCGCGCGGCGGAATTTTAGTCCAGCGGGTAATGCTGAGCAAGCCGTCCGGATTTAAATGCCGCAAATATTCCTGTATGGACTGCTCGGTATACAGGTAATTTTCGGACAGCGAATAAAGGCCCGCTCCCGCCTCGCCAAAAGCATCCAGTAATGACAGGTTGATCAGATCGTAGCTCTTGGCCGTACCGGCAAGATAGCTGCGGGCTTCATCGAGGTGGACATCGATAGCGGGGCCGGAGTAAATATTGCCGGCAAATTCGGCGTATTTTTGCTTGACCAGTTCGATGACTTGCGGGTTGAGTTCAACGGCGTCGATGTGCCGAACGCCGTGAAAGCCGGCTTGCAAAATATCGCTGCCCGCGCCGGCGCCGAGTATCAACACCTCGGAGCGGCGAATTAAATGATAAGGCAAAGCCGACGTGGTTTGATCCAGATAACCGACGGTTTCAGGGTTGCCGTCATAGCGGGTGATGGCCGTCATATTGTCGGCGTCGGTAAACACCGCCAGTTGCCGGGGCGGCTCCGTCGCTGCGTTGAGGCTCAGGCCCGGCGCATGGCGTAACGGCGTGACGCCGCTCTCCACTACGGTAATCAGACCCAACGGACTGGAATAGCGGTCGATGATTTTAGCGCCCGGCGCTAGAAGCAATTGGCTTTGACCCTTATAGGGCGAAATATTCAGCGCCGCCAAGTCGGATGGCGCGAACATGAATAGCATTAATAAGACGAGCGGGGCGCTAAACCATATTTTGCTGACGGCGCTCCGTTCGCTAAAGCCGTATATGGCTGCTATCAGCGCGGCGGCGCTGCCGGAAATGCTAAGCAGGATTAATATTTTTTGCGGAAAGACCAGAAACAACAGCAAAATGACAGCTACGCTGCCCATACCCGCGCCCATCAGATCGGCCGCATAGATGAAAGCCGCCCATTCCCGGTAGTGATAAAAAGATAAACCGACGACATTGGCGGCAAAAAAGAAGGGTATCGCCAACAGTAGGTAGATAGCGCATAAGTAAGTAAATTGCGCGGGATTCCAAAGAATTTCGGCCGGATTAAACGGTATTTGCTGGGCCAGCAAAAAACACAGCGGCGCTGCAATGCTAAACAGCAGCATGTTGGCTATGATCGCCGCCGGAAAGTTTTGCATGAGCCGTTCGCGCCGAAACGCCAGAAAAACGCCGCTGACCCCGTATCCCAGCAGCGCCAGACTGATCATCATAAAGGCGAAATGATGCCACTGGATAATGGAAAATAGCCGCATCAATAAAATTTCATAGGCCAGGGCGGAAGCCGACATGAGGGAGACGGCGGCTAAAAAGGAAAAACGCGGTTTCGCCGCCATTTTTTAATGCCCGCCAAGCAACGGCACAAACCTTACCGGCGCGATTTGACGAGTACTGACGCTTGCATCGGCATTTTTTGTCACCAATATCAGATACTGGGTCATAAACGGCGTTCCCACCGGGATGATCATCCGTCCGCCGGGTTTTAATTGTTTGATTAACGGCGGCGGTACATGGCTGGCGACCGCTGTAACCACTATGCCATCGAAAGGCGCTTCGCTTTCCCAACCGTAATAACCGTCGCCGATGCGGGTATGGACGCGGTCGAAACCCGCGCGCTTCAGGTTGGCGGCCGCCTGTTTGCCTAGTCCTTCAATGATTTCTATGCTGTACACGCTATCAGCCAGCGCGGCGAGTATAGCCGCCTGATAACCTGAACCCGTGCCGACTTCCAGAATCCGGTCGGTTTTTTTCAGTTTCAGTAAATCCGTCATGACCGCGACGATGTAAGGCTGGGAAATGGTCTGGCCGTAACCGATAGGCAGCGGCCGGTTTTCATAGGCGGAGGAACGTTGCTCTTCGGGTACGAATTCATGCCTGGGCACACTGCCCAGGGCGTCGAAAACCCGCTCGTCCAAACTGTCCTGTTGCAGAAAATCGCTGGTCGCCTTCACATCGGCCTTGATGGCCGCCACCATTGCCTGGCGTTGCTCTTGAAACGTATCCGCGGCGAGCACGTGACTGTAAAATAACACCAAAACCGTACTGATCGCCAGCAGCCAAAAAGCAACATGTATTATTTTTTTCATGGCGGCGAGCTCCTGAGTTTATGGGGAGATAAACATTTCCTTGATGATAGTATCGGCCAGCTTACCGGTAAAACTTGAGGCTAACATTGATCTAAACCCCCTTATTAAAGGATTATGCGCCAAGTGATTAAACTTTCAAAAGCTTGCCGATAGCTGAGCGCCTGGCGGAGGTTAGCCCGGCATGGAGGCCGGGCGAAAGCTATAA